>CP128433.1:353750-707500 GCA_032615215.1 Microbulbifer sp. MKSA007 | reverse complement strand
GCAAGTCCAGTCGAGGTTATTGGCGACAATGGCACTATTTTCCCCACAATCGAAATTGATAAATTGGGAAACCTGGCTTTTCAGCTTGTCTACCCAACCCGCAACAATATCGGGGGTATTCAAACTGCGCTCCTGAGCCTTAAAAGAGGGGTCACCAATCAACCCCGTGGCACCGCCAACCAGTGCAATTGGTTTATGCCCTGCCGCCTGAAACCTCTTCAAGGTCAGCAACGGTACTAGACTGCCTATATGAAGGGAGTCTGCAGTGGGATCAAAACCGCAATACAGGGTTCGACTCTCCGACAAATGCTGCGTCAGTTCGCCGTCACCAGTCGCTTGATTAATTAATCCGCGACGGTCCAAGTCTTCTAGCAGTGTCATGTCGACCCCAGCCATGCTTTCCCCTCATATATAGGCTTGAAATTAGCGCCACCAAGCGGCGGCAAAATGCGCTGCAACATTACCGAAGTTTGCGGCAAATACAAGCGTGCAGCAGCCCAGCATCCGCACTAAAAACAAAATTCATGAGGAACCAAACCGTGCAAAGACGTGTCAATTATCTCGTGAACCAAGGCGGCTTTTTTGCTATAAAGCCCCTCCAATGCCTGTTTTTTAGACACTCAGTTTTTCAAGCGCAAATAACAACGACCGCCAGTACCATCCGCTAACGCCATGCAAAACCATCGTAAATCGAGTACAGGCCTCCGTATTGGCGGCTTACCCAAGCATTTTCCCCGCGTTCATGCGCTGACCGCTGGCATCGCAGCCTTTGTCCTTATGCTGGCCGTTCTGATTCCTTCACCGGAGATTTCCTCTAAGCGCACATCCCTACCCGTCAAACTTTCAGAGGTCACAAGCGGCGACAGCACTGAAGCCAAACCTGCTCTCACTTATACGCCGGCGGAAACGCCACTGCTTAACGTCAGTGTCGAGGCGGTCAAGTCGTTGAGCCTTGAAGTACGTAACGGGGATACCCTGTCAGACCTATTTCAACGTGCAAAAATCAGCGCCAAAGAGATGTACCAGCTTCTGGGTAGCGGCAAAGAGGCAAAACAGCTGGCACGTCTAACTCCGGGTGAAGAGCTGACCTTTCAAACAAATAATGATGGCCAGCTGCAGTCCCTGAAATTGCAGCGAGATCGACTCAATCAAATTGAGTTTACCCGCACAAATGCAGATAAGTTTGAACACGCACTGATAACTCGTGAGCCCGACAGCCATCCGGCTTACCGACAGGCCCAGATCGATAGTTCCCTATTCCTGGCCGGTAGCGATGCTGGGCTGAGTGACAGCCTGATAATGGAGATGGCGGATGTATTCAGCTCCGATATCGACTTTGCCCTCGATATTCGCAAGGGCGACAACTTTAGTGTGATGTTCGAAGAGTTGTTCCTGGATGGGGAGAAAATTGGCAACGGTCCTATCCTTGCGGTCAGTTTTACCAACCAAGGAAGAACTTTTAGCGCTGTGCGCTATGTGGATAACAGTGGTGATGCCAATTACTACACGCCTGAAGGCAAAAGTATGCGCAAGGCATTTATCCGCACACCACTGGACATAGTCCGCATCAGCTCTCACTTCAACCCGAGCCGCCTGCACCCAGTATTCAAGTCACGCCGACCTCATAATGGCACCGACTATGCCGCTCCAAGAGGCACCCCCGTTTACTCTACTGGCGATGGTCGGGTTATCGCGTCTGGCTATAGCAAGCCCAATGGCAACTACGTATTTATCCAGCACGGCGAACGGTATGTAACCCGCTATCTCCACCTGACCAAGCGCAAAGTCAAAAAGGGCCAGCGCGTTAAGCAGCGCCAGGTTATTGGCACTGTGGGGTCTACCGGTTATGCCACCGGCCCGCACTTGCACTACGAATTCCTGGTGGATGGCAGACATCGCAACCCCGCCACCATTGTGCGCAAATTGCCCAAGGCAAAGTCGGTACCGACTTCTGAGATGATCCGTTTTAAAAACCAGACCCAGCCACTTCTGGCGAAACTAGAAAACTTCCAGGGGCCGGCTCTGGCTCAACTGGATGAAGAAAGCCCCTAACAAGCGCCAACGAATATGCCCGATCTGTTTATCGGCCTGATGTCCGGCACCAGCGTTGACTCCATTGACGCGGTGCTGGTCGATTTTGGCGATGAAGAAAAAATAAACACCCGTATCCTGGCTGCGTTAGCCCACCCGATTCACAGCGGCCTGCGCGAGGCTATCCTCAGCCTCTGTGCCCCCGGCCCTTCAGAGTTGGATCGCGCCGGACAGTTAGACCGGCAACTGGGACAGGTTTTTGCCGAAGCCACCAATACCCTGCTAGCCCGAGCCGGTGTTGAGGGTCAGTCTGTTACCGCCATTGGCAGTCACGGCCAAACCGTACGCCACCGCCCCCCAGGCACAGTGACTTCTCCCTTTACTTTGCAACTCGGTGACCCCAACACCATCTCAGCACTGACGGGCATCTGCACCGTTGCGGATTTCCGTCGCCGGGATATCGCTCTCGGTGGTCAAGGAGCGCCTTTAATGCCGGCGTTTCACCAGGCCGCTTTCAAAACTGATGGAAGCCGTGCTGTGGTCAATATTGGGGGGATGGCCAATATCACTGAGCTGACGGCAGATGGCCAGGTTTACGGCTATGACACAGGTCCAGGTAATGCATTGCTCGACTACTGGGTGAACCTACACAAAAACCAGCCCTACGATAGAAATGGAGACTGGGCCGCGAGCGGTCGCGCCAATGCTGAACTTCTCAACCGCCTGCTTTCAGATCCCTATTTCTCCGCCGAGCCACCCAAGAGCACTGGCCGTGAAACTTTTAACCCCAGCTGGCTCGAACAGGCCTGCGCCGGTTTGGAAGTGGCGCCGGTAGATGTGCAGGCGACCCTGTCTGAAGTGACCGCAGCCAGTATCGCCGACGCCGTGCATAATTTTGCCGAAGGCGGCGAGCTGCTCACTTGCGGGGGCGGGGCAAAAAACAAGGACTTGGTTACACGATTACAGCGTCGCTTGCCCACCTGGTCTATTACTGACACGGGCAGTTACGGTATTGACGCAGACTGGCTCGAAGCCGTGGGATTTGCTTGGTTGGCCCGCCAGACATTGAGAGGGCTGCCCGGTAATTGCCCGGGAGTGACTGGCGCGCAGAAAGAGGCGGTTCTAGGGGCTATTTACCCGCCCTGATCAATAGGGCGGGTTAGGATTTCTCAAATAGAGAAAGAGGAGCCGCAGCCACAGGTAGCGGACGCATTGGGATTTTGTACTACGAAGCGCGACCCCGAAAGGCCTTCTTCGTAATCAACATTGGCGCCAACCAGGTAGGGGTAGCTCATCGCATCCACCAAGACCTGAATGCCATCCTTTTCTATGATGGCATCATCTTCGGCAACCAATTCATCAAAGGTAAAACCGTATTGGAAACCGGAACAGCCGCCTCCGGTCACGAACACCCTGAGTTTCAGCTCCGGGTTGCCCTCCTCTTCCAACAGGCTTTTTACCTTGGCCACAGCCTTGTCTGTGACCACGAGTGGCGCGGGAGAAAAGGATACAGCTTCTGACATAAGTCTCTCTCAACTCATCGGGACATTCACCGCTCGTATAAAAGTTATAACGAGTGCAGCCCCGGGGGCGTCATCTTGCTTAAACCCAGCAATTCAGTCAAGTATTAACCGGCAGGTGGGCCGGTACAACAAAGTACCAGCGCCAGCCAATACTACCCGGACTTAAGAGGCTTCAATGACAGTTTCATCTTCGGAATAGCCGAGCATATGGGGCTCACCCGCGCTACTCAAGTCGGCACTGGATACCAGGGCACCGTTTACCTGGGCACCTTTCAGCATCTCGATCAGCTTATAGTGTACATTGCCTTCTACCATTGCCTTGGAAGCGAGCTCCAGGTGGCGCGCAGCAAACACATCCCCTTTGACATTGCCATTGATCACTACCTGAGGCACACGAATTTCACCCTCAATGATACCGCCATCCACAATTTGCAGGCGCGCATCACTATCACTGTGAGCGGTAACATTGCCACGCACCTTACCTTCGATGACCAGGTTGCCACGGAAGTGGATATCACCGCTGATCTCAGTCTGACGAGCGATCAAAGTCGTGTGGTTACTACCGGTATTGGCCATAGTTATCTGTTTCTCTTTTTTTCTTAACATAATCCCCAAAACCTCGTGCCTTTGGCACCTATGCTAACTTTCCTGTACTAACCAACCGTAGCGCTGCTCAATATTAAAGCCCTTGCGCCCAGAAGATTTAAGTGACAACTCCACACCTTCGGGCACAAACCCCTCCGGCAAGCGCAGCTCTCCCTCGATATTCTGAAAATATTTAAAACGCAGCTGAATCGACTCACTATTCACCTGCTCCGACAGTTCCTTCAGAGGGTAACTCTTCGGTTCCCCATCCTGACGGCCCACTACGGTAAATGTGGCCGTGCCTTTTACAACATCCCGACGCGCTGCGGACTGTTTGATCTGTAACTTGTACTGGTAACTTTTTGGATCGCCGGTCTGCGAGAGGATAAAGCGTCCAATGGACACCCCCTCACCCCCATCTTCAGGGGCCATGACGCCGCGATAGAAAGAAATTTCCTGCTTTAGCTCTGCGATCTGGCTCTCTTTCTGCACCAGTTCCGCACGCACCGACTCACTCGCCTGCTCACCGATAGTCAGCGACTGCTCTGCAGTGGCAACCCTCATTCGCAGGGATTCATTCTCACTCTGAAGCGCGGTAACACGATCGAGTACTTGAGTATGCTCCAGTGTCTTGCGATCGAGGCTCTGGCGCAGCTGATACTGCCCGGCGAAATAGGACCCGGCCGAGGTCACTAATACCAAAAAAACGACCCCCACTACGGCAATGACACCAGAGAAGGGTTTATGAGGCACCACTTTCATGCGGTACTGCTTGCTGCCTTTAACTTTGAGCACCATGAAATCTGCTAAGTCTTATCCGGGATTTATCGATTGTCGGGAAACACCCGATTCTAAGGCAGCAGTGCCGGGCTATCCAGGCCCAACGTCTCAGTTAAGCCAAACATAATATTCATATTCTGGATTGCCTGGGCGGACGCGCCTTTGGCCAGGTTATCAATGGCCGATAATACCAGTACCGTATCCCGCTCCTGGGGTTGCAATACCGAGATGCGGCACATATTGGTCCCTCTAACCGTACGAGTCTGAGGGTGGCTGCCCGCCGGCATCACATCTACAAAAGGCGCATTTTTATAGCGGTTTTCAAAGATCTGTTGAAGCTCATCGGCATCAACCTTCCCCACTGACCGGGCAAATAAAGTAGCGTGGATACCGCGAATCATGGGAAGTAAATGCGGTACAAAAGTCACCTGCGCGGGAGAGGATTCAGTGGCCTGCACTCGACGAAGCCCCTGTTCAATCTCGGGTAAATGACGGTGCCCGGCGGCAGAATATGCGCGGAAGTTGTCGCTATTCTCAGCCATAATCAAGTCGGTCTTACCCTGTCGCCCCGCACCACTGATACCACTGGCCGCACTGGCGATCAGCTCACCAGGTTCTACCAGGCCCTTTTCCAAAAGCGGTATCCATCCCAATTGAATCGCGGTGGGATAACAGCCCGGGCAGGCTATCAACTGCGCATTGGCAATCTGTTCCCGATTAACTTCTGGCAAACCATAAACAGCGCTTTGAGCTAATTCCGGAGCGGCGTGGGCCTGACCGTACCACTGCTCCCAGGTAGGTATATCTTTCAAACGGAAATCGGCGGACAAATCGATCACTCGAACTCCGCGTTCAATAAGTGCCGGTACCTGGGCCTGGGCAACGCCATGAGGTGTAGCGAAGAATACAACGTCACAATCCGCCAGCTGTTCGAGATCGGGGCTACAGAAAGACAGCTGCGAGTGCCCTCTCAGGCTAGGGAAAAGCTCGGCAACCGGGGTACCATTCAACGAACGGGAGGTGATTGCGGTAACTTCCGCTTGTGGATGTGTTGAGAGAAGCCGAAGTAATTCCACCCCTGTATAGCCGGTGCCCCCGACAATCGCTACTTTTATCACCTTGCTAAAATCTCCGGTATATCCGCCAACTGAGACGATAATCGTAAAACCAGACAGGCACTCTACCACAAGCCCCAGCATTTTAAGGATGTGCGGTGTCACAGCCCCCAAGGAACTCGCTAAAAAAGTCGTTTTCGCGTTATTTAGTTAGGCCTGGCAGCCTCGAAAATATACGCTTACAGCTTTCCTCCAAAGACGCGCTGGCGCCTTTACTGGGGATGGCCCTGATCACCGGCATCCTGGCCGGAGGGGTAACTGTACTTTTTCGGCTGGCGATGGAGTGGCCGACCACGCTGTTTTTATCAATCCCACAAAATTACGAATCCCTTCCCCCTTTCTGGCGCTTCGCATTGCCAGTCATCGGCTCTCTGGTAGTGGGATGTATCTATTTATTTCTAAACCCCAGACGCCGCCAGGTGGGAGTGGTCCATGTCCTGGACCGGCTCTACAATCACCAGGGGCAAATGCCAATGCAAAATGCCCTGCTACAGTTTTTTGCCGGCGCAATAATTTTAATTAGCGGCCACTCGGTGGGGCGGGAAGGCCCAGCTGTACACTTGGGAGCCGCCAGTGGCAGCTGGTTAGCTAGGGCGCTGAAGCTCCCCAATAATTCCGGTCGCAACCTACTGGGGTGTGGTGTAGCCGCAGCAATTGCGGCCTCCTTTAATACCCCGCTGGCGGGCGTAGTATTCGCGATGGAAGTCGTGATGCTGGAATATACTGTGGCAGGTTTTTTACCGATAATTCTCGCGGCTGTTGCCGGTAGCGCCATCACCCAGCTGACTTTCGGTAGCCAACCGGACTTTAATGTACCCGCGATTCAACTCAATTCCCTTGCCGAGCTGCCGCTACTTTTTGTGTGCGCACTGGTTATTGGGGTTCTCGCCGGATTATTTATCCGCTCCCAGCGTATTTTGATTCCCCAGCAGCGTTACTCCCCACTTCTTCGATTTCTCTTGGTTGGCCTTGTTACTGGCACCTTGGGTATCTGGGTACCGGAAATCCTGGGCGGTGGATATGACACTTTGCAGATGGCAATGCTGGGAGAGTTGGGGGTAGCGACACTCATTGCTATTGTCGCCGCGAAATTAGTTGCAACCGCTTTGGGGGCAGGGCTCGGAATTCCCGGTGGGGTAATAGGCCCCAGCCTGATTATCGGTGCCTGTATCGGTGGTATTGCCGGTGGCCTGGCTAACTTGTGGCTGGGTGAGCACACCGCGAGTCCAGGCTTTTATGCCATGGTGGGTATGGCGGCAATGATGGCTGCCATGCTCAATGCGCCTCTAGCTGCGCTACTCGCTATCTTGGAACTTACCTATAACCCACATATTTTATTCCCTGGAATGATGATGATCGTGGTGGCCACATTAGTAAGCCGCCAACTCTTTTCCACTATCGGTCTCTATCACGAAACGCTGCGAGCCCTGAATAAAGCGGGAATGCCAAGTTGGCGACAGCAAATGCTGAGCAGTGTCGGAGTTGCCAGCGAAATGAATCAGAGCTTTGTTGTGACGCCTAGGGAAATTACCCGCGCTGCGGCAACAGAATTAATTAATCAACACCCCGAATGGATTCTTATCGATTTACCCAAGGAGCCGGCACCGCAACTACTGCGTGCAGCAGACTTGGCAACTTTTCTTCGCGGTGGTGCGAAAGAGGCGGCCGAGAGCGAAAAACAAGTTTCCTCCGCATCAGATAAATTACTAGACCCGGGAGAAATGATCGATTTATTGAGACTACCCGGCGAACGCAAACAGCTGGCGTCCCTAAGCTGGCGAGCGACAATGCTGGAGGCCTCGCAAAAGCTGGAGAGAAGTGGCGCGGATGGCCTATATGTCTGCCGTCATAAAAGCGGTTCGCTGGACAATCGCACGGCGGGCATTATTCTGCCGCTACAAATTAACAACTTTTACCGGAAGTAATTTTTCTTCCCGTTTCTTTTAAGGGGACTTTCAATGCTGTGGATCAAGGCTTTTCACATTATTGCGATGGTGTGCTGGTTTGCCGCACTTTTTTATCTGCCACGACTGTTTGTCTACCATGTCGATGCCACTGATGCCGTTAGTCGCGACCGCTTCTGTATTATGGAACGCCGCCTTTATCGCGGTATTGCCATTCCTTCCATGCTGGCCACCGTTGCCTTGGGCATTTGGCTCTACAGTTTGAACCCGGCCTACTACACCTCCGCCGGCTGGATGCACGCAAAACTGACTTTTGTTGTTCTCCTCCTGGGCTATCACCATATCTGTGGCGCCTATGTTCGCAAGTTTGCCCGGGGAACCGTTACCCGCAGCCGCCGCTACTTCCTAGTATTTAATGAGTTCCCAGCAGTTGCACTTGTCGCCATCGTCATTTTGGTTGTCGTAAAGCCATTTTAATTTGGCGCGTATTCATTCCTTGTCAAAGGCGCTCAGCAACTAGAATTAGGCGCACAGCTAATGGCCGTCATGTAGAGCACTTATGGATACACCTCAGCCCGTTATTCTGACCGTCACTCACCACGACCCCAGCGGCAGCGCCGGAATTGCCGCAGATACTGAGACAGCGGTCAGTCTCGGCTGCCATGCGGCCTCGGCAGTTACCGCCATCAGCGTGTGTAATACCGGTGAATTGCTGGGTGTCGCCCCAGTCGACGACAGCCTGCTAATTGAACAAACCCGAGCCGTTTTGGAAGACATGCCGATCGCCGCGATCAAGGTCGGCTACCTGGGCTCTGTGGAGAATGTGCGCGCGCTTCACAGCGTACTCCACGACTACCCGGATATTCCCGTCGTTATCGACCCCGATGCCACACTGGCCGACAAAGATAGCGTACTCGCCCCGCCTCTGTGGGAGGCTATGGTGTCGCTGTTGTTGCCCAAGGCAACCATGGTGTGTCCCAACCGCAGGGAAGCGCGCGCCATGGCTGTGGAGGCCGATGTCCTCGATGCCATGGCCCAGGAAATCCTCGAATCCGGCTGTCGCTACCTGTTGCTGACTGGCGTGCCCCACGAGCAACAATTACAGAACCGGCTCTACGATGAGCGCGGCCTCATGCGGGAGTTCAAGTGGGAGCGCTTGCAGCCAGCGGCCTATGGCGTCTGTGGCACCCTCGCTACCGCCATTGCCTGCCATATCGCCCACGGGCTGACCATTATCGAAGCGGTTACCCGCAGTCAGCAATACGCTTGGAGTGCGATCAAAGACAGCCGGCGCCTGGGAATGGGAAGGCCGATCCCCAACCGGCTGTTCTGGTGCGAACGCTAAACCTGGAGCTGCTGACACAAATTTCGCCCCTGCCCCGATCAGTCTCACCGTCCCCATGACGGTGAGATCTTCTGTCTACACAGTCTGTGACCGGTCGTCGCCAATCTACACATTGTCCTCAGGCGCCACCCCCGCGATAATGCTCCTCAGGCCCTTTATGCAGAACCTGAATATAAGTTTATGAGTAAATCCGAGCAGCTCTTTGCAGAAGCACAGCAGTACATTCCCGGCGGCGTTAACTCTCCGGTACGGGCTTTTCGCGCAGTCGGCGGTACCCCGGTGTTTATCCGCCGTGCCGAGGGCGCCTACCTCTACGATGCAGACGAGAAGCGCTACATCGACTACGTACAGTCCTGGGGCCCCATGGTGCTGGGCCACGCACACCCGGAAGTTATTGAAGCCGTGGTGGAACAGGCCCAATCGGGACTGAGCTTCGGTGCGCCAACCGAACTGGAAACCGAACTGGCCGAAGAACTCTGCCGCCTGTGGCCGAATATGGACCTGGTGCGCTTCGTCAATTCCGGTACCGAAGCCACCATGAGCGCGATTCGCCTGGCCCGTGGATTTACCGGGCGCGACAAGATTGTGAAGTTCGAGGGCTGCTACCACGGCCACTCCGACTCCCTGTTGGTTAAGGCCGGCTCCGGGGCCCTGACCATGGGTGTACCCTCTTCTCCCGGCGTTCCCGCCGCCCTGGCAGATCACACCATCACCTTGAGCTACAACGATGCTGATAGTGTGCGCAGCTGCTTCGAAGAGCTGGGCGATCAAATCGCCTGTATCATCGTCGAGCCTGTTGCCGGCAATATGAACTGCATTCCGCCGGTACCCGGCTTCCTGGAAACCCTGCGCGAAGTTTGCGACCAACACGGTGCCCTGTTGATTCTCGATGAGGTGATGACCGGCTTCCGGGTGAGCTTGACCGGGGCCCAGGGCTTCTACGGTATCGAGGCGGATATCACCACCCTCGGCAAAGTCATCGGCGGCGGTATGCCCGTTGGCGCCTTTGGCGGTAAACGCGAGATCATGGAACAAATCGCACCCCTGGGTCCGGTTTACCAGGCGGGCACCCTGTCCGGTAACCCTGTGGCTATGGTCGCGGGCTTGGAAACCCTGCGTTTGGTGGAAGAACCCGCCTTCTACGAGCCTTTAATTGCCAAAACCGACCGTTTGGTAGAGGGCATCCTGGCGGCTGGTAAGGCCGCAGGTATCCCAATTACCGCCAATAAGGCCGGAACCATGTTCGGTTTCTTCTTCACCGAAGAACCTAAAGTAACTAACTATCAACAGGTAATGGCCTGCGATAACGAGCGCTTTAACCGTTTCTTCCACGGCATGCTGGAAGAAGGTGTCTACCTGGCACCGGCCTCCTATGAGGCAGGGTTTATGTCCGCAGCTCATACCGATGAGGATATTGAGGCCACAATCACTGCCGCTGAGCGCGTCTTCGCCCGCCTCGGCTAATTGCCCACCTCTCTCCAGCACCCGCAGCCTGCGGGTGCTGCCTCTATGCCCGTTTAACTTTACCCCCCCCTCCTATAAAGCCTCAGTCGCTTCACCGCAAAGTTATTGCGCTCAAAAAAACTAACAGCTAAAAATGTATACAAAATATAAAAGGTATACATTTTGAAAAACTCACCGTTTTCAGATACCAGCTTGTCCGCCATCAGCGCGGGCTTTGTCGCCGTGCTGGTGGGAGTAGCCAGTTCCGCCGCCATAGTCTTTGAAGCCGCACGTGCAGCTGGCGCAAGTGAAGTAATGATCGCCTCCTGGATTGGCGCCCTGGGCCTGGGGATGGGCATTACCTGTATTGCCTTCTCTTGGTATTACCGCGCCCCGGTAATCACTGCCTGGTCGACTCCAGGTGCTGCACTTTTGGCCACCAGTTTAAGTGGCATCCCCATTGCTGAGGCGATTGGTGCTTTTGCGTTTAGCGCCCTGTTAACACTCCTCGTGGGCTTGTCCGGAGCCTTTGAGCGGGTAGCGCGAATGGTGCCGGCACCGATTGCCAGCGCTATGCTCGCAGGCATACTTCTGCAATTTGGTCTCTCAGTATTTACTTCTCTGCAGGCGCAACCGCTATTGGTCGGCATCATGTTACTGACCTATCTAGTCGGGCGCCGTTGGGCGCCTCGCTATGCCATTATTTTGGTACTAGCGGCTGGAGTGGCGACTTGCTGGAAGTTGCAACTCATTGCATCGGCCCAGATCGGCTGGCAAGCGGCACACCCTGTTTGGGTCACGCCAGAATTCCGCCTCTCCACTTTAATTGGCATTGGCCTTCCTCTTTTTATCGTCACTATGACCTCTCAGAACCTGCCCGGAGCGGCAACCCTGGCCGCCAGTGGCTACAGTAGAGTGCCTATATCTCCTGTTATTAGCGGCACCGGCCTCACCTCTTTATTGCTGACACCGTTTGGTGGCTTTGCATTTAATCTGGCGGCTATTACCGCTGCTATTTGCACCGGCCCGGAAGCCCATCCCAACCCCGATAAACGCTATACCGCCGGCATTGCCGCCGGTATTTTTTATCTGCTGGTGGGCCTCTGCGGCGCTAGCGTTGTGGCATTATTCAGCGCCTTTCCCCAGGCACTGATTGCCGGCCTCGCCGGCTTGGCACTGCTTGGCGTCATTGGTAGCAGCCTGGCTGGCGCAACAGCCGAGGCCGACAGTCGCGAAGCCGGAATTATCACTTTTCTGATCAGTGCTTCCGGTATCAGCCTCTTTGGCATTAGCTCTGCCTTTTGGGGGCTGCTGGGAGGGCTGGTGTGTTACTGGTTTTTCAAGCGCAGGAATTAATAAACATCGATGGGCCTCTACGAAAAAATTAAGTCGGACTTGCAGCATGGGCGCTTCGCCGCCGGCCAAGTGCTAAAACAAGTCGAGCTGGCCGAACTTTACTCAGTGAGCCGTATTCCGGTTAGGGACGCTCTACAAAGATTGAAAAATGAGGGCTGGTTAACCGGACACGGCAAGCGCGGCGTCGCAGTGCCGCAGTTTGACCCTATTGAAGTGGAAGACCTCTACCTGATGCGCATGCGCCTGGAACCGCTGCTGCAATCCCTGGCACTGGAAAACCTTAATGGAGAGATCCTGGGGCGGGCCAGAGATATTCTGGAATCCATGCAAGCCAAACCTGAACTCTCCGCCGAACAGATCGGAAAAATGAATTGGGAGTTCCATGCCTGTATTTACCAGGCAGCTGCAAGACCCACGCTATTTAGTACCGTCGAGCAACTGCACCGGCAATGTGAGCGCTATATCGGTTACCAATCCCACGGCCTGAATTACCAGGACACCAGTCAGGACGAGCACTTTGCAATACTCAATGCACTCCAAGAGGGAAACGGGGACCAAGCCGCCGCACTGCTGGCAAAACATATAGAAGCCGCCGGCAAACTATTGGTAAGGCACTTACATCAGCCCCATTTTTAAACCGCTTTCCCTCAGCAATCGAAAATCACCCACTGCGGCAATTTGATATGATGGCTGCCAATTGCGGCTGCGGGATTTCTGCGGCCCTATGGATAGCCGGAGTAATTTCCCGATGAGCCAAAGTTTCGGCCGTGGTGCCTACCCCAACACTCGCCTGCGTCGCCTGCGTGCAAAGGATTTTTCCCGTCGACTGGTGCGGGAAACCCAGTTGAGCAGTGACGACTTGATCCTGCCACTGTTTGTTATTGAGGGGCGTAACGAAACCCAAAAAGTCGCCTCAATGCCGGGTGTTGAACGCCTGAGCGTGGACCTGTTGGCCAAGAAAGCGAAGACAGTTCGAGAGTTGGGAATCCCCGCAATAGCCCTGTTTCCGGTAGTCGACCCGTCGGCAAAGTCCGATTGCGCCAGTGCCGCCCACGACGCCGATGGCTTGGCACAAAGGGCTGTTCGCGAGCTGAAAAATGCGGTACCGGAATTGGGAGTTATCACCGATGTAGCCCTGGACCCCTTTACCAACCACGGCCAGGACGGGCTGATGGACCACAGCGGTTATATCGTCAACGACGAAACCGTTGAGGTATTGGTACAGCAGGCCCTGTCACACGCTGCGGCCGGTGCCGATATGGTAGCCCCCTCGGATATGATGGATGGCCGTATCGGAGCCATTCGCGATGCTCTCGAAGGCGCGGGCCACAGCAATACCCTGATTATGTCCTACGCCGCTAAATATGCCTCCGCTTACTACGGTCCTTTCCGCGATGCAGTGGGCTCTGCCGGGAACTTGAAAGGTGGCAATAAAGCGAGCTACCAAATGGACCCCGCCAACACCGATGAGGCATTGCACGAGTGCGCCCTGGATCTGCAAGAGGGCGCGGATATGGTGATGGTGAAACCCGGTATGCCCTACCTGGATATAGTGCGTCGGGTAAAAGAAGAATTGCGGGTTCCCACTTTCGCCTATCAGGTAAGTGGGGAGTATGCGATGCATTGCGCCGCATTTGAAAATGGCTGGCTGAAGCGAGAGGCGGTTATTCTGGAGTCCTTACTGGCCTTTAAGCGCGCCGGTGCCGACGGCATCCTCACCTATTTCGCCGAAGAAGCCGCACAGTTGCTGCAAGACTGATAGCCGGCGATAAAGCGCGCGATTCAATCGCGCGCTACCTTCCCTAGGGCCACTGATCTTCCAGGTCAGGCCCCACCGGCTGGGCTTCCTCTGCCGGTACGCTGTGAGCCCTCCCGCCAAAAGTATTATCTCTTGGCAGCTCCAGGGGCTCCTCTTCATAATCGGAGCCATACTCGGGATCTACACCAAACTCTTCCGCATCGTCACCTCGAAGTTGCTCCTGCAATTGTTGGCGGCGCTGATCGCGCATCTGCTGCTCACTGGTATCCACCCCCCAACCGGGACTCATCTCCTCTCTGGGAGCCGCTTCGTCGCGACCATTGCCAAAGAGATTGCGGAACCAGCGCCAGCGGTTCTGCCCCCGACATTCCGGCGCCGGTTGCAGCTGGCTCTCGTAGGAGAAAGGAATCTCATAACCACCGCGACAGTAATCCGGGTCCATAAACTGCCCCCGGGAGTTCACTGACTTAAGCTCCACTCCTCGGGGCATCTCTGCCGGTCCGTGTTGATGGGGCAGCTTGCGCATAATCTCCGTCCAGATCGGCAGTGCGCCGGTGGAGCCAGTTAGGCGCGTGCGCTCATTGTCGTCGCGCCCGAGCCAGACTACGGCGGTTACTTCCGGGGAGAAGCCCGCAAACCAACTATCGCGGTTATTGTTAGTGGTTCCGGTTTTCCCGGCAAAGGCGATGCTACTTGGCAAGCGCTTGGCGGAGCGGCGTCCGGTACCCTCACGCATGGCCTGCTCCAGCCCCCAGCGCAACAGGTAAGCTGGAACGGGGTCGACACCGCGATTAGCCTTGCGGCGGAAGTGCTGTACACGGCCGCCCTGGGCATCGGATACCGCCAGCAGTGTGCGCGGCTGTACCGTCTCACCATTGTTCGCAATGGTCTGATACATACCGGCAACTTCGAACGGGGTCATCTCCACAGCACCAAGCAACATCGCCGGCACTCGGGGGAGCCTGGATTCAACACCCAGGCGGCGAATCGTCTGGCGTACATTCTGCAGGCCGAGATCCAATCCCAAATGAGCCGTCGCCAGGTTATAGGACTTGGCCAGGGCGATATAAAGCGGTATCTGTCCGTGAGCGCGCTTATCGAAGTTCTGCGGCATCCATACATCGCCATCCGCCTCTTCAATTCTCACCGGGGCGTCATCGATCAGGGTGGCCAGATTGTACTCTTCCGGTCGCTCTAGAGCAGTGAGAAACACAGCCGGCTTAATCAGGGAGCCCACCTGGCGGCGGGCTTCCAGCGCCCGGTTGAAGCCTGGGTAGTCCGGGTTCCGATCTCCCACCATGGCCAGCACATTACCGTTGCGATTATCCAACAATACTGTCGCGGCCTGGAGTGAATTGGCTTTGATCCCTCGGTCTTTCTCCAGCTGGCTAACGCCCTGACTGATGGACTCCTCCGCCAACTTCTGCACCGAAGGGGCCAAGGTGGTGTAAACCCGTAAACCCGAAGTGCGCAATTCCTCGTAGGAATAGTAGGGACGCAATTCAATCAACAGCCGCTCAGTAAAGGCCGGGTAAGGATTCTGCGCACCGACACCACCCTTGACCACCCCCAGAGGCTTGGCGGAATACTTCTGGAACTCCTCCTGAGTAATCAGCCCCTGCTCCAGCATCAATTCCAGCACGGTATTGCGCCTTTGCAGTGCTCTCTCGGGATTGCGCCAGGGGTTGTAGTAAGACGCACCTTTCGCCAGCCCCACCAACAGCGCTACCTGATGGGGTTCCAAGGTATCCAGGGGCTGCTGGAAATAGAATTCGGAGGCCAACCCAAAGCCATAAATACCTCTGGCACCCTGCTGACCCAGCCACACTTCATTGATGTATTCCTGCAGGATATAGCGCTTGTCGTAGTGCACCTCCATCAGGATGGCCATCAGGGCCTCGTTGAATTTACGCCTTAGGCTGGGCTTATGGTCAAAAAAGATATTTTTGACCAACTGCTGGGTAATTGTGGAGCCACCCTGTACCAATCGTCCGGCTTTTGCGTTGGCCACCATGGCCCGGGCAATACCGCGAGGGGAAACACCAAAGTGATTGAGGAAGTCCTGATCCTCAACAGCAATCAGGGTATTGGCTACCAAGGGAGGAATATCATCGAAACGCACTGGATTGCGGTCATCGCCTCCCCCTAGTAGAGAGCCGATATTAGCTGCGTCCAGGCGGAATTCTGCCAGGCTTCGGCCATTGTCATCACGCAGGCCGCTAATTTGATCATTGCGCAGACGGAAGGAGACCACTGCAGCAGGCTGGCGGCCATTGGCATGGATAAAGTCCCGGCGCCAGACCTTGTAATTCATTCCGTCCTGAACCCAGGAGCCAGGCTCACTCAGAGTGCCCTGCTTGCGGTAATTCAAGGCAGCAAATTCGGACTCCAACTCATCCGGATGCATTGCCATACCCTCGCGCAGCACCAGCGGACGAGCGTAGACTCGGGCGGGGAGTTGGTATTGACGGCTATCCAGTCGCTCGCGCAGCTGCACATCCAGGTAAGCCATATACGCTGCCAGCGCCAGGGAGCCCACCAGGGCTAAAAGCACTAGCAGCTTGAGCCAGCGATATCGTCGTTTGGGCTTTGACGCTCTGACGCGCCGGCGCTTCGTTGATGCCATATGAGGATTCAGTCCCGCTGCCAACTCAGTACATCAAGCGACTCATGAGACCTAACCAGCCCCAATCGAAGAGTCGAAGGCAGGGTACCAGCAGGTGGCAGCTCCGCTGGTATCTTGCTGCCAGTGCCTTTCAGCACTGGCGGGCCCACTCAATTAGCGGGCTAAAATCCAGGCTTGGCAGTATCTATCACCTGGAGGTTTACGTGAAGGTGCTATTTACACCTGTGCGAGGATTGACCGCAGCAACCGCCTATAAGTTCACCAAGATGTAACAAGCGCCTATGTGAGGGTTTGCTGTCGCCAGCCCTCCCCAATGCCTTGCACTTGGCAAAATCACGTCCATAATGCGGCGGAAATGTAGACAATAAGCCCGAATAGGAATGATATGCAGCAATACGATCTCTACGGCATAGGTGCCGCCCTACTCGATACAGAAATCGAAGTGTCGGACCAGGATTTGAGCAGCCTTGGCGTGGAAAAGGGAATCATGACCCTGGTAGATGATGCCCGTCAGCAACAGCTGGTAGACGACCTTCAAAACCATATGGTCACTGCCAAATTGGCTTGCGGTGGCTCCGGTGCCAATACAGTCATTGCTGCCAGCTATTTCGGTCTCCGCACCTTCTATTCGTGCAAAGTTGCCGCTGACGAGAATGGTGATTTCTACAGAAACAACCTTAACAGCGCCGGGGTCGACTACCCCGAAACACTGAAGCAAGCTGATGAGGGCACTACCGGCAAATGCCTGGTACTTATCACCCCGGATGCCGAACGCAGTATGAACACCTATCTGGGAATGAGTGAACAGCTCTCAGTCGCTGAGCTGGATAGCGATGCACTGTCCGCCTCCAAGTGGGCCTATATCGAAGGCTACCTGGTCTCCTCTGAAACGGGTCGTGCCGCAGCGATCAAGCTTCGCGAAGAAGCCGAAGCCCACGGAGTTAAAACCGCTCTCAGCCTGTCTGACCCGGCTATGGTTCAGTTCTTCGGCGAAGGGCTGCGGGAAATGATTGGCGGCGGTGTGGATATGCTGTTCTGCAACCGGGATGAGGCTCTGGGCTTTACCGGTACCGACTCTGTGGAGGGCGCCGTTGAAGCGCTGCGCGATTACTGCCGCAGTTTCGCGATTACCCTGGGTGCCGATGGCGCACTGCTATGGGACGGCAACGACGTTCACCGCATAGAGAGCCCCGAAGTCCGCGCCATCGATACCAACGGCGCAGGCGATATGTTTGCCGGTGCTTTCCTCTACGGTATTAACCGCGAAATGAGTTTTACCGAAGCCGGCGAACTCGCTTGCCGCGCTGCCGCCCAGGTAGTGAGCCAATACGGCCCGCGACTAGAAGCCGAGCAGCACTCCGAATTACTCGCACCGGTTGTTTAATAGCAATTGCCTAATAGCAGTTATCTATAGACACATGATTTCCAGGGGCCCCTAAGGCTTGGGCCCTCTGGAATGGTGGAGCATCCCCGGGTAGCTATCCAGCTCCGGCAACCCCGTCGCTGCGGAAATACCGAACCCCTGGGCATAGTCCACCCCCATCTGGCTCAATTTTTCCATTAACTCCGGGCTCTCTACATACTCGGCGATAGTGCTGATACCCATTCTCTTCGCCAAGTGATCAATAGTGCTCACCATTGCGCTATCAATTTCATCCTCGAGCATATTGCGCACAAAGCTTCCATCGATTTTAAGAAAATCTACCGGCAGCTGGCGCAGATAAGCCAGGGAGGAAACACCGCGACCAAAGTCATCCAGGGCAAAGCTGCAACCGGCGGCTCTCAGCTTGTGGATAAATATCAGGGCTCGTTCAAGATTATTGATGGCGCTGGTTTCTGTAATTTCAAATTGAACCCGCGAGGGCGTTACACCGGCATCGGACAAAGACTGCAGCACAAAATCAGCAAAGGTCTCATCCCCCAGGCTGATGCCGGAAATATTGACCGCATAATTAATTCCGCCCATCCCCAGGCGCTGCTCCTGGGCCATATAGTCAAAGACCCGGCGAATTACCCAACGGTCCACTTCCTCGATCAAGCCATAGCGCTCTGCGGCTGGCAAAAACAGCCCCGGTGAAATCACTCCACCATCACGGCCGCGCATCCGCACCAGGATTTCATAGTGGTGGACATTGCGGTCCCCCTTTAGTGAAACCACTGGCTGCCGGTACAACATCAGGCGGTCTTCCCGCAAAGCCGCGTGAATTTCCGCAACCCAGGTGGTCTCGCGACGCTTCTCCAATACCTTGCGAGAGTCGCCAAATAGCTTAACGCGATTTCTGCCCTGCTCCCGGGCACTGCAACAGGCATCATTGGCCGACGCCAGTAACTGACTGGCACTGGGGGTAAAGTGATCGACACCAACAACACCAATCGACACTGCGACCCGGTTGTCATTCCCCTCCCAGAAAAAACTGAAGCTCTGCACAGAGTCGCGCAGCCGAGCCACCACACGACCACCCTCTTCCAGGGTGCAGTCGCGCAGTAGTATCGCAAACTCATCACTGCCCACCCGGGCAAACAGATCGTCGCTGGAGAGGCAGCGCTTGATTAACTCCACCAACTGAACCAACAACTGGTCCCCGGCAACAAAGCCCAGGGTGTCGTTAATAACTTTGAATTGATAAACATCCAGGTAGAGCAATACATGGTGCTGGCGTTTATCGATACAGAGGCTGAGTTGGCTTTGCAGCTCACTCTCAAAGAATTGTCGGTTAGGCAGTCGGGTTAAGGCGTCGTGGCTGCTCTGCCACATAAGGCGGGTGGAAACCCGGCGCGCGGCAGAGGTATCCCGCAGCACCAAAACATAATTTTTTAGCACCCCCATATCCCAAAGAGCCATTACCTGCACGGTCACTTCAAGCGGGACATGCTCTTCCCCTGGGCGCTCAATACAGGCATTAAACTCTCTGGTTCTGGGTACTTCACCCAGGTCACTGGATGCCGGCAGTATCGGCTCTATCGCATCGCCCCGGCTATTGCACAGGCGCAAACCTTCGCTGAGTGGCTGGCCGGGCAGCAATCCAACCAGGTCCCCAGTCATTTCGTTGACCAGGGGGTTGGTGTAAACCACCGTACCCGCAGCATCGGTGACAATGACACCATCGGCAACTTCACCGAGAGCCGCCTCCGCCGCCTGTAAACTGATCTGCTCACAGGGGCGCAGCCCCTCTTCCAACTGGGCGAGGGGGCCGAGATAACTTGCCGCCTCTGGATTAAACAGCGTCACGGGAAAACTCACTCAAAACACAACAGAGCAAAGCGCAAACCTTTCCCGGCAGCGGGGAGGTGCCTTGCGACAGGCCATAACCGAAAAAGGTTACCGACATCATCGCCCACGATCGCCGATTTTATTCAATTATCCAGCCTCCCAGCCGAGTTTTTTCTACAAATGTATAAATTGCACATTCACAGATTGCTGCGCAAGAAATTTTTTAATTTCTCGTCTTCAAATACTCGTTGTAGAGTTGCGCTAAGCAGTCCATTCACACGACTTTGGACTTCTTCACGACTGGGCTTAACCAGGTTCCGATCTTTGCCGGAAGCGCTGTAAGTGCCGAAATAAGTGCGAGGACCAATTTTCACTTCCAGGTGAATTTCAGCAGCGGTGTCAATCTCAGTGGTATAAACCGTATTTGGACTGTTGTAGGTGAGTTTTACCAATTTTGCGATCACCTGAACTTCCGGCGCGGTATCGGTAATTCGAAATGACCAATTTGAAAAACCATTACGCAATCCCGCTGCAATAGCCTCACCAGCGTCATTGCCAATACTTACCTGAGCAGTATCCGCATAAACACCCCCCAATGATCCCAAGCCGCCAGAGGGCAGTTCATTAACTCCCATCACACTCATACTAAAGCCTTCGCCTATCGCTTCAGGAGCAACCTGGACCTGAGGCTGCAGCCAAATCTGCAGCGGGCTGTGAGCACAAGCGCTGAGTAGCAGTGCACCGGCAAAAACCAATAACTTCTTCATGTTTAATTCCCCCTCACTTCAAAAAAACTGCCAATTCAGCCATGGTGATGGTGGTGGTGCTCACCCTCATCACTCATCCGAACTATTGGCACAAGAATATCTACACTGCTGCCATCGGCAAAAAGCAGTCGCAACGGCAACTCCTCCCCCGCCTGCAGGCGCAGACCTTTAATCATTAAGTGAACTCCACCGGGAGCCATATCTACACTTGCCCCTGCAGCAATCGTCAGCTGATCCAGCGGGCGCATCCGGTTTATTCCGTTCTCCGATATAGTGGTATGCAGGTCTGCCGAAGCCTGTTCAACACCCGGCAGCTCCACACCTGTGAGTACCTGACTCGAATCACCAGTGTTGTGCAGCGACACAAAGGCAGCGCTCATCGAAGGTCCGGGAGGTGTTTCCCGGGCATACCCCTCCGCCGTAATTCCTATGGAATAGGCGCCCTTAGACACAAGGAGTGCGGTGATTAAAAAGGCAAATGCCAATACTTTTTTCATGGTGCCCCTCCGCTGGGCTTAATCAGAATCAGTTTCGCCGGATTCCCGACTTTGATATCTCCACGCACCCGATACCCGGGCACAGCCTCGCGCAGTTGCTGATAAACCCAACGGCCCTCAGCATCACTGCGCGCTACGATAATGACGCGCAGCTGCTCGCTGCGAATCCTGCCCGCTACTCGCTGCAACTGTTCCACCAGCCCGGCAGACCTTACTGCGAGTTCACCGGCTGGTAGACCTATCACCTCCCCTTGCGGTAAATCGAGCTGCGCTCTCCCCCGCTCACGGACCAACTGTGTACGCACTTCAGCCACCAGCGGATTGGCCGGGGCCAGCATCTCAGCCCGTTTCAACAGGGTATTCACCTCCCCAAAATCCCTGCGACGCAGGGCGTCTCGCGCCCGCTCAACATAGGTGACCACAATGGTTTGAATACCAGTTTCTGCCTTGCTGTTATCCGGTTGCAGTTGCAATACACGCAGGTAATAGTCGTAGGCACTGGCGCCGGCAGGCTGGGTTAGATGCCCTTTGCGTAGCGCCTGTTCCGCACGACTCAAAAAAAGGAAATATTGTTGCGCCGAACCTGGTCTTGGGATGGCGTCTTTTTAGGGGCGGGAGGAGGGACAACCGTTTTAGGTGCGGGCTTATTGGATGAGCAGGCCCCCAGGCAAAATGCCAGTAGCAGTAAAACCCCAAGGCTGTGAAGGCGTTCAAATGACGGCAAAACAATCCCCTATTGTTGTTTTTTTGTACCACTGGCGTCGCTATACTGCTGCGGCGACTGAACCCCCGTCTGGTGCAGCAGTCTGAACTATGCGCCCGACTATAATGAATTTTTTCATCTATGGCTGTGATGACCAAAAGTTTCCGAAAAAATTTCCTCGTTCTGCTGACAATCCTGCTGGCCACAACCAGCATTGGAGCTACAGCGCAGAATTCCGATAACCCTTTTGCCTCGCTGAGCAGCGCCCAGGAAAACACTTTCCTGCCGGTCGATGAAGCTTATCAGCAAGATCTGCTCTTTGATGCCAACGGCCTCAGTGCACTCTTCCAGATTGCCCCAGAGTACTACCTCTATCGCGAAAAACTGGCGCTGTACAGGGTCGATAATGGTGAGAAAACTCCCATCCCCCTGAACCTGCCAACCGGTGAAGTCATTTGGGACGACTATTTCGAGAAAGAGACTGAGGTCTACCGAGGCCAGCTCGAATTTGCCCTGGAAATCCCTGAAACCAGCGGTTCTACCCAACTGGAGCTCCACTATCAAGGCTGCGCAGATGCCGGCCTTTGCTATCCACCTCAGACCCGATACTACAGTGTGGATTTTGCCAGTCAGGATATAGAACCGCAGGACAGCGCCTTAATTACAGGCGCACCCACTCCGCCAGCGAGTGCTGGCGGTGCCGCAGGCAATAGCAATGTCACCTTATCACTGGCGCTGCTTCTCGCATTTGCCGGTGGCCTGATCCTGAACCTGATGCCCTGTGTCTTCCCAGTACTGTCGATTAAATTACTAGCAGTGAGCCAGGCGGCACAAAATGCAAGCCAAAGGCACCACCACGGCTGGGCTTATACACTGGGCGTAGTTTTGAGCTTTGTGGCTATCGCCGCTGTGATGCTCGCCCTTCGCGCCGGCGGAGAGGCTGTCGGCTGGGGCTTCCAGCTTCAATCCCCCTGGTTGGTGGCAGCACTCGCCTACCTGTTTTTTATCATGGGGTTGAGTCTGTCCGGAATGACCGAGCTCGGCAGTAACCTGATGGGTATTGGCGGCAACCTGAATAAACGTCAGGGGTTGTCGGGCTCTGTGGCATCCGGCGCGCTGGCAACCCTGGTGGCCAGCCCCTGTACTGCACCGCTGATGGGCTCCGCACTGGGGTTTGCTGTTACGCAGCCCGCGCTAATTGCGCTAAGTGTTTTTGCCGCCCTTGGCGCCGGTATGGCGGCCCCCTTCCTGTTGTTGACCTATATCCCCGCTCTGGCGGAAAAGCTGCCCAAACCCGGCCCCTGGATGGATCGCCTGAAGCAGCTGTTGGCATTTCCGATGTATCTCACTGCGGTATGGCTACTGTGGGTTCTGGGCCGGCAAGCCGGGGGGGATGGGGTTGCCCTGGTACTGGCTGGTGCTGTAGCCATTGCATTTGCCCTGTGGCTTTGGCCGCGTCCGCAATGGCACTGGCTGCGCGGTTCCCTGGCCCTGGCCTCCCTGGCCTTGGCGGTTTTTCTACTTCCGCAACTGAAAACCATCAATCAGTCCGAACAATTGTCCAGCAGCGATTACTGGGAGCCCTATTCGGCAGAGAGACTGGAGACTGCGCGCAGTGAGGGGCGTGCAGTTCTGGCCAATATGACCGCGGCCTGGTGCATCACCTGCCTGATGAATGAGAAAGCTGTGCTGTCGAGCACCGAGGTCAGTGATGCTTTGGAGCGCCTCAACGTGGTCGCGCTGAAAGGAGATTGGACCAACCAGGATCCGCGAATCAGCGAATTATTGGCCAAATACGGGCGTACCAGTGTGCCGCTGTATCTCCTCTATCCCGCCGATGGGGGCGACGCAAAAATACTGCCGCAAATACTTTCTCAAGATGATTTACTACAGGAATTGGAGAACGCTGTGGACTCCCCTTTGAGCACTGGGGTGACTCAGTAAAGTTTTTGACGCCTTTGTAGCCAATAACCCAAGGTAAACAGGCCACAGCCCGGATATTTTGAACTAATTTTTTGCCCAATATCGCCGAACTGCTGCTAACTTCGATAAACTCCGAGTCTGGCATGGACAGGGAGTCACTTTTGCGGCAGACTCGGTTAATGAGTTCGGGCAGCTAGGCCGAAATTTCGAGTTTGCCCGCAAGATAGCCAATTTTAACCCACTTTATATGGGTTTTCGGCAACTTTCTTCAGGGCGAATTATGGCTAAACTTCTTCTCCTTCACGGCCCCAACCTAAATCTTTTAGGCAGTCGCGAACCGCACATCTACGGGTCTACCACCCTGGCGGATATCAATGAAGCCGCCGAGCGCCAGTGCGACGCCGCCGGCCACGAACTGGAAGTCCTGCAGAGCAATAGTGAATCAGCCCTGCTCGAACGAATCCACTTGGCGGCGACCAGTGGGGTCGACTTTATCGTGATCAATCCCGCTGCGTTCACCCATACCAGTGTCGCCTTGCGCGATGCCCTGGCAGCCGTTGCCATCCCGTTTATTGAGCTTCACCTGTCCAATCCCCACGCCAGGGAAGCTTTCCGACACCATTCCTATCTTTCAGATCTGGCCTGCGGCGTAATCTGTGGCTTTGGCGCCAACAGCTACACCCTGGCCTTACAGGCAGCCATCCACCAACTGGATGCCACACCTGCACAACAATGAATCAAACTGCGAGTAAATAACTATGGATATCCGCAAAATTAAAAAATTGATTGAGCTGCTCGAAGAATCGGATATCGGCGAGCTGGAAATCAAAGAAGGCGAAGAGTCCGTGCGCATCAGTCGCGGCGTCAGCAGCGCAGCCCAACCCGTTGCACCGATTTACAGCGCGCCTCCCGCACCGGTTGCCGCCCCCGCTGCTCCGGCGCCCAGCGCTCCTGCTGCCCCAGCTGAAAAAGAGTCCAAGCCGGCTATCAGCGGACACGCGGTAAAATCCCCGATGGTAGGCACCTATTACGCTGCCCCCAGCCCTGGCGCCGAGGCCTTCGTGAAAGTGGGCCAGCAGGTCAAAGTTGGCGATGTTGTGTGCATCGTCGAAGCGATGAAAATGATGAACCAGATCGAAGCCGACAAGGCCGGTACCATTGAGTCGATCCTGCTGGAAGACGGCCAACCGGTTGAGTTTGACCAGCCCCTCGTGACCATCGTCTGAGTGGGGTAAGTCACAATGTTCGACAAAATCCTAATCGCCAACCGCGGCGAAATCGCCTTGCGGATTTTGCGCGCCTGTAAAGAGATGGGCATCGCCACTGTGGCGGTGCACTCTTTGGTAGACCGCAATCTCAAGCATGTACGCCTGGCCGACGAATCTGTATGTATCGGCCCCAACCCATCCCCGCAGAGCTACCTAAATGTGCCGGCCCTGATCTCCGCCATGGAAATCACCGACGCAGTAGCCGTGCACCCCGGCTATGGCTTTCTCGCAGAGAACGCGGACTTCGCCGAGCAGGTGCAAAAGAGCGGCTTTACCTTTATTGGCCCTGACCCGGATGTGATCCGCCTGATGGGGGACAAGGTGTCTGCAATTGCCGCCATGAAAAAGGCTGGCGTTCCCACCGTTCCAGGCTCTGACGGCCCGCTGCCCGATAATAGCGAACGCTGCATGGAGATCGGCCGCAGCATCGGTTATCCGGTCATTATTAAAGCTGCCGCCGGTGGCGGTGGTCGCGGCATGCGCGTAGTAGAAAGGGAAGAGGAACTGGTGAACGCGATTGCCGTGACCAAGTCCGAAGCCCAGGCGGCCTTCGGTGACGGCACCGTCTACATGGAAAAATTCCTGCAGAATCCCCGCCATGTTGAGATCCAGGTAATGGCCGATGGCCAGGGCAACGCCATCCATCTGGGCGATCGCGACTGCTCCCTGCAGCGCCGCCATCAAAAAGTTTTGGAAGAAGCCCCAGCTCCGGGCATTCCCGATGAGGTACGCGAGCAGGTACATGAGTCCTGTGTACAAGCCTGTATCGATATCGGCTATCGCGGCGCGGGTACTTTTGAATTCCTGTATGAAAATGAGCGCTTCTACTTTATCGAAATGAACACCCGTATCCAGGTGGAGCACCCCGTTACCGAAATGGTAACCGGCGTCGACCTGATCAAGGAGCAGATTCGGGTTTGTGCCGGTGAGAAGCTATCCCTGAAGCAGGAAGATATCGTAATCAAAGGTCACGCCTTTGAGTGCCGTATCAATGCCGAAGACCCACAGACCTTCTTCCCCAGCCCCGGCAAGGTAAACAACTTCCATATGCCTGGCGGCCTGGGTGTGCGGGTCGACTCCCATCTCTACTCCGGATACTCGGTACCCCCCAACTACGATTCCATGATCGCCAAGCTGATCACCCATGCGGAAGATCGTGAAACCGCGTTGGCGCGTATGCGTGTGGCCCTGTCGGAGCTGGTAGTGGACGGCATCAAAACCAATATTCCCCTACAGGAAGAGTTGGTACGAGATGAAAACTTTGCCAAGGGTGGGGTCAATATCCACTACCTGGAGAAGAAGTTAGGTCTTTAAGCGCTCGCCAGCCGGGGCAAAGTTAGCGAGAATTGCGGCAAACAAAACGACACTGAACCTTGCCATGGATGGCGTGGCAAGCGTCGTTATCTGAGTGCGGCCCGGCCGCAACAATGCCGTAAACATCGCTATAACAATTCCGGAATAATTATGCCCTGGCTACAACTCCGCGTGGACACCGACCGTGATCACGCGGAAAAAATCGAAGACGCACTGCTTTTTGCCGGTGCCGTATCTGTCACCCTGCAAGACAACGCTGACCAACCGATCCTTGAACCCGGGCTCGGAGAGGTGCCCCTATGGGAGCAAACACGGGTTACCGGGTTGTTCGATGCGGAAGTGGATACCTCAGTTACCGAGGCAAAAGCAGCTTCCTTCCTATGCGAAATGTTGCCCAATGCCCGCTGGGAGCAACTTGAGGACAAGGATTGGGAGCGAGAGTGGATGACCCACTACAAACCCATCCAGTGCGGCCCCAATTTATGGATCTGCCCCAGCTGGTGTGAACCACCACAGCCAGACGCCGTGAACCTGCTGCTCGATCCGGGCCTTGCCTTCGGCACTGGCACGCACCCAACTACTTTCCTATGTCTGCAATGGTTGGCGCAGCAGGAACTCGCAGGTAAGAGTGCCATCGACTTCGGTTGCGGCTCGGGCATTCTGGGAATTAGCGCACTACTACTGGGAGCAGAGCGAGTTCTCGGCACCGATATCGATCCCCAGGCATTGCTCGCCAGCCGCGACAATGCCCAGCGCAACGGCATAAACCCCGAGCGCTTCCCGGTCTACCTGCCAGAACAAATGCCGAGCGAAGCCGCCGATGTTATGTTGGCCAATATCCTCGCCGGTCCCCTTGTAGAACTCGCCCCTCAACTGATACAGCTCACTCAATTGGGCGGAAAAATCTGTCTGTCCGGCATCCTCAGTTCCCAGGCAGAGCAGGTGAAAAATGCTTACAGCGAATGGATTGAGTTCGATCCTGACGGCGAACACGAGGGATGGGTCAGACTGACAGGCAAGCGGGTGCGCTAAATGCGCTCCCCAGCACTACGCGGGACCCCTTTGGGCTGATAAACTTGGCTGCTAAATAAACTGCGCTCTAGTCGAATGTCTCAACTGGTAACCCGCTGCCCTCATTGCAGCACATCATTTCATATTAATGACCAGCAACTGCGCGCTGCCCGCGGCGCCGTTCGCTGTGGGTCTTGCCTGCAGGTGTTTCGCGCAGACGAAAATATCGTTTTCTCAGAAAGTGATAGCGAGAGCCGCAATGATTTGGAGGCTTTGCTGGAAGACGATGACTTCCTGATCCACGACGATATCGAGCTCGACGAGGACGAACCCGCCACCCCGCCATCTCCACCAGCTGTAGATCAAACTGCCGGTCGGGAGAGTGCAACCAATGAGGGGGCACCTGACAGCGCGCCCAAATCTGAACCAAAAGAATATAGTGCAGCAGCGCAGGAATTAATTGGTGACGCCTTTGGCGACCATGAGTGGCAGGAGCTGGAAGCATCTCACACCGAAGAGGAAGCGGAACCCGAAGAGGACCTGGATAAAATCCTCAAGCCGGACTGGGAAGAACTTCCTGATTTTGATTCTGACCCTTCGCCCGAGTACAACGGCCAACCTGAAGTACCGGAGTTTGAAACTTCTAGCTCCCTCGCTGAGGAATCGTCTTGGGACAACAATGAGCCTGCAGTATCAACCGAGTCTGTAGATACACCTCCCCCCACTGAGGAAAGCCGCCAGGAGCCTTACTTCGGTGGCGAATCTACCACTGCTGAAGAGCCGCAGCGGGAGCAATTGATCTCAGCCATCCAGCCCGCGCCTGTGGAGATGTCGTGGGGAGTCCCCAAAAAGAAACGCACCGCCTCTCCCTGGCTATGGCGCGCATTGATTCCCCTATCGATCCTCGGCATAGTGATTCAGGTTGCATACTTCCAGTTCGATAGCCTCAGCCGCAAACAACCCTGGCGCGACTTCTATGCTGCCGCCTGCCCACTATTCGGCTGCACCTTACCTCAACTAAAAGATACCCGGGCGATCCAGGCCACAAACTTAATGGTGCGTACCCACCCGCAGCTGCAGGGCGCCCTGGTAGTGGATGCAGTGCTGCTAAATACCGCCCCCTACGCACAACCCTTCCCCAACCTGTTGCTGAACTTCAGCGACCTGAAGGACAAGGCTGTGGCCAGTCGCCGGTTTACCCCGAACGAGTACCTACAGGGGGAGTTGGCCGGACGCAAACTAATGCCCCAGGACAGCCCCATTCATATCGCGATTGAGGTGGTTGACCCCGGTGCAGAAGCGGTAAACTACGAGTTGAACATCACTCACTGAGCGCACACAAGCACCCCGGCCAAGTTTTTAGCAAAGGGGATTTGGCGCCATAAACAACCAAACCTGCGCATTCAGCAGGCTAAATGAACAGTGTTCGATCAAATTGCCCGCTTTTTCGCTTTGCCATTAACGGGCCAGCCGCTATCATAGGCGGCTGTTTTGCCGGGGCACAGATTGCCCTTCCTACAGCCCAAATGGAGCTACCGTGTCTACTGCCATTGGCCCCTATATTATCGACAACCCGGTAATTCTGGCGCCCATGGCCGGTGTCACCGACCGCCCCTTCCGCCAGCTGTGCCGAGAACTCGGCGCCGGATTGGTGGTTTCGGAGATGGTGACCTCGGACACTCGCCTGTGGAACAGCCGCAAGTCCCGCTTGCGCCTGGATCACGGTGGCGAAGCGGCGCCCATATCGGTGCAGATCGCCGGCGGTGATCCTGAGATGATGGCGGAAGCCGCTCGGGAGAATGCTCGTCGCGGCGCGCAAATCATCGATATTAATATGGGTTGCCCGGCAAAAAAGGTGTGTAAGAAAGCAGCGGGCTCCGCCCTGCTGCGGGATGAAAAGCTGGTAGCGGATATTCTTCAAGCCGTGGTCCAGTCTGTTTCCGTCCCGGTGACGCTAAAGATCCGCACCGGCTGGTGCCCGGATTCCCGCAATGGCGTCACTGTAGCCAAAATGGCCGAGGATTCCGGGGTCGCTGCACTGGCGGTTCACGGTCGCACTCGCGCCTGTGGCTACCACGGACAGGCTGAATTCGATACCATTGCCGAAATTGTATCCAGGGTAAAAATCCCGGTTTTTGCCAATGGCGACATCTGCAGTGCTGAGAGAGCCCGAGAGGTGCTCGATTACACTGGCGCATCGGCGGTCATGATTGGCCGTGCAGCACAGGGACGACCATGGATTTTTCGGGAAATAGCCCACTATCTCGCCACTGGCGAGCGGCTACCCGAACCGACATTGGATGAAGTCAGGAATATTTTGCTCGCCCATTTGGGCGAACTACACCGATTCTACGGTGAAGTGATGGGGGTCCGTATCGCTCGCAAACATGTGGGCTGGTACTTGAAGACGCTCGCGGATAGCGAGTCCTTCCGCAAGACCTTTTTCCAAATAGAGAGTGCAGAAGTACAACATGCCAGCGTTCACGAGTGGTTTGAACGCCGAATAACGAGAGGGGCACAAGCGGCATGAACAACGAAGTATTAATTCCGGATACTGGCAATGAAGAAGTATCCTCCAGGGGACAGACTCAACTGGCACAGCCACAGCAGCAGTCCCTGCGCGATGCCGTCGAGCACGCAATGGAGAACTACTTCCGCCACCTGGATGGCCAGATGGTAACCGATGTCTACGACATGGTGCTGTCGGAGATCGAAGCGCCCATGCTCGAAGTGGTGATGAAATACACCCGCCACAACCAGACCCGCGCCGCGCAATTACTGGGTCTCAACCGTGGCACCCTGCGCAAGAAGCTGAAGCGCTACGGCCTGCTGTAAGCTTCCCACCGAGCGAAATTTTGAAGGGGGATGAGGTAACTCATCCCCCTTCGCTATTTTCCCGGCAGCGTTTTTGTTGCCACAGTGGACAACCGCTAAAACCCTTTAAACATCCTTTTCGAAAACCAGTTGGATCAAGTGCAATGACAGACAAGGTTTCCATCCGCCGCGCTCTAATTAGTGTCTCTGACAAGAGTGGCATTGTAGAGTTCGCTCAACAGCTCTCCGCAATGGGGGTTGAGATTCTTTCCACCGGCGGAACCCACCGCCAGCTCAAGGAAGCGGGTATTCCCGTGGTAGAAGTTTCCGACTACACCGGCTTCCCCGAAATGATGGACGGCCGTGTCAAAACTCTGCACCCGAAAGTACACGGTGGCATTCTGGGGCGCCGTGGTACCGATGATGCCATCATGGGCGAGCACGGTATCACCCCGATCGATATGGTGGTGGTTAACCTCTACCCCTTCGCTCAAACCGTTGCCAAGCCCGACTGTTCCCTCGAAGACGCTATCGAGAACATCGATATCGGCGGCCCTACCATGGTTCGCGCTGCCGCCAAGAACCACAAAGATGTCACTATCGTGGTCAATGCCAGCGATTACGGCAAGATCATCGAGGAGATGAAAGCTAACGATGGTGCCCTGAGCCACGTCAGCCGCTTTGATCTGGCGGTAAAAGCCTTCGAACACACTGCGGGCTACGACGGCGCTATTGCCAATTACCTGGGCGCCATTAAAGGCGAAGAAAAGCAGCTGTTCCCGCGCACCTACAACAGCCAATTTATCAAGAAACTGGATCTACGCTACGGTGAGAACCCGCACCAGAAATCCGCTTTCTATACCGAAGCCAACCCAGCTGAGGCCAGTATTTCCACTGCCACCCAGCTGCAGGGCAAAGAGCTGTCCTACAACAATATCGCCGATACCGATGCCGCACTGGAGTGCGTTAAGTCCTTCGAGCAACCCGCCTGCGTGATCGTTAAACACGCCAACCCCTGTGGTGTGGCGATCGCTGAAGATATTCGCACGGCCTACGACCTGGCTTTCGCTACCGACAGCGAATCCGCCTTTGGCGGTATCATCGCCTTCAACCGGGAACTCGATGGCGCCACTGCCCGCGCTATCGTCGAGCGACAGTTTGTTGAAGTCATCATCGCACCGTCAGTCTCCGAAGAGGTCAAACAGGCCGTTGCCGAGAAGAAGAACCTGCGCCTGCTGGTATGCGGCCAGTGGAGCAGCGAGCGCACCCCGGCGCTGGACTACAAGCGCGTCAATGGCGGCCTGCTGGTTCAGGACCGCGACGACGGCCTGATCACCGCTGCCGACCTGAAAGTGGTCTCCAAGCGCCAGCCCACTGAAGAGGAAATCCGCGATCTGCTGTTTACCTGGAAAGTGGCCAAGTTCGTAAAATCCAATGCCATCGTATACGGCAAAGACGGTCGCACTGTGGGCGTAGGCGCAGGCCAGATGAGCCGCGTAAACTCCGCGCGTATCGCCGCGATCAAGGCCGAGCACGCCGGCCTCGCCGTTGCAGGATCCGTTATGGCTTCCGATGCCTTCTTCCCCTTCCGCGACGGCATCGATAATGCTGCCGCTGTAGGAATCCAGGCGGTCATCCAGCCCGGCGGCTCCATGCGCGATGAAGAAGTGATCGCCGCAGCGGACGAGCACAATATGGCCATGGTATTTACCGGTATGCGCCACTTCCGCCACTAAGATTGTACGCCCGCAAATGCTTATTGCTGCGGGCTATGATCAACGGGCTGGGAAGTATCGATACTTCCCAGCCCGCACAAATCATTTGAATCCAGGGGCGAGACTCAGGCCCCAGAATCAATTCCACGTTAAACTAGCACACCTATAACCTGTGCAATGGACCGGATCGGTCGACTTAGGGGGATTTAAGAATGAACGTATTGGTTATCGGATCAGGTGGCCGCGAGCACGCTCTGGCGTGGAAAGCAGCGCAAAACCCAAATGTCGGCACCGTCTATGTTGCCCCAGGCAACGCCGGCACTGCCCGCGAACCCAAGCTGGAAAATATCGCGATCGGTGTGGATAACTTCGCCGCCCTGGCAGATTTCGCCGAAGAAAACGGCGTAGAACTAACTATTGTCGGCCCGGAAGCACCGCTGGTAGAGGGTATTGTCGATTTCTTTAATGCCCGTGGCCTCGCTATTTTTGGCCCCAGCAAAGGCGCCTCCCAACTGGAGGGCTCCAAAGCCTTTACCAAGGACTTTCTCGAGCGCCACAAAATCCCCACCGCTGCCTACCGCAATTTCACCGAAGTGGAGCCGGCGGTTGCCTACATTCGCGAGCGCGGCGCGCCCATCGTGGTTAAAGCCGACGGCTTGGCTGCGGGCAAGGGTGTAATCGTTGCCGAAACCGAAGAGCAGGCTGAGCTCGCTGTACGCGATATGCTGTCTGGAAACGCCTTTGGTGAAGCCGGCTGCCGCGTGGTTATCGAGGAGTTCCTCCAGGGTGAGGAAGCGAGCTTTATCGTGATGGTGGATGGTGAAAATATCCTGCCGATGGCCACCAGCCAGGATCACAAGCGCGTTGGCGATGGCGATACCGGCCCTAATACGGGCGGTATGGGTGCCTACTCCCCGGCACCGGTGGTGACTGACACCATTTACCAGCGCATTATGCAAGAGGTAATCGAACCCACCGTTAAAGGCCTGGCCTCTGAGGGTACGCCCTACACCGGTTTCCTTTACGCCGGCCTGATGATCGACAGCGACGGTACTCCGAAGGTTATCGAGTACAACTGCCGCTTTGGCGATCCGGAAACCCAGCCAATTATGATTCGTCTGAAGTCGGACCTGGTCGACCTGTGCATGGCTGCTCTGGACAAGAAGCTGGACACTGTCACTGCTGAGTGGGACCCCCGCCCAGCCCTGGGTGTGGTACTTGCCGCTCACGGCTATCCCGGCAGCTACCGCAAAGGCGATGCCATCAGCGGCCTAGACAAAGCAGACAGTGACAATGCCAAGGTCTTCCACGCCGGTACCGCACTGGATGGTGAGCGCGTAGTCACCAATGGTGGCCGGGTGTTGTGCGCAACAGCAATGGGAGATACCGTCGCTAAAGCTCAGGAAAATGCCTATGACTCAGCTCGGGCTATCTACTGGGACGGCGTGTTCTTCCGGAAAGATATCGGCTACCGCGCTGTCGAAAGAGAAAAGGTTTCTGCAGAGCAGCAGGACTAACAGCTGGCCTCGGCGGCCGCTCATAAGCGGTCGCCTCCCACAGGGAGCAGAATACTATGAGTAAACGCAGCCTCAGCGGACTCGACCGCCTGTTAATTCAAGCGGATCGGGCTCTGCGCACCCTGAGCCCCGGCGAACCCTGCCACGGCCGGGCATCCCCGGCGAAGGGTGAAGCCGAGACAGACCTCACCGACAGCGAACGCAAACACGCCGCTGGCCTTATGCGGGTCAACCATAGCGGTGAAGTCTGCGCCCAGGCGCTCTACCAGGGCCAGGCCCTGACAGCCAAGCTGCCCGAGGTGCGGGGGGAAATGGAGCGCGCTGCCGATGAGGAGATCGACCATCTGGCCTGGTGTGAACAGCGCTTGAAGGAATTGGACAGCCGCCCCAGCCTACTCAACCCGCTGTGGTATGGCATGTCCTTTGGGCTCGGCGCCGCCGCCGGGAAAATCAGCGACCGAATCAGCCTCGGTTTTGTGGCCGCTACGGAAGACCAGGTGTGTAAACATCTTGAGAGCCACCTCGAAAAGCTTCCCGCCGACGACAAGAGAAGCCGTGCGGTAGTGGAACAGATGTTAATTGACGAAGACGAGCACGCCCACGCCGCACTGGCCGCCGGTGGTGCCCGCTTCCCCGCTCCGGTAAAAGGAGTGATGTCTCTGGTATCCAAAGTAATGACTTCAGCCAGTTATAAGATCTGACCGTTACTCTTCACTCACTAAAACGACTTGGATTTTAGGGAGGTTACGCCCAGTATCCTCCCTTTCCTCCCTTTCCTCCCTTTCCTCCCTGCTAATTTCCTTTCAAGCTTCTTCAACGCTGTAGCTGTGCACAATCTCGACGCCCGCATTGCGCAACATGATGGAGCCTGAGCAGTATTTCTCTGCGGAGAGTTCCACTGCACGGGCAACATGGGATTCCTTCAATCCGCGACCGCGCACTACAAACTTCATTTCAATTCGCTCAAACGGCGATGGGGTTGTATCCGGGCGCACACCTTCCAGTTCGCAATGACAGGAAATAATGTCTTGTCTCGCCTTCTGTAAAATACTCACCACATCGTAAGCCGCGCAGCCACCGACGCCCAGCAAAATCATTTCCATCGGGCGCACACCATTATTTGTGCGGCCGCCTTCCATCACTACCGAATTACCACTGCCGGCTTCACCGACAAAGGTTAAATCATTTACCCAGGTTACTTTCCCCTGCATCACTCCACTCCCATTAAAACTTCAGCGGCGAAGCTTAGCATATTGGCGAAGTCTATCCCGGCACCTGTATGTTTCCGGTATAGTGTCTGGTACGCCTCCGCGCGAAAGCCGAATGACGCATGATCAAATGCTTTTTCTATGAACGCATCGTGGTTTATGAAGTCCAAGCGACCCAGTGCCATAGTGTCACAGGTCACACTGCGGAACTTTGCCGCGGTCAGCCCCTGTTGGGGATTTTGTTTTCGCGCGATAATTCAATAGTGCTCAGCTGCTAAAGCCGGGATAGAGCACAAGACAAAAAATGAGGAATAAATCCGTGACGGTTGCTATCGAAGACCCCATGACTATCGGCAATATTGAAGACTTTCTGGCCCACTGCCACCGGCGTCGCTACCCGGCCAAGAGCACAATTATCTATGCTGGCGACCGCTGTGAATCCCTTTATTTCATTATGCGCGGTTCCGTTACAGTTCTGATTGAGGACGATGAAGGCCGCGAGATGATCGTTGCCTACCTCAACGACGGAGACTTTTTCGGTGAGATGGGCCTGTTCGATCAGGACACCCGCAGTGCCTGGGTCCGCACCAAAACCGAGTGTGAGGTGGCAGAAATCTCCTACACCAAGTTCCAGGAACTCACTCGCCAGCACCCAGAGTTTCTTTTTGCCCTGGCCACCCAAATGGCAGGCCGCCTGCGCAACACCACACGCAAAGTTGGTGATCTCGCCTTCCTGGATGTCACCGGGCGTGTCGCTCGCACCCTGCTCGACCTCTGCAATGAGCCGGATGCAATGACTCACCCCGAGGGCATGCAAATAAAAATCACCCGCCAGGAAATTGGCCGTATCGTCGGCTGCTCCCGGGAAATGGTGGGCCGCGTATTAAAAACCCTGGAAGAACAGGGCCTGGTTTCCGTTAAAGGTAAAACCATGGTGGTGTACGGTACCCGCTAGTAACCGAATAAATACACCGCATAAAAAAAGGGCGATTTTTACATCGCCCTTTTTTATTTCTACTACTGGAGTAAGCGGTCAGTTAAACATTTCCATCAATTTTCTGCCCGGCTCCTCCTCCCGCATAAAGGCCTCTCCCACCAGGAAAGCATTGACGTTATGACCACGCATCGCCGCAACATCATCTGTGGTATGAATACCACTTTCCGTGACCACAAGACGGTCGTCGGGGATCAAGTCCAGTAACTTAAAGGTATTTTCCAGCTGCACATCGAAAGTGTGCAGATTGCGATTATTGATGCCGATTAAGCGGTTAGGTAATGCCAGGGCCCTCTCCAACTCCTTGTGGTTATGCACTTCCACCAAGACATCCAAACCCAACTCCAAAGCGAGCCCGTTGAGATCCGCCATCTGTGGATCTTCCAGGCAGGCTGCAATCAGCAAAATACAGTCGGCCCCAATCGCGCGAGCTTCATAGATTTGGTAGGGATCAACGGTAAAGTCCTTGCGCAGCACCGGTAGGCGTACGGCATCTCGGGCCTGCTGCAAGTAATTATCTGCACCCTGAAAAAAGTCGACATCGGTTAGTACTGACAGACAAGCCGCGCCACCTTTTTCATAGCTGGTAGCAATTTCTGCAGGAAGGAAATCCTCGCGAATCACGCCTTTACTGGGAGAGGCTTTTTTAATTTCGGCAATTACTGCAGCCTCACCAGTGGAAATCTTGCGATCCACTGCATCGACAAAGCCTCTCACCGGTTCCTGATCCCTGGCGCGAAGGCGAACTTCGTCGGTGGAGCACTCAGCCTTCCGCTCAGCAACCTCCTGCCACTTGCGCTCGACAATTGTTTTTAAAATGGTCGGTGTACTCACGATTGAATTTCCTCTGGGCGAAACGCACTGGTAAACGCGGCAAGATCGTTAATTTTCCCTCCGGCGAGACCGCTGTCGATAGCATCTTGTGCCATAGCGACACCTTGCTCTGCAGAGTGCGCAACGCCGCTGACATAAATTGCCAGGCCTGCGTTAAGCGCAATAATATCCGCGGCTTTTTGCCCCGCCTCAGTATTGCGCTTACCCAGCGCATTGCGAATCAGGGCCAGGGAGTCCTCGGAACCAGAAACACTAAGATCAGAGAGGTCACGGCGCAGCAAGCCAAAGTCTTCAGGCTTGAGGGTATATTCCTGCAAGGCACCATCCTTTAATTCCACAGCAAAGGTATCCGCAGCAATACTGGCTTCATCGAGCCCATCATCACTATGTAAAACCAGCACATGCTCTGAACCGAGCTTTTGCAGAACCTCAGCCAACAGGCGACAGTAGCGCTTGTCATACACACCGATTACTTTGCGCTTTACCCCCGCCGGATTTGTCATCGGCCCGAGTAGATTGAAGATGGTACGCAGTCCCAATGCCTTTCGCGATGGGCCAACGTGGCGCATTGCATTGTGAAAGCTGGGCGCAAACATAAAGCCAATACCGATAGTCTCTACGCAACGCGCCATCTGCGAGGGACTCAATTCCAAAAATACGCCGGCGTGCTCAAGCAGGTCCGCAGAACCACTACTGGACGACACCGAGCGATTGCCATGCTTGGCTACCTTAGCTCCGGCAGCAGCTGCAACAAAGCTGCTCGCACTGGACACGTTAAATAGATTGGCGCCATCGCCACCGGTGCCGACAATATCAACTGTGTTTTCCAGGTCGAGCTCAACCTTTACCGCCAGCTCACGCATGGTTTCCACTGCGCCGACAATTTCATCGACTGTCTCACCGCGTATACGCAGTGCTATAAGGAGTGCGCCTATCTGTGACTCCAGCGCTTCGCCACGCATAATCTGGCCCACGGTTTCGCGCATTTCTTCACGAGTAAGGTGTTCGCCATCCACCAGTTTGGCAATGGCCTGTTGAATATTCATTTTTCCCCCTTTGCCCCACTCTGGTTATTGATTCTGGCGGGACCTGCCCGCCGCGCACTTGTTCTTCCGGCCCTCAAGACTCGATAAAGTTTCTCAACATATCGTGACCGTGCATGGTGAGAATTGACTCAGGATGAAATTGCACCCCTTCTACTGCTAATTCCCGGTGCTTCACGCCCATGATCTCGTCAATTTCACCATCCTCTGTCTCAGTCCAGGCAGTGATCTCCAGGCATTCCGGTAAACTGCTTTTCTCCACTACCAGTGAGTGATAGCGAGTCGCCTCAAATGGGTTGGACAAACCGTGGAACACCCCCAAATTGTTGTGCACTATAGGAGATGTTTTGCCGTGCATAACCTGCCGGGCACGAACTACCCTGCCACCGAAGACCTGCCCAATACTCTGGTGCCCCAGACAAATACCCAAAATAGGGATACTGCCGGCAAAGCGGCGAATGGTATCGAGAGAAATACCCGCCTCATTGGGGGTACAGGGACCCGGCGAAATCACAATTTTCTCTGGCGCCATTGCCTCGATTTCTTCCAGGGTAATTTCGTCGTTGCGTTTTACCACCACTTTTGCACCCAGCTCTTCCAGGTACTGCACTACATTCCAGGTAAAGGAGTCGTAGTTATCGATCATTAAAATCATTGTGCGGCCCCCTTAGCCTCTGGTTGATAAGTGGATTCTTCCATTCTTTTTTGCAGGCGTGCGAGAGAGGCCTGGGTTGCGCGGAGTTCGCGCAGGATTTCGGTCTGGCTTGGAGGCAGACACATTTCATCCATTCGTCGCAATTTGGCCTCTTCCAGGTTATTCAAGACTACACCGATAAAGAGGTTAATCATTACGAACGCCCCCATGACCACAAAGCTGACGAAGTAAAGCCAGGCCCAAGGCATCGAATCCATCGCTGTATACATAATATCCGTCCAGTCCTCAAAGGTGACTATGCGGAATAAACTCAAAAATGCGATGGGTAAAGTGCGCCAGTGAGTTGGATCAATATCGTGAAATAGGAAATAACCCGCTACACCATAGATATAGAAAATGATGCTCATCAACAAAGCAATGTGCATCATGCTTGGCAAACTGCGCAAAAGCGTGTCCACCAGTGTGCGGAGTTCCGGGAATGCAGACACCAGCCGCAAAACCCTTAATACCCGCACCAAACGCGCCAGGGTAGCTAGCGGCCCTGTAGCAGGGATCAAACTCAGTGCAATAATAGTAAAATCAAAGCAATTCCAACCACTGGCAAAGTAACGCCAGGGACGGGCCCCATGGGCAAAAATTTTAACCAGCGCCTCAATAACAAATGAGGCGAGAATCAGTTGATTAATAGCGCCCAGCAGCGTACCAAAGCGCTCCGTCACCCAAGTGGAAGTCTCCAACCCAACAGCGACAGCATTGAGTAGAATCATTCCGATAATGATTTGGTTAAATAACGGCGCTGCGACGACTCGCTCGCAGCGTTCAGCCAGGGTCAACTTTTGAGAAATACTAACTTCGCTCATCTTGCTCGATCTTTAAAGGGTCACTACTCTTGGCCAGCGCCATACCGGCAGCGCGGAAAAGCGCTCGGGCCTTATTCATTGTTTCATTCCACTCTGACTGTGGATCTGAGTCGGCCACCAGGCCAGCCCCCGCCTGCACATATAGTCGGCCACCCTTGATAACTGCAGTACGAATGGCGATAGCGGTATCCATATTGCCATTCCAAGCCAGGTAGCCGACCGCCCCACCGTAAATGCCACGCTTTTCTGGCTCCAGCTCATCGATAATTTCCATAGCGCGAATCTTGGGGGCGCCCGACAGGGTACCGGCCGGCAGTGCCGCGCGCAGAGCATCCATGGCGCTGAGGCCCGACTTTAACCGGCCGACAACATTGGAGGTGATATGCATCACGTGGGAATAGCGCTCGACAAACATTTGGTCGGTGACTTTGACACTGCCAGTATCAGCCACCCTGCCGATATCATTGCGCCCCAGGTCAATCAGCATCAGATGTTCGGCGAGTTCTTTGGGATCTGCCAACAGCTCTTCCTCCAGGGCAAGATCCTCCTCCTCAGTGGCTCCCCGATGGCGGGTTCCCGCCAGAGGTCGCACAGTCATTTCCCCCTCTTCTAAATGCACCAAAATTTCTGGGCTGGAGCCCACCACATGGTGATCACCCAGATCGAGGAAATACATATACGGCGAAGGGTTCAAACTGCGTAAAGCACGGTAAAAATTGAGTGGCGGCGCATTGAAAGGCGCAGACAGGCGCTGGGAGGGCACCACCTGCATCACATCACCGGCAAGCACGTACTCTTTAACCCGGTCTACTGCGCGCTTAAAGTTATCCTCGCCAAAGTGGGATTGGAATTCGCTCTCATCAATGCCGCGCCCATGCAAATCGAGGGGCACAGTATCCGGCAGCGGTTGTGCTAACTGGCCAACCAATTGGTCCAGGCGCTGCTGGGCTTTTTCATAGGCTGCTTCTTCAGCTGTATTTGCGTGGACAATCAGAATTACCGCACCGGCAAGATTGTCAAAAACCACCAATTCATCGCTGACCATCAACAGGATGTCCGGATTACCCAGGGTATCCGGCGGAGTACTGGCGGCCAGACGCGGTTCGATATAGCGCACGCAGTCATAGCCAAAATAGCCCACCAACCCGCCGTTAAAACGAGGCAGATCCGCTAATTCAGGCACCTGATAGCGCTGCTGAAACTGCTCAACAAACTCCAGAGGGTCGGCGACGCTGTAGCTCTCTACAACCTCACCATCAGTTTCCACGGTGATGTCAGTGCCCTTAACCCTGAGCAGAGTCCGCGCAGGTAAACCAATAATGGAATAGCGTCCCCACTTCTCCCCGCCCTGGACCGATTCCAGCAAATAGCTGTAACGGCCTCCGGCCAGTTTCAAATAGGTGGACAGTGGCGTTTCAATATCCGCCAGTACGCGCCTTACCAGGGGGATACGGTTATAACCCTCAGACGCAAGTTGAGCGTATTCAGTAGGGGTCATGGAGACTCCGATCAATTTTTCATTCTTTTATGATTGGCGCCAGAGTATAAGCAGCGCCCACGGGAAAGGTGCCTCAATCGCCAAACTCGATTGGGCCTCAGCAGGTCAGTGGCGCCATCGCCAACTGTTTGTCAGGGAGAAAGAGTGGTTCACGGAAATTCCCTCAGTGCAGGCGCACAAGTTAACAAATCCCGTCTATGGCGGGCAAGAGATTGCCCGCCAGTTTTGTAAATTAAGCCAAACTTTTACGCATGGCTGCAATCACTTCAGCGTAGTCCGGGGTATTGAATATGGCAGACCCAGCGACAAAGGTATCTGCTCCAGCTGCAGCAATTTCGGCAATATTGTCGCGATTCACACCGCCGTCGATCTCAAGGCGAATATCAAACCCAGACTCATCAATCAACTTGCGAGCTTCTTTTAACTTGGTCAGGGTATTGGGGATAAACTTCTGCCCACCAAAACCCGGGTTCACCGACATCAGTAGGATCATATCCAGCTTATCCATTACATACTTGGCCGCATCGAGGCCACTGGCTGGATTGAACACCAGCCCCGCTTTACAGCCGAGACTGCGAATCAATTGTAGGGAGCGGTCCGGGTGACGAGAGGCTTCTGGGTGGAACGTAATATAGGTAGCTCCGGCATCGGCGAACATGCGAATCATCTCATCCACCGGCTCCACCATCAGGTGCACATCAATCGGAGCCTCAACACCGTGTTTGCGCAGGGCCTGGCATACCATAGGGCCAATCGTGAGATTTGGCACATAGTGATTGTCCATCACATCAAAATGCACCCAGTCCGCTCCGGCTGCCAACACATTGTCCACTTCTTCACCCAAACGTGCGAAATCTGCAGAGAGAATAGAGGGAGCGATCTTGTAATCTGACATCAAAATATCCTTTGGTAACTCAACTTTCGCCAGTCAGTCGGCGATCTAAATTTTCCAGGCGCTCGGGGGTTCCCACATCGCACCAGTCCCCCTCATAGAGTTCAGCTTGTAGCTTATCCTCATTAAAGGTGAACACTTCCCCAAGCCCGAAGCATTCGCGACGCTTAGGGTATTTGGTGAGGGTTTCAGCTCGCAGCCAGCTAATACCTGCAAAGGTATAGCGGGGCTTGGCTGTACCCGACAGCAAGCCACCCTCTATGCCAAAATCTCCACCGGGGTTATGGGGAGGATTGGGGACCATCAAAAGGCGTCCAGGGCAAGACTCCGGCAGCGATCTCTCGATCCATTGCGACAGGTCATAGTCACACCAGACATCACCATTAACCACCAAAAACGATGAATCGCCGATCAGTGGCAGCGCCTTGAGAATCCCGCCGGCAGTTTCCAGTGGCTCCTCCTCATGCTCGACGGAGTAGTGAATATCCAACCCCCAGCGGGAACCAGAACCAAGCTGTTGACGAATTTTGGGTCCTAAGTAGCCCAGGTTAATCACGACCTTTTGCACACCAATAGCTGCCAAGCGCTCAATCGCATATTCAATCAGGGGCTTACCGGCAATCGGTAACAGAGGCTTTGGAGTTTGGTCAGTCAGTGGGCGCATACGGCGCCCAAAACCTGCTGCCAATACCATGGCAGTCAAAGGGGAATTCTCTTTGGGTTTGCTCATTAAATTAATCTGTACAGTTTTCGTACGGCCTACTTCGGCTAGTCACCGGCACAGCGGTAATCGCTGTACCAGGGCAAAGGCTCTATCTGCGGCAGTAGGGTGCCGCTGAACCAATCAGTAAACGGCTCCAGCTCTGGGTAGCGCTCAGCGGTTTCCAAAACATAGCGAATCACCAGCGGCAGGTGCTGCAAGTATCCCTGCTTTCCATCACGCAGACTGAGGCGCGGGAACAGACCCAGCACTTTAATATGACGCTGTAACCCCATCCAGTCGAACCAACGAAGATAAAGTTGTGGGTCCACAGGCTGCATAACACCCGCCGCTTCAGCAGTCGCGACGTAAGCCAGCACCCAGCGCTCTACCCGCTCGCGGGGCCAACGGATATAGCAATCTTTGAGCAGAGACACCAGATCGTAGGTGGCGGGCCCCCACACTGCGTCTTGAAAATCGACAATCCCCGGCCTTTCCCCGTCGCGGATCATCAGGTTGCGACTGTGGTAATCCCGGTGAACAATCGTGTGAGGCTGCTCCTCCGCACTGTTAAGCAACAATTCAAAGGTTTGCTCCAGCAGCTTTTCTTCCCGCTCTGAAAGCTGGTAGCCAAGTAGCTCTCGCACCAGCCACTCAGGCATAACCTGCATTTCCTTAAGAAGTAGTTCCCGACTATAAGTTGGGAATAATTGTTCCTCAAAAGGGATTTGCTGCAGGCATAAAAGTTCACTCATTACCTCTGCGTAGAGTCCCTCAACACTGTCGCTGTTGAGCACGCTATACAATTGGGTATCCCCCAAATCTTCCAGCAGCAGGTACCCCTCTGCGGTGTCTGCAGCAACCACCATCGGCGTATGGATACCGTTGCGGCGCAAGTAATCAGCCAGAGCCACAAAGCGGGCGGGGTTAGTCAATTGGGGAGGGGTATCTACCGCTATCAGTGACGGCTCGGTTAGAGTGCGAAAATAACGGCGAAATCCAGCATCTCCCGCCAGGCTCAATAAATCAGCCGGAGCCTCCATACCCAGGGCCACGCCAACCCACTCACACAAGGTATTGCGTCTGGGATCGGTGTCGATCTCGCACCCTTGCTCAACTTCACTGCTCGATCTTAGGCTCATCTTATATTCCAACTGTTTCTAGCTGCATTTTAACCCCGAGCCTCTCTGCGTCCAGAGACGCCATCACTATTTATTGGAGCCCCTACTTTGCCTCAGCTAAAAACAGAACACGAGTTCCAGGTAATTTACGTTTCGAAGCTGAGCCTCTAGCTGTAACATTACGACTTCAGTACGGCTATTAACCACATCTACATTCAAGTAGAATCGGACGATGATTTTGCGCGCCCCGGCTCGAAAGCTGTCGCACGTATCCATCGATAAAGAAACACTAAAAGATAGCTGGAACATATCGTTTGATGCTTGAAGTCTCCCGGTGGCGTCGCCTCGCTCTGGCGATTGCTAATAACTCCCAAGCCCGCTCCATCGCTCTCGGCCTGATCGCTGCTCAGCCCTTGTGGGCGCAAGCCAATCAGGGCGAACCGTATCCTGATCCCGACTACAACCCCTATTTGTACTTGGACTGGTTGCCCCGCTCTGAGCTAACCCCGGAGGAGCTAGCCAATTTACCTGCGGTGTGCTCTGGCGCCTTTGTGGCCCCTCCGCGCAACTATCCCGGTTCTGACCTGCCCCCTGGGGAGGCCCCGCTCAGAGCCACTGCTGAGAAATCCCAGTGGCTGGAAGATGGTTCAGCCGAGCTGAGCGGGAATGTACATATTACCCAAGGTTACCGACAGCTCTTCGCCGACCAGGTCAAACTGAATCGCCCGGAAAATATCGCTACTTTAGATGGTGCGGTTGAGCTTCGGGAGCCAGGTTTACTGATCCGCGGCTCCTCCGCTGAAGTCCATACCGAAAGCGAAGCGGCCTCTATTGAGGATGCTACCTATGTGGTACACGATGCTTTTATTCATGGGGACGCCGAGCTAGCTGCACGTCAAACCAGTGGTGAGCTAACCCTGACAGAGGGCACATATACCCGCTGTGAGCCCGGGCGTGAATTCTGGCAACTTACGGGCCGCGAGATCAATATTGATGAAGTAGAAAGCCAGGGGACTGCACGGGATGTGCGCCTGGAGATTCTGGACGTTCCTGTCTTATACCTGCCGTATTTCCGCTTTCCTGTAGGCGATGCGCGCATGTCCGGCTTCCTGTTTCCCACACTCAGCAACAGCGATAAGAATGGCTGGGACCTCTCCATTCCCTACTACTGGAATATTGCCCCGCAGATGGACGCCACCATTTCCCCGCGTTACATCCAATATCGCGGAGCCGGGCTAGAGGTTGAGTTCAGGCACCTGGCAGAAATGTTTAGTACAGAAATCCGTCTTGCCGATCTCCCCGACGACGATGGCGGCAATAATAACCTTGCCCAGGACCTGATTGATGAGGGCTTCCCTGAGGACCTGGTTCTCCCCTACAAAGGTGATGACCGCTGGCTGATCAGTTTGGAGCAGCAAGGGGGCTACAGCGGTAGCGTCTGGCGTACCGATATCGACTACACCAAGGTCAGCGACCCAGACTATTTCCGTGATTTAAGCACGGCCAACCTCGATATCAATGCAGAAACCCGAGTTAGCCAGAAAGTTCAGGGGCAACTGCGCAGCGAGCACTGGCAAGCAACGCTACGTACCCAAGACTATCAGGTACTGGAAAATGACGCCTTCGATACATTTGCCCAATACCCCCGTTTTGATATAGACGGCGATTACCGCTGGGATGACTGGCTGTTGACTATGCAGAACGAAGTCACCAGCTGGGATCACAGTGACACACAAACCATAAGGTTTATTGAAGACACCGATGACCCCGACAGTGTCACGACTCAAACACGAGACTTTATCACTGCAGATCGGCTGCGCCTCGACTATGAATTCTACTGGGATAAAGAGTGGCTCTGGGGATATTTCAAGCCGGGAGTTGCTGGTCGCTACCTCGCTTACAGTGTGAGTGACCTGTTTCTACCTGAGGATGCCGACGACACCCCCGATGCGGCTGCTGCCCAGTTTATTCTGGATACTGGGCTCTACTTTGAGCGCGATAGCCACCTATTTAACCGCGACTTTATCCAGACGCTGGAGCCACGGTTGTTTACCCTGATTAGTAGCAATGCCGATCAGAGTGATTTCTTTAATATCAGTGATGATGCCGAGGATATCGACCCAAATAGTAACAACTTGTTATACGACACATCACTTTACACTTTCAGTTACGACCAATTGTTCCGCGATAGCCGGTTTACCGGTAATGACCGAATCGACGATGCGGACAGAATTGCCCTTGGCCTGACAACCCGCTATATCGATCCCGTTAGTGGTCGGGACCTCTTCTCAGCCAGTGTCGGGCAAGTCTATTACTCCAGTGACCGACAAATTGGCCGTGACTCTTACATTGAGGATACCCAACGGTCAGAGCTGGCTGCACGAATCGAAAGTCGCCCTTTCGAATCCCTCCGTTTGGGGACTGAGCTGGTCTATGAAGATAGTGAGCACAATATTAATCGCGGTAATTTCAGCCTGCGCTATCTTGACGACGATTACCGCATCTTTAACTTAAGCTATTACTACGAGCGCCCGGACGCAACGGATGACGATGATGAGGACGAAGATGAAGATGAAACCGTGAGCCAACTAAACGCCTCAACTGTCCTCCCACTTGGTACTCATACCTCACTCATGGCTGGTGCCAGCTATGATCTTACTTTGAATCGGGAACTGGAATACCTGGCAGGAATCGAATATGACGACTGCTGCTACCGTACCCGACTGGTGTGGCGACGCACGCTGGACAATGATCTCGCAGGGGTTGTATCTGCTGAAGACCTTGAGTATGACGAAGGTATCTATCTTGAAGTCGAACTCAAAGGGCTAGCAGGCTTTGGTTCAACCGTGACAGAAATGCTGACCCAGGGGATTGCCAACTTTGATCAGAGAGAAGAGCTGAAACAGTGATGAGAATAATTAAGAAATTCATACCGAAGCTGGGCCTGGCACCCGTACTGGCAGCTGGCGCTCTGATCGCCGCCACTGCCACCGCACAAGTCAGAAACCTTGACCGGGTAGTTGCTGTTGTTGATGACGATGTTGTGATGGCCAGTGAACTGGCCCAGCGCATGAATACCATCGCAAGCCAAATCCAAGCACAACAGGTGCAGGCTCCTCCAGTGGATGTTTTGCGCCGCCAGGTTCTCGAACAACTCATTATCGAGCGTTTGCAACTGCAAATGGCCTCTCGCGCAGGTGTCACCGTTTCTGAATCGGAGCTGGACCAAGCTATCGCCCGTGTCCAACAAAATGCCGGAGTCAGCCCCGAAGAGTTCCGCCAACGCCTGCTCGCTGACGGTATGAGCATGAAGAGCTTTCGTCAGCAAATTCGCCAAGAGCTGATGATTCGCCGGGTTGAGCAAGGCAGCGTTAACCGCCGGATCCAGATTACTGACCAGGATATCGATAACTTCCTGCGCTCCAAGGAGGGGGAGTTTTGGAAGTCCCCTCAATTTGAACTGGGCCATATCCTGATCCCCGTGAGTTCCAGCGCTCCCACCAGCGAAGTTACCCAGGCACGGGAGAAGGCTGAAGACCTAGCCCAACAGGCCAAAGACGGCGCTGACTTCCGCCGCCTGGCAATCGCAAACTCTGCCGGCCAGAATGCCCTCTCCGGTGGCGACCTGGGTTGGCGCAAGACCGTCGAGCTTCCCACTCTTTTTGCCGATGCCCTCACCGACTTAAAAGCCGGTGATGTTACCGAGCCTTTCCGCAGTGATGCCGGCTTTCACCTATTAAAGATTCACGCGCAGAAAGGCGCCAGCGAGCAGTTGGTGGAACAGACAAAAGTTCGCCATATCCTGCTTAAGCCATCCGCTATTCTTACCGATGACCAGGCTTACAATAAGCTGATTGAGCTCCGTGAAGAGGCCATGGCCAGCGATAACTTTAGCGAGCTCGCGCGCGAGAACTCAGAGGATATAGGTTCTATGCTATCCGGTGGCGATCTTGGCTGGTCTATGCCCGGACAGTTTGTGCCAGAGTTTACCCAGGCTATGGATGCAACTGAGATTGGCAGCATTAGCCTGCCTTTCCGCAGCCAGTTCGGCTGGCATATCCTGCAGGTTGAAGATCGGCGCAAGCAGGATATGACCGACAAATATATCCGCAATCAGGCAGCCAACTTGCTGCGCAACCGCCGCTATGAAGAGGAACTACAAAACTGGCGTCGTGAGATTCGCGACCAGGCGTACGTTGAGATCAAATTGCCGGACTCTGAGACCACCGAGGACTCAGGAAACCAATAGTAAGCCGCTTTTTCAGCGGTAAAGACCGGGCCCTGTGCCCGGTTTTTTTTTGTAGCTACAGGAAAGTTATATAGCAATGGCTCCTAAAATTGCCTTCACCCCCGGAGAACCTGCAGGTATTGGCCCTGAGCTCGCCGTGAAGATTGCACAAGAGAGTTCTCCTGCACAGATTGTCGCAATTGCTGATCCCCAGCTACTGACAGATACCGCTGCGGCATTGGGGTTGCCTCTTCAGCTCCTTCCTCTGTCCAAAGCAGGCACAGAGGGAACACCTGCCGGTGCTCTCTACATACTACCGGTCTCCATAGCCGAGCCTGCTAAACCCGGCCTACTGAATGCAGTCAATGCACCCTATGTATTGGAAACTCTTTCAGTTGCGGCAGAGGGTTGCCTGGCCGGCCAGTTTGATGCCGTGGTTACAGGGCCCGTACACAAAGGCATTATCAATGATGCCGGCACTCCATTTAGCGGCCATACAGAGTTCTTTGCTGAAAAAGCCGGTGTTGAGCGTGTCGTTATGATGCTAGCAGCAGAGGACCTTCGAGTTGCTCTGGTGACAACTCACCTGCCCCTCAAAGAGGTGAGCGCTGCTATCACCCCCCGCTTCTAGAGCAGATTATTACCATCCTCGACGCCAGTTTGCGGGAACATTTCTGCATCTCCAATCCTCGTATTAGCGTTTGCGGCCTCAACCCCCATGCTGGAGAAGGGGGACACTTAGGCCATGAGGAAGTAGAAATAATTGAACCCACACTTGAACACTTGCGCCACCAAGGTATATCACTGAAAGGTCCACTTCCCGCAGACACTCTTTTTACCCCGCCGCATTTGTCGGAATGTGACGCCGTTTTAGCTATGTATCACGATCAGGGGCTTCCAGTGTTAAAATTCAAGGGTTTTGGCCACGCCGTCAATATCACTTTGGGGCTACCCTTTATCCGCACTTCAGTAGACCACGGCACAGCTCTCAATATCGCGGGCACAGGCATTGCAGACTGCGGCAGCCTCAAAACCGCACTGTCTCAGGCTGTGGCGATAGCTAAATTGCGCAGTGCCTAAAACTTGCTTGGAGAAAGAGTGAACCATGCCCTCACCACGTGAGCGCAGTGAAAGGCCCTAAAGGGTATCCAACTGAAATGCTCACTAGCACCCCAAGGCTTAACCGCAAAATTAATCATCCAGGTTACAGATATATCAATGGATAACTTCTTTCAACACAAAGCCCGCAAACGCTTTGGACAAAACTTTCTCGTCGATGAAAATATTATCGAGCGCATTGTTCGTGCGGTAGGCCCTAAAGAATCAGATACGCTAGTGGAAATTGGCCCGGGTCAAGGGGCAATTACAGAATTACTATTAAAACGCTGCCCATCTCTAACCGCTGTCGAACTGGATCGCGACCTGATTCCGATGCTGGAATTTAAATTCAGGGAATACCCGGAATTTAGCATCATTGAAAAGGACGCATTAAAATTTGACTTTGGCACCTTTGCTGGAGATAAGCAGCTACGCATTGTCGGTAACCTTCCATATAACATATCCACACCGTTACTGTTCCATCTGCTCAGTTTTCGCGGGCAAGTCCAGGATATGCATTTTATGCTGCAGAAAGAGGTGGTAGATCGGCTCAGCGCTACGCCTTCGACTAAATCTTATGGGCGACTTAGCGTGATGGTTCAATATTACTGTCGCGTACAGGGCCTGTTCCCTGTACCCCCGCAGTCTTTCCGGCCCGCCCCTAAGGTGGATTCTGCCATCGTGAGATTGGTTCCCCACAGCACTCTGCCATTTACCGCAAAAGATGAAGGATTATTGGAAAGAATCGTCAATATAGCCTTCCAGCAGCGCCGTAAGACCCTGCGCAATGCTTTAAAACCCCTATTCCCGGATCTCGACCCCGAGCTGCTACCCATTGATGCCGGCCGCCGAGCAGAAACCTTAAGCGTCGAGGACTTTGTTAAGCTGGCCGACTACTGTACAAACTTGCAACAACAATAATTATTTTTCACATTATTGGGGGGAACCTTGGCAACTTACGCCATCGGAGATATTCAAGGATGCTTTGCAGCTTTTCAAAGCCTTCTTAAGAAAATCAATTTTAGTGCTGACCGTGACAAACTCTGGCTTGCCGGAGACTTGGTTCACCGGGGTGAGGATAGCCTGAGCACCCTTCGCTATCTCTATCAGCACCGCCAGCAGGTTACAGCAGTGTTGGGCAACCATGATCTCCATTTACTGGCGATCGCCCATGGCGCTAAATCTCTGTCTGAAAAAGAGCACGACCTTGCCAAGGTTTTAAAAGCAAAAGATTCTGATAAGTTACTGGAGTGGCTACAAAGCCTACCCCTTCTAGTACATAAGAAGGGGTACACCATGGTGCATGCGGGTATCCCCCCCATTTGGAGCGTTACTAAAGCGCAAAAGCTCGCCACTGAAGTGCATAAGGCCCTCGCCGACGAAGCTATGGCAAAGGCATATTTTTATGGCATGTACGGTAATGAGCCACACTGTTGGGATGATCATTTGATCGGCATCGAACGCCTGCGGTCCATTACCAATTACTTCACAAGAATGCGATTTTGTAAGGCTGATGGCACTCTGGATCTAATCAATAAAAAGGGGGTCCAGGCCTCTCACGGTGAATACCAGCCATGGTTTAGCTTTCCCAATCGAAAAACCAGAAATGACAAGGTTATTTTTGGGCATTGGGCTGCCCTGGAAGGCCGCGCAGATACTGAGAATATCTATGCCCTAGACACAGGTTGCGTTTGGGGAGGGTACCTGACTGCAATGCGATTAAGTGATGAAGAATTTTTTTGTACAGACTGCAGCTTATAAAAATCACTTCGCCCTGAAGCCTAAAAGAAGAATTTAAACCGACCGAATCTAAAAAAATAAACTGACAGTTATCACCTGGGAGTGTAACTGTCAGTTTACCTAGCTTGAATAACCTTATAAGCCATAAGTTAATTGATCCAAAGCAACTCCTACACTCGACGGTTTCCCATCAAGTAAAAGCTCAATAGAATTAACAAGTTCCGCTGCTCCTTCCCTCTGGCTGAGAAGCACCAAGAAAGTATCAGCGCCTTTTTCTCCGCCGCCCTCGACCTCTTGACGAAAACTGCTCCACATTGAAAAAATATTTGAAGGATCAGTATTTTCACCTTGCAGAAACAGGTCAATTGCTCGATGTATGAGCAGACCACAGCTATAATACAGATCAAACCTGCCCCTGTTAGCAGCCTCAACCAAAGGAATCTCTTTTACACCTTTTGTGCAACTTTCCTTAAAAGCCTTAATTTTATTAGAGACATATTTTGATGACTCGGGATACAAATCTAATAAAGCCAGCGCGGCTAACCAATCCGCATTCCCTTCATGTAACCACGTTTCATTTGCATCACCATACAATCCTGTTTCACTACCCTGCTGGTATAAATGTGCGACCTCATGAGCAAAAAACCAAATGGTTTCATTAATAAAGTTAGGGTCGGAAAATTTCCCATCAAGTTCATTCATATTCCAATGCATAAAAACCTGATGTGGCAAGGTCCCCCCTGCCAAGAGTTATCGTCGACATTCGCATATGATGCATACAAGGCCGGCTTTGTTCCACTTAGTGCCCCAAGCCTTTGCTCAAAATAACTCATTAACCTGGGAATATCTGACTCTAAAGACAATCTCAATTTTTCCGGCAAACCGTTATCAATAACAGCTACAACACTAGCTGTATTTATAGGTTCTTGAGTTCCAACATAGATATTCATTCCATTATCACGATCAATCCAGCTGGCGGTCCCAACATTTATCTTCCCGTTAATGATCATATGCTCACCTGGGGGAACTTGCATAGTTATTCGCCAGGCTTTTACTTTATCATCACAGTTGTCAATACAAGCAAAAAAGCGGCCTGTGTATATCAGGCTTCCACCATCTGAATACGGGGAGAAAGGTGCATAGTCTTTGGGAAGAGATATATAGCTAGGCGTCAAATAAATTTCAATGTGTTCGAATGAACTTCTATCTTTTCTAACCATAAACTCTTCACCATCCATAGAAACTAATTCAAATTCTGGTGACACAGACTTCCAGTGTTTTATACGAGAGGCATCCGGGTTACGTACAAAGCTAATCCGGCTTGCCGGCCTATCCATTTGATAGGTAAGCTTCCAGAGCTTATCGCCCTGCTTCTCAATCGCGATATCCACCCCAGATATATCTTCAGCTAAAGCTGAAAAACCAGTTAAAAATAACAGTAAAAACTGAATATATTTCAATCTTAACTCCTTTTAGATTGAGAAAAATAAATAAAAATTGAAGTAATAAATGCTTCCATATATTGATAACTATCAATACAGAGTTATACATACAACCAGACAGACAAATAATTCTTATTCTTAGCTAATCAGAAGCGTTCCAGTCAATCAACAGGATTGTATTTATCAGTAGCTTAATGGCCCCTTAAACCAAGTACTGTTGACATAATTTTATTTAGAACATGAAAAGAACTCACCGCTTGCAACATCTGCAAGGAGCTACGCAAGCAATGAGTATTATTAGATTGATAGAAAAACCTAATCATCTGTGGGCAAAAATAGGATCAAATCTCCTTGACTTAATTTTGCCTAATCTGCACTGTACCCTTTAGGATTTTTATACTGCCAACGCCAAGTATCTTTCACCATACGCACTAAATCATACTCAGCTTTCCACCCCAACTCTGTTTCAGCCAGGTCTGGATCTGCATAGCACTCTGCAATATCTCCGGGTCTCCGTGGAGCAATGTTATAGGGGATTTCCTTCCCACTGACACTCTCGAAAGCACGTACGACTTGTAAAACAGAACTGCCCTGTCCCGTCCCCAAATTATGGGTATAACAACCCTCAGAAATATCTTCTCTACAAATTAAATTCAGCGCCGCCAAGTGTCCGCGAGCCAGATCAACTACATGTATATAATCTCGAACTCCAGTACCATCGACGGTATCATAATCACCACCAAAAACCTGCAACTGCTCCAATCTACCTACTGCCACTTGGGAAACATAGGGTAGTAAGTTATTGGGGATACCACTGGGATCTTCACCAATAGTCCCACTTTCATGGGCTCCAATCGGATTGAAGTAACGCAACAAGCTCACTTTCCACTGGCTGTTCGGTGCAGCACAAAGGTCTCGCAACATGTTTTCCACAATCAACTTACTTGAGCCATAGGGGTTGGTTGCGCCAGTAGGGAAATCTTCTTTAATTGGTACTGTTTCAGGATCACCATAAACCGTTGCCGACGAACTGAAGATCAGGCGGTGAACCCCAAACTCCTCCATCACCTCGCATAAGGTCAAGGTCCCAGCTACATTATTCTGGTAATAGCGCAGTGGCTGCGCAACAGATTCACCAACTGCTTTTAACCCCGCAAAGTGAATTACAGCGTCAATCTTATGATCAGAGAATACTTTGCGTAAACCTTCCTTATCACTAATATCCAGATTGTGAAAAGGAATATCTTTGCCAGTAATTAATTCAACCCTCCGTAGGGCTTCCTCACTGCTGTTCGATAGGTTATCCACAACTACAGGCTCAAAGTCGGCAGCAAGCAACTCTATGCAGGTATGACTGCCAATATATCCAGCACCTCCAGTCACCAAAATCGACATTTCCATTCCTCAATATTTTTCTACTACCCAATATGGGCTGTAGTAAAGCGTAAAACAGCCGCCCAATTCAACCTATATAAGTGACATTCCACTGTCTCATTCAAAGGGAAAGCTATGCTGGAAAAGCTGGGGGGCATTCAATACTTACTCCAGCAAAGAACAAGGTTCACAGCGGCAATAACGATAGTGCTTCACGCCAAGCGTATCCCAAACACGATCTGGACTTTACAGCTCATGCATCGCTCGTCCCATTTGGGCAAGAGAAGCCAAGGGCGTACGACATCCTAACCAAAGCAGGAAACTGAGCTAATTCCAGTAGGCTACAGGGAGGTAGACACCATGACAATTTTCAATCACTACTTGGAAAGATACGAATCTATCCAGGACGAGGAACTCAGTATTCAGGAATACCTGGAGCTGTGTAAGACAGACCGCAGTGCCTATGCGTCACCAGCTGAGAGGATGCTGATGGCCATTGGCGAGGCCGAACTGGTAGACACCTCACGGGACCCGCGCCTGTCACGTATTTTCTGTAATAAGGTTATTAAGCGATACAAGGCCTTCAGTGAATTCTATGGTATGGAGGAAGCCATAGAGCAAATTGTCTCTTTCTTCCGACATGCCGCACAGGGTCTGGAAGAGAAGAAGCAAATCCTGTACTTGCTAGGTCCTGTTGGTGGCGGAAAGTCATCCCTTGCAGAGCGGCTAAAAGCCTTGATGGAGCAGGTGCCCATCTATGCAATTAAGGGATCGCCAGTATTTGAATCTCCCTTGAGCCTTTTCTCTCCTACTGAGGATGGCCGCATCCTTGAAGAGGACTACGGAATTGCACGTCGATACGTTAACACTATTATGTCTCCCTGGTCTGTTAAGCGATTGCATGAATTTAAAGGGGACATCAGTAAATTCCGTGTCGTAAAAATTCGTCCTTCTATTCTCGATCAAGTTGCTATCTCAAAAACAGAGCCCGGTGATGAAAATAACCAGGATATTTCATCACTAGTTGGCAAAATCGACATTCGTAAGCTTGAGGATTTCCCCCAGAATGACCCTGACGCCTATAGCTTTTCTGGTAGTTTATGCAGGGCCAACCAGGGACTGATGGAGTTTGTCGAGATGTTCAAAGCGCCTATCAAGGTGCTTCACCCCCTACTAACTGCAACACAAGAAGGAAATTACAACAGTACAGAGGGATTGGGGTCAATTCCGTTCAACGGTACAATCCTCGCTCATTCCAATGAATCAGAATGGCAATCCTTCCGCAATAATCGCAACAATGAGGCTTTCCTGGATCGTATTTATATCGTCAAGGTGCCCTACTGTGTAAGAGTGCAGGAAGAAATACGAATCTATCAGAAACTGCTAGAAAATAGCTCCTTGTCAAAAGCGCCCTGTGCACCAGACACCCTGCGGATGTTGGCGCAATTCTCTGTATTATCGAGAGTTAAAAACCCTGAGAACTCCAGCCTTTATTCAAAGATGCGTATCTATGATGGTGAAAACCTAAAGGATACCGACCCCAAAGCAAAAACCATTCAGGAGTACAGGGATAATGCAGGGGTAGACGAAGGCATGAACGGACTATCCACCCGTTTCTCCTTTAAGATCCTCTCAAAAGTTTTTAATTTCGATGCTACTGAGGTGGCGGCAAATCCAGTCCACCTACTCTATGTTCTGGAACAACAAATAGAGCAGGAGCAATTTCCACCAGAAGTGCAAGAGACTTACCTCGGGTTTATCAAGGAATATTTAGCTCCAAGATACGTAGAATTTATCGGTAAGGAAATCCAAACAGCTTACCTGGAATCCTACGCTGAATACGGCCAAAACTTGTTTGATCGCTATGTCACTTACGCTGATTTTTGGATACAGGACCAGGAATATCGCGATCCCGAAACCGGTGAAATACTGGATCGCGGCGCCCTTAATGAAGAGCTTGAAAAGACAGAAAAACCTGCAGGAATTTCCAATCCAAAAGATTTCCGCAATGAAATAGTCAATTTTGTTCTCCGCGCCAGGGCTAACAATCAAGGAAAAAATCCCGACTGGAGATCTTACGAGAAACTACGTGCCGTTATCGAGAAAAAAATGTTCTCCAATACGGAAGATCTTCTGCCAGTTATATCCTTTAATACCAAGGCCTCAGCAGATGATAAACGCAAGCATGCAGACTTCGTTGCGCGTATGGTTGAACGGGGCTATACCGAGAAGCAGGTTAGACTGTTATCCGAATGGTATCTACGAGTGAGAAAATCTCAGTAGTAAGGTTTTCCTCTATTAAGGTCACTGGAAAAATACGAGGAAGCCAAATCCGGATACTGATTAGATCATTAACTTTTAGTGAGCACTTGAGTGATTTCACAGCATCTCATCGGGACCCTCAATGGCTCGCTATAGTGAAGATACCAACAATTGTGTTTGGTGGATTCAGCAGGAAATATTCTGAATAGATTTATGGCGATGGATGCCTGTGAGCTTTATTCAGAACAAAGGCAGAAATATGAGCTATATCATCGACCGCCGCTTGAATGGAAAGAAAAAGAGTACGGTTAATCGGCAGCGATTCTTAAGGCGCTACAAAGCTCACATTAAGAAAGCTGTCGGCGACGCCATGAATAGCCGCTCTATTATGGACATGGATAAGGGAGAGCAAATCAGTATCCCTACTCGGGATATCAGCGAACCCTTATTTTCTCACGGTAGCGGTGGGCACGTAGAGCGAGTTCTACCCGGAAACAAGCAATTTACTGCTGGTGATCGTATCCCTCGTCAAGGTCAGCGAGGCGGTGATGGAAATGGTGGTGGTGCCAGTGATAGCGGGGAAGGGGTTGATGAATTTGTCTTCCAGATATCACAAGAAGAGTTTCTGGACTTTATGTTTGAGGGGCTCCAGCTGCCCAATATGATCAAGCAACGCCTGGCCGGCAACGAGTCTTTTCAAATAGTACGTGCCGGAATTAGTAATGAAGGAACTCCAGGTCGTCTCAATGTGATCCGCTCACTCAGGGCTGCCCATGCAAGACGCATCGCCTTGACCAGTAATAAGCGAAGAAACCTGCGCAATTTAGAGGAAGACCTATCCCAAGAAGAAAACAAAGATACTGCTCTGCGAGACCAGCGCAAAATTGAGGCTCTTAAAAACCAAATCGCCGAACTTCGCAGCCGTATCAATCGAGTCCCTTTCCTCGATGATTTCGACCTGAAATATAACCTGCTGATTCGACAACCAAAACCTCGATCTAGGGCAGTGATGTTTTGCCTGATGGATGTATCCGGCTCGATGAACCAAGCCACAAAGGATATGGCCAAACGCTTCTTCTTACTTTTATATTTGTTCCTACAGCGCAGTTATGAATATACAGAAGTCGTTTTTATTCGACACCACACTAGCGCCAAAGAAGTTGATGAAGAGGAGTTTTTCTATTCACGGGAAACTGGCGGCACCATTGTCTCAAGCGCGCTCAAATTAATGCGACGTATTATAAGAGATCGCTACCCCGCCAGCGAATGGAATATCTATGGAGCCCAGGCCTCAGATGGTGATAACTGGAACGATGACTCCAGTACCTGCCACCGAATCCTTATCGACGATATTATGCCCCATGTGCAGTATTACTCTTATGTGGAAATCACTCCCAGAGATCACCAGGCCCTGTGGGAAGAGTATGAAAGTGTCCGCACTTTATTCCCTGATCACTTTGCTATGGAGCAGATTGTCGATGTACAGGATATTTATCCGGTGTTCCGACAACTGTTCCGCAAAAAGGTGACTGCCTGATGCTCGACAAATTTGCCAGTGGCGCTGAAGCACCTGAATCTGAGTCGCGTCAGCCCATATCAACAAGCTCAGAATGGACTTTTGAATTAATTCAGGAATATGATCGCGCCATCGGCGCACTGGCAGAAGAATTTGGGTTAGATACCTACCCAAATCAGATTGAAGTTATCTGCTCCGAGCAGATGATGGATGCCTACTCCTCGGTAGGAATGCCAGTGGGTTATCACCACTGGTCTTTTGGCAAGCAATTTATCAGCGTGGAAAATAATTACCAGCGCGGATTGATGGGGCTGGCTTATGAAATAGTGATTAATTCTAATCCCTGCATCGCTTACCTCATGGAAGAAAATACCATGACAATGCAGGCTTTGGTGATTGCTCACGCCTCCTATGGGCACAACTCTTTCTTTAAAGGGAATTACCTGTTTCGCTCCTGGACAGATGCCAGCAGTATTATTGACTATCTGATCTTTGCCAAAAATTATATTTCCCGCTGTGAAGAGCGCTATGGGCTTGATGAAGTCGAGGCCATTCTCGACTCCTGTCATGCCCTAATGAATTACGGTGTAGATCGCTATAAACGCCCTTACCCAATCTCGGCTATTGAAGAAGAACGCCAACAGCAAGAGCGAGAAGAGTACCGCCAAAGACAGCTCAATGATTTATGGAGGACCATCCCAAAACTCGGTGACGGTATAGAGGAGACAAAGGAGAAACGCTTCCCCGAAGAGCCTCAGGAGAATATCCTGTACTTTGTTGAGAAAAATGCCCCTCTACTGGAAAACTGGCAACGGGAACTGGTGCGCATTGTACGTAAGCTGGCCCAATACTTTTATCCACAGCGGCAAACCCAAGTAATGAATGAGGGCTGGGCTACCTTCTGGCACTACACTCTCTTAACCGAGCTGTACAAGCGCGGGCGGGTGACTGAAGGCTTTATGATGGAGTTTCTACAAAGCCACACCAATGTTATCTACCAACCCTCTTTTGACAGCCCTCACTACAGCGGTATCAATCCCTATACCCTGGGCTTCAGTATTTTTACTGACTTACGGCGTATCTGTGAAAGCCCCACTGAAGAGGATCGCTGCTGGTTCCCAGACATTGCTGGAAGTAATTGGCGTGAAACCCTTCAGTTCGCCATGCGCGACTTCAAAGATGAAAGTTTTATTTTACAATTCCTGTCTCCCAAGGTTATGCGAGACATGAAACTATTTTGTATCAGCGACAACGATAAAGAGAACGATATCATTGTCAGCGCAATTCACGATGAGAGCGGTTATCGCCAGTTAAGGGAGAACCTTGCGGGACAGTACAACCTGGGCAATCGGGAACCGAATATCCAAGTATATTCAGTAGATACCCGTGGTGACCGTTCACTGACCCTGCACCATACGCAGCACCGCCGCCGACCTCTCGGTAAAGATACAACAGAGGTGCTAAGGCATCTTCACCGGCTATGGGGCTTCGATGTTCACCTGAACAGTTTGAACGGGGATCAAATAACGGCCAGTTGTCACTGCCCGGAGCAAGGTCGGGACCGACCGGAGGGTGAAGAGGAGTCCATGCTAATACCAAAACCCATTTAGGTTTCAGCACGGGAACTGTTGAAATACCAGCCCCGCACAGAATGGGGAAATAATGCCTTCTAGCGGATCACGCTACTTAGGCATCAGCTTCCAACAAAAGCTTGGCCTTTGCAGAAAGTTCACCGTGCTCAGAGCGGTGAGTTAAAAGGGCATCAGCTCCAGCATCCAGCCAACGGGCTTTCTCTCCATCATCATCAGAAGGTACAACTAGAATGCTCAAGTTCGAATACTCACTGCGGGATCTGAGGTAGTCCAGCACCTGAAACCCACTCTCCCCAAGCAACCCAGTGTCAACCACTAACAACGCCGGCTTGGCACTCGCCATCATGATACCGGCGGAAAAACTATCACTGGCTACTTCAACCTCACACCCCATCTGTTGAAGCGCCTGGCGTCCACTTGAAGTCAGCTCAGGATCAGTCGTTAACAAGAGCACTTTTCGACTGGGAACTGCCAAGTCGTTTGGAACTGGCATTGAGTTATCCCGCAGGAAGCCCACGAAATCCTCAACACAGATACGGTGGTCACCGCGCCCTGGAAGTTTGTATGCCTTGAGCTGGCCACGCTCAATCCAGCGAATCACCGTTCGGAAGTTAACACCGCAGTACCTGGCTGCTTCCCCGGTGGTTAGCACATGTAATTCGCTCATCTTTATTCTCCCCAACAACTGCGATTAAAAAGAAGAACAGTCAACTTCCCGAAAGTATCCTCTGCCCCACAGAGTTACACGTGAAATTATCCTGTCCAGCTGAACCGCCCCTATAAATTATGCTGTTTAATGCTGCAAACCCAGCCCGAAATTCGGTCCATGTAATTTATTAACGAACAGCGGAACAACCCCCTCAAAAAATACTAATAGATATAGTTGACAGGTAAGACAGGTTCCTTAGAATGGCGCTAGATTCGTGACTTGGGACTTGTCACGGGATCCCTTCCAGTGGAGTGGTTGTTAAGTCAGAGCCCCCATAGTTGGCGAAGAAATGTTTGCTAAGCGAATACCCTAAGACCCTGGGCCCCCTTGTTTTTTTGGGGCCTTTTTTTTATCTTGCCGAAGCTTCTTACATCCCCACCCCTCACCCTCCGTCCAGCAGACAAACCTGGAACAACGCCGGAACAAATGGACTTATGGCAGTACAATCACCTATCAGATCACAGGTCCCTCCAGCTCTGGAGCAAATGCTTTGAAGATCTACCTTGTTGGCGGCGCAGTGCGCGACAAACTTTTGAATCGTCCAGTCACCGAGCGTGACTGGGTAGTGGTTGGGGCAGATGCAGATAGAATGCAGGACCTCGGATACAGCCCTGTCGGCAAAGATTTTCCAGTATTCCTACACCCTGAGACCGGTGAAGAATACGCGCTCGCTCGCACCGAAAGAAAGAGCGGACACGGCTATGGCGGATTTACCGTTAATGCCGATGCCAATATCACCCTGGAAGAGGATCTTCTGAGGCGAGATCTCACTATTAATGCCATTGCAGAAGACACCAACGGCAATCTAATTGACCCCTACGGTGGGCAGGAAGATCTTGGAGCTCGGCTTTTGCGCCATGTTTCCCCTGCTTTTGCAGAAGACCCCCTAAGAGTACTGCGAGTGGCCCGCTTTGCCGCCCGCTACCATCACCTCGGCTTTAGCGTTGCTCCTGAGACCATGATACTCATGCGCCACATGGTAGAAGCAGGTGAAGTGGAATATCTGGTGGCCGAGAGGGTCTGGAAAGAGGTAAGCCGGGCACTTACCGAGCCAGACCCCGATATTTTTATTCGGGTACTGCGAGACTGCGGCGCCCTATCAGTACTTTTACCAGAGTTAGAGAATTTGTTTGGTGTTCCTCAGCCGCCCAAACACCATCCCGAAGTGGACACTGGAGAACACGTACTACTAGCCCTGCGCGCCGCACCGGCAGAGCTCCCCTTGCGTTTTGCAGTACTGCTACACGACCTGGGCAAAGGACTGACTCCCGAGGAGATTCTCCCCAGCCACCACGGCCACGAGGCCGCAGGCGTACCTCTTGTAAAGGCCGTCTGTGAGCGCTGGCGTACCCCAAAAGACCTGACAGCACTAGCTGTCGGGGTCTGCGAATATCACCTGCATTGCCACAGAGCCTTCGAATTGCGCCCACAGACCATTATGAAGATGATCCGCAGTCTGGATGCCTTGCGACGTCCCGAGCGATTTGAAAACTTTCTTCGCGCCTGTGAGGCTGATGCCCGAGGTCGTGAGGGACTGGAGAATCGAGATTATCCACAGGTGGACTTTTTGCGCGCCGCTCGAGATGGGGCAGCGGCAGTAACTGCTGAGGAGTTGATTAAACAGGGCTACCAGGGTGCGAAACTCGGGCAAGCACTGGACCGGGAGCGCATCAAGGCAATCGCCAAAGTAAAGGATGACTACATTGCGTAATGTGCTAATTACCGGTGCCGCTGCACGCCTGGGTCGTGCTATTGCTGAAGAACTACATAGAGATCACAGAGTTGTTATTCACTATCGCAACTCGGCTGATGCTGCCAAGGCACTGGCAAACGAGCTGAACCAACGTCGTCCCAACTCTGCCATAGCGTTGCACAGTGAGTTGAATAGCGCCGAAGCCTGTTCCAATCTGGCCCAACGTGCACAAGAGGCCTGGGGCGGTATTGATGTTTTGATCAACAATGCCTCAGCATTTCACCCCACGCCTGTGGGGAAGGCGACCGAGGAGGACTGGGATCGGCTGGTAGGCAGTAACCTCAAAGCCCCCTTCTTTCTCACTCAGGCCCTGAAAGAAACACTCAGCCAACAACAGGGTTGCGTTGTTAATATGGCGGATATTCACGCCGAGCGCCCGATGCCCGAGCACACTATTTACTGCGCCGCCAAGGCTGGGCTGGTAATGCTGTCAAAAAGCCTCGCTCTGGAGCTGTCTCCCCAGGTCCGGGTCAATGCAGTCGCCCCCGGTGCCATTCTTTGGCCGGAGCAAGAGGCAACTAACGAAGCCAAGAAAGCACAAATCACCCATCGCATTCCTTTGGCCCGAACCGGTGACCCCAGCGATATCGCCAAAACCGTGCGCTTCCTGGTCTGTGATGCCCCCTATATCAACGGTCAGGTTATTGCCGTTGACGGCGGCCGCAACCTCAATATCTAGAGCGGTCCAACCAATATCTAAAACAGTCCAACAACGGGGCTTCACTTCAATTTCACCGGCACTCTGTCAGAATGCTTTGTAACTTCCTCTGCCACAAGAGATTTGCCGGTGCGCTCACTGAAGATATTGTTGATTGAAGATAACCCCACTATCGCCCGCCAGCTTGCCGAATTCCTGCACGCTGAGGGCTGGCAGATAGATTATGCCCAGCGGGGCCGCCAGGGCTTACAGCTGGCCCTGGAACAAATCTTCGACCTGATTATTCTCGACCTGGGCCTGCCGGATATGGACGGCTTGGAGGTCTGCGAAAAGATCAAGGCACAAGCGCCAGTTAATATGCCAATTCTGATGTTAACTGCCCGAGATGCTCTCGCAGATAAAGAACGCGGATTTGGTATCGGTGCCGATGACTACTTATGTAAGCCCTTCGAACCAAGGGAACTGATATTGAGATGCCGCGCCCTGGCACGTAGACACCAGCTGCATACCAGTGAAGAAATTAAGGTCGGTGATTTACAGATAAACCAGCGCCAACAAACGGCCTACCGGGATAAACAACCTCTGCCCCTGACAACTATCGGTTTTCGCATTCTCACTATGCTTGCCCAGGCGTCGCCAGCACCAGTAAGCCGCTCGGCAATAATCCACCATATTTGGGGTGATGAACCCCCAGAAACAGACGCCTTAAAATCCCACATTTATAGTCTTCGCCAAACACTGGATAAGCCTTTCCAGGCCCCTATGTTGAAAACCATCACCAATCTCGGTTATCAGTTGGAAACTCCCAATGCGCGAAACCAGTAATTTACAGAGGAAGGTCTTCGCTATTTTTGGCAGTTTTACCCTACTGCTATGCTTGGTGTTTTTTGCCATTTGTATGATGGTGGCCTATGTAGTTGAAGACCATTTACTCGATAACTTATTGGCCGGAGAAGTCCGCTACCTCGAACAGCAGGCAAGACTGACTAATGCGACCCCAGAGCCACGCCTACCCTATTTAACGCTATACACTGAAAGCAAAATAATTCCGGCCGAACTGCGCACTGCCCTACCAAGCTATGCAGAAAAGGCTGAGTGGTTTAGTGATACTGAACATCACTTCCATTTACGCAGAGTACATTTTCCGGACAACCATTCCGCCGTTCTCGTAGCTGAAGTCAGTGAATTGCTCACTGTTACGCGACAATCTTCAAAACTTCTTTGGCTCTTTGCCAGCGCCTGTATCTTGACCCTACTCTTAGCCCTCTATTGTGCTTTTCGTATTTCCCGTAAAACCATCGCTCCTGTAGTAACCCTTGCTAAAGCAGTTCAGCAGCAGAGAAACTGCGATTCTCAAATTTCCCTGCCCTATAACAATGAACAAGATGAAATCGGTTATCTCGCAAGTACGTTGCAAGATACACTTAACCAGCTCAAGCTAACATTGCGCAGGGAAACTGAGTTTACCCGGGATACGAGCCATGAGTTGCGCACCGGGCTAACCATTCTGAAAAGCACACTGGCTCTCAGTCAAAATCGGGAAATGACTTTAGCTGAGAAAAATGAGCTATTAGAAACTGTTACCGGTATGGAAAAAACCGTTAAGACACTATTAGCCCTCGCCCGCTCTGAGTCTCTACAGTCGGAAGATATCCCATTGTGCGCTTTACTAGAGGAACGTCTTTTAGCTCAACACCAGTTAATTGTACAAAAGCATTTTAATGTTGATTTAAAGTTAGGGCACAAAGTCGGAGTCCTGGCCAATCGACACCTGGTAAGTCTGCTCTTCGACAACTTGATCAGCAATGCATTACAGCACGCTGCCAGCCCTGAATTGGTTATTACCTATAAGGGGGACACACTCTTTTTTGAGAACGCCACAGACAACCAATTAGATCTAGAAACCTCCCTCTTACCCGGCCAAAAGAGGGAAGGCAGTGACGGCATTGGTCAAGGCCTTTTCCTGGCCAAGAGAATCTGTGAAGCCTTAAATTGGACCATCTCTATCCAGTGTAAAAAAAATATTTATCAGTGCTCTCTATCTTTTACACAGTAGCGTTCTAAGATTCAAATTTTTACCGTATGCGCTCGAGATGCACAGTGAATCAGCATCCATACCTTATACGATCTCGAGTGCAGCTTTTTCTTTCTTCCTAAATAGCAATTGCAATCTCACCTGAATTTCACCTTCCATCCCTTATTCTCCTACGAACTCACTAGAAGATTTTCCGTCTGCTACTGCAATTTTGGAGATTAATATGTTGAAGAAAATTGTTATTTCCCTGGCTCTGACTTTGTCCGTATTTTTTGGTTTTATTATTTGGATTAAGGGCCTAATTCCACCCCAAGAGCAGGACTTTTCCACTACGACAGTAAGTGACCTGTCGTATTTACAACAATTACCCAGGGAAAGCCGAGGAAAAATCTTAGCTGTTGTCACCAGTACTGAAACGATGGGAGATAATGGCAAGGCAACTGGTTATGAATTAACTGAACTGGCACGCCCCTATTACATCTTCTCAGCCAACGGATTTATTGTCGATATTGCCAGTCCCAAAGGCGGCAAACCGCCTGCGGTGATCGATAAAGATGATCTGGGGCCTTTCGACTATGCCTTTCTCAATGACCCGGAGGCACAACAAAAGGTCAATCACAGTATTCCTATCGATCAGGTATCAGCAGAGGATTATCAGGCAGTATTTTTTGTCGGCGGTAAAGGCACCATGTTCGATTTCCCCGACAATCCCCATATCCAGTCCCTGGTGCGGGAAATCTATAACAGCGGCAAAATTATCGGAGCGGTATGCCACGGGCCAGCAGCCCTTGCCAATGTCACCCTGGATAATGGCAAGCCCTTAATCGCCGATCGGCAGATCAGTGCTTTTACTAACGAAGAGGAGCTTTTTCTTATCCCTGACGCCGAGCAACGATTTCCATTCCTGCTTGAGGATCGCTTACGTGAGCAAGGCGCGTTTTTTCAGGCTGGGCCCACTTACCTGGAGCAAGTCAGCGTGGATGGCCAGCTTATTACCGGGCAAAACCCCTGGTCCACCTGGCTGGCGGCTGAGAGTATGGTAAGCGCGATGGGGTATACCCCTGTTCCACGCCAAACCACTCCGGCGGAGCAGACCGTCAAATTACTACTCACTTATGAGCAGCGCGGCTTTACCGAGGCCACAGAGAAATTACAAAAGCTTCAGGAGAGAGGGAAAATAGACCAGCGCCTACTGGCCATGCACGGCGTTGTCTCTGTTATGCGTTGGGAGCCGGGCAGGGCTCTGGATATAATCAGACTGCTGTCCAAGAGCCAGGATTGATAGAGCCCCTCAAGAAGCCAGCTAGCCAGCCTGCTCTAGGGGCTGGCCATTTTCATCCACAAATAATACATCGCGAATACTGAGTTTTTGCCCTTGGGCATTCTGCACAGCAACTTCGGAGATAGGCTCACCACTGTTTTTATCAACCAGGTGCATCCCATCTTTATTGCCATTCCAGCGCAGATTCCACTGGCGCAGGGCGATTACCACCGTAAACAGGTCCCGACCTTTTTCCGTTAAGCGGTACTCGTAGCGAGTGCCGTGTTCACCCGCATCAAAGCGTACCAGCACCTCGTTATCCACCAGACGGGATAACCGATCCACAAGGATATTTTTGGCAATTCCCAGGTTTCTTTGGAAATCCACAAAACGGCGGGTACCCAGCATCGCCTGCTTAATTATCAACAGGGACCACCAGTCCCCCACCTCATTCAGGGCACAAGCCAGGGAGCAATCAAGATCATCAAAGCGTTTACGTGACATATAGGGAGCCTCTAAATAACTCCGTGATACCTCTGGCATGCAGAGCGGTTCACAATCAAGGCGCGGCTTCGCAGGAATGTCTAGACCTTTCAAGAAGTCGCAACGCGGAGTGTGAATCGCTCTGCAAGCCTCGAAGGGCGGGCCTTGAAGGCCACAGCTGCTGCGTTGCAGCTCTTGCAAAGGACTGAGCCATTCGCGGCGAGCTGCGCCTAACATCTGCAGCCTTCATGGCCCGCAGAGGCATCACGGAGTTATTCAGAGGCTCCCTAGCCAGTATACCGGCAAAAGAGTTGCAATACGAAACCAGATATTGAACTCAACCTTAAAATAAGGTCTTATAACGCAACCGTTTTAATTGTGACCTAGTGGGACCAGTGAGTCCCAGTGTTGAATCGAGACATTCAGGAGAGAAATATGAGTGGTTCCCTGGACAACCTACTGCGTCCTTTCGAGCATAAATCCCTAAAGCTGCGCAACCGGGTCGCAATGGCCCCCATGACCCGCACTATGTCACCAGGCTATTCAGCCAATGACCAAGTGGCCGGTTATTACCGCCGCCGAGCTGAAGGTGAAGTGGGACTAATTATTACCGAAGGAACCTTCGTTAATCATAAAGCCGCCAACGGCTACGAGAATGTTCCGGCAATCTACGGTGAGGCCGCTCTCGCCGGCTGGAAAAAAGTGGTAGACGAAGTACACGCTGCCGGTGGCCAGATTATCCCGCAGTTATGGCACGTAGGCTCCGTGCGCAAAGAGGGCATAGGCCCGGATAAATCAGTGCCCGGCTACTCCCCCTCAGGCCTGTTCAAACCCGGCAAGCCCAATGGCCAGGCGATGAGCAAAGAGGACATCCAGGAAGTTGTACAAGCTTTTGCGGACGCGGCGAAAGCAGCCAAGGAAATTGGATTTGACGGCGTAGAGATCCACGGCGCCCACGGCTATCTGATCGACCAGTTTTTCTGGGAAGGTACCAACCAACGCGATGACGAGTACGGCGGCTCCATCGAAAACCGCACCCGCTTTGCGGTGGAAATTATCAAAGCCGTACGTGAAGCCGTGGGCGAAGATTTCGTCATAGTACTGCGCTACTCCCAGTGGAAGCAGCAGGATTATGACGCCAAACTGGCGCAAAACCCGGAAGAGCTAAAACGCTTCCTAGCACCACTGGTTGAAGCCGGCGTTGATATTTTCCACGCCTCTACAAGACGCTTCTGGGTGCCAGAATTTGAGGGTTCTGATCTCAACCTGGCAGGCTGGACCAAGGAATTGACGGGAAAACCGGTAATTTCTGTCGGCAGTGTCGGCCTCGACGATGATTTTATCGGCGGCAATAACCAGGGCATGGGCGGCACTGCCAATCCTACCGATTTAGGCGAACTGACCCGCCGTATGGACAACCAGGAGTTCGACCTGATTGCCGTTGGCCGCGCGCTATTACAAGACCCACACTGGTTCGCCAAGGTGCGTGAAGATCGCGCGGAAGAAATCACCCCGTTCACCAAAGAAGCGCTAATGAGCCTAAGTTAATTATTCCTAACAAAAAAGCAGCCGCAAAGGGCTGCTTTTTTATCTACATTTTTTAAAAATTTATTGGAATCACGGCCAAATAAATTCTACCGGCCACAATTTTTGCGAGTCCTGGTCGTACTCATTCCACAGTTGACGGTAAGTTTTCTGCTCGACCGGATGCAGTACTTCCGGTGCTATCTCTGCCAGAGGCTGCAATACAAAGGCATTTTTTACAATCTCACCTCGAGGCAATTTTACCCCGTCGACAGTTCCGGTCAGGTGGTCGTAGGTGAGGGTATCAATATCCAGGGTGCGAGCGCTGAACTTAGGCCCGGAGCGCAGGCGGCCGTTGGCATCTTCAATACCTCGCAGACACAGGGCCAGCTGCCCTACCGGCAGGTCAGTCTGCAGCCCCACCACCAGGTTGTAAAAGTTATCGCCCTGGAAACCCACCGCTTCACTTTCGAAGACCCGGGACACCTGTAATTCGCCAAACCGCCCGGTTAGGGCATCCAACGCTGCGCGGATATATTGCGCACGATTGATATTACTGCCGAGGCTGAGATACACCTGAGCCACGTTTACACTCCCGCAGACATCGCTGCTGCACCTTTTGCCGGCCTCTCGCCGCGCTCAATAATGACACCCACATCCCTGGCCCCTCTGACCGCACCCGGCTTGGACAACCGCAGTCGCAGCCAACTTACAGAAAACTCTTCCCTAACAATTGCCGCAGCCTGCTCTGCCATGGTCTCCACCAACAGAAACTCACTGCTTTCAATAAAAGCGATCAAGCGCTTGGCCACCGCTTTATAGTTAAGTGTGTACTCGATATTGTCTGTGCGCGCCGCCTCACTAATATCGAAGGCCATCTCCAAATCGAGACTGACCGTCTGGCGTACTTCCCGCTCCCAATCGTAAATACCAATAATGGTATTCACCTTTAAATCCCGTATATAAACAATATCCATTTATCGGCTCTTTTCTTTTTACTGCCAGGCTATTCCTGGGATTTTTAAAGTTCGGTCTTGGGCAATTCTGTCATAGGCCAGCGCGGACGCACATCTACCGCAAGGCTCGTCTGCTCCCCTGCTTTTAAACGCAAACTACCGGCGTAGGCGATCATGGCGCCGTTATCAGTGCAGAATTCATGGCGCGGATAGTAGACGCTGGCGTTATCCTTTCGCAGGCTCATTTCCAAACGCTCACGCAATAATTTATTTGCAGAAACTCCACCGGCAATCACCAGGGTTTTATAGCCGGAAGCCTTAATAGCGCGACGACATTTAATCACCAGGGTGTCCACTACCGCCTCCTGGAAAGCCGCAGCAATATCTGCGCAAGTCTGCTCGTCCGGCAAACCATCCTCGAGGGCGTGCTTGCGCACCGTCGTCAGGGTGAAGGTTTTAAGACCTGAAAAACTGAAATCCAACCCCGGCCGATCGGTCATGGGGCGCGGGAAGGTAAAACGCTTGGGGTCACCTCTCTCCGCCAGGGCAGCCAAACGCGGGCCACCGGGGTAATCCAGGTCGAGCATTTTGGCGGCCTTGTCAAAGGCTTCGCCGGCGGCGTCATCCAGGGATTCACCCATCAATTCGTAATCGCCGAGCCCTCGCACCTCCACCAGCTGGGTGTGTCCGCCGGAAACAAGCAGGGCCACAAAAGGAAAGGCGGGCGGATTATCCTCCAGCATTGGGGCCAGCAGGTGGCCTTCCATATGGTGCACCGCCACCGCCGGGATATCCCAGCCATAGGCCAGTGCACGGGCCGCGCAGGCCCCGACCATCAGCGCTCCCACCAGACCGGGGCCCGCGGTATAGGCGATACCATTGAGGTCTGAAGGGCTGGTATCGGCCTTCTTCATTACCTTTCGAATCAGCGGCAAGAGTTTGCGCACATGATCGCGGCTCGCCAGCTCGGGGACTACACCGCCATAATCGGCATGCAGGTCCACTTGACTGAACAGGGCATGGCTGAGCAAACCGGACTCAGAATCGTAAATAGCGACGCCAGTTTCATCGCAGGAAGTTTCTATACCAAGGACGCGCACTTGATCTCATTCTCGTGACTACTTCGAGGGGTGGTTATCATACTGGAAAATGGGGTTGCGATCCCGTATAGGAGTGTTTAGAATTTGCGCCCTCGCTGTGAACCGGCCACCGGATGCAACTGCGAGAGCATTGCCGGAATGGCCGAGAGAAACGAATTTTAACAGGTATCCTAATGCCCTCTGTACGAATCAAAGACAACGAACCTTTCGATATCGCCCTGCGCCGTTTCAAGCGCTCCTGTGAAAAAGCAGGCGTACTGTCTGAAGTACGTCGTCGCGAGTTCTACGAGAAGCCCACCGCTGTTCGTAAGCGCAAAGCTGCTGCCGCTGTAAAGCGTCACGCTAAAAAGCTTCAGCGCGAAAACCGCAAGTTCCAGCGTCTCTACTAAGAGCCGCAGGCTGCATAAGCCTGTCGCAGCGAGGCGGCCGGACGGGCTTAGCCCGTAGCGGAGCTATAAAGAACGGCGTGCGAGCCATACTCGCGCGCCGTTTTTCGTTTGGGCTAACGCATTTCCCCCGCCCAACAGACAAGCTATCCTAAACCCCTGATCCAAAATTCATTGCCAACAATCTCGGAACACTCACTATGAGCACTCTCAAGGAAACCCTGACTCAAGCCACTAAAGACGCAATGAAAGCGCGAGACAAAGAGCGCCTGGCCACCCTGCGCCTGATCAACGCCGAGATCAAACGCGTTGAAGTCGACGAGCGAATCGACCTGGATGACGCCCGCATCCTCGCCCTGCTGGACAAAATGACCAAGCAGCGCCGCGACTCCATTACCCAGTACGAGAAAGCTGGCCGGGCTGAGCTGGCAGCAGTAGAGCAGGCTGAAATTGAAGTTATCCAGGAATTCCTGCCGAAGCAGCTGAGCGAAGCTGAGATCACCGATATCGTTGCCTCCGCCGTCAAAGACACCGGTGCCAACAGCATGGCGGATATGGGAAAAGTCATCGCCCAGGTTAAACCCCAGGTGCAGGGCCGTGCAGATATGGGCGCGGTGAGCAAACTGGTGAAAGCCCAACTGGCCTAAGCTGAGCGAATCCCCATGGCCGGCAAGATACCCCAGCACTTTATAGACGATCTGCTCGCAAGGGCAGATATCGTCGAGCTGGTGGACAGCCGGGTCAAGCTGCGTAAAACCGGCAAAAACTACTCTGCCTGCTGCCCCTTCCACGACGAGAAAACCCCATCGTTTACCGTGAGTGCGGACAAGCAGTTTTATTACTGCTTCGGCTGCGGCGCCAATGGCAATGCCATCGGCTTCCTGATGGAGTACGACCGCCTGCCCTTCCCCGAAGCGGTGGAAAAACTCGCGGCCACCCGTGGACTGGAAGTTCCCAGGGAGCAACTGGCACCTGGGCAAGAAAAGCGTCAGCGGGAGAGTCAAACTCTCTACCAGCTCACAGAGAAAGCCGCCGACTACTACCGTGAACAGTTGCGCAACCACCCCGCCGCAGGCAATGCGGTAGCCTACTTGCGCAATCGCGGCCTCTCCGGTGAGATTGCCCGGGACTTTGGTATCGGCCTTGCGCCCCCGGGCTGGGACAACCTGCTCAATGCATTAGCCGATACCCCCGAGAAAGCGGATCAACTGGAACTGGCAGGCCTGGCCATTCGCCGCCAGGACAGTGATGGCAACACCAAGCCCAACGCGCGCCACCACTACGACCGCTTCCGCAACCGTATTATTTTCCCGATCCGCGACCAGCGCGGGCGCGCCATCGCCTTTGGCGGGCGGGTACTGGGCGACGACAAACCCAAGTACCTGAACTCCCCGGAAACCCCGATTTTCCACAAGAGCCGCGAACTCTACGGCCTGTGGGAAGCGCGCCAGGCCAACCGCAATTTAGAGCGCTTGATTGTGGTTGAAGGCTATATGGATGTGGTGGCCCTGGCCCAGTTCGATATCCGCTGCGCCGTCGCCACCCTGGGTACCGCTTGTGGCGAAGACCATATTCAACTCGCCTTCCGCCACACCTCGGAACTGCTGTTTTGCTTTGACGGCGACCGCGCCGGCCGCGCCGCCGCCCGCCGAGCTTTGGAGTCGGCCCTGCCGCAGATGCAGGACGGGCGCAGCCTGCGCTTCCTGCTGCTGCCGGAAGGCGAGGACCCGGACACCCTGGTACGCCAACTGGGCGGTGAACGTTTCCAGCAGTTAATTAAGGAGCAATCCCTACCGCTGGAAGATTTTCTCTTCGACCTACTGAGCGAAGATATCAACCTGCAGACCATGGACGGCCGCGCGCGCCTGTCCAAACTCGCCGCTCCCCTGCTGGACCTGCTGCCCGATGGCGTCTACCGCCAGCTGATGTTCCAACAACTGGCCTCGCGCACCGGACTCGACAAGGAAACCCTGCAAGAGGTTATCCGCACAGAAAAAGCTCGCGCGCCACAACAGCCTCACCCGCAACCTACAGCTGCACAGGGAGATCCAAGCCAAGCACCCTCCCCTCACGAGGAGCTGGAGCACCGCACACCGCCGGAACCCTGGCAGCGCGACAACAACTTCAGTGAAAGTGCAGCACCGAGTTACGACAGTCCGCGCCGCCAGAGCCAATATCTCCTGCCGCCAGAGCGCATGCTGATCGCCCTGCTATTGCACCATCCGGAGCTGGCGGCACAAATCGAAAATCCACAGCAGTTCCCCATCAAGGGCAATGCAGACCTGGCATTGTTTATCCAGCTGGTAGAGCTGTACAAAAGCCGCCCCCAATTAAATTTCTATCAATTGATCGGCCACTGGCGTGCACACCACAGCGCAGAATCTTGCGACACCCTGGCCAAGCTCGCTATTTCTCCACTGGTATCGGTAGCGCGGCAACTCGCCCAGGATGACAGCAACCTGGAATACGATCCGCACACCGAATTTAACGACTGTCTGCAGCGCCTTAAACAAGCTGCAGACAAGCAGCGCAACCGCGATTTACTCGATCAACTCAAGAACAGCGCCCAGTTGAGCCCCGAAGAACAACTGGCTCTATTAGCCAATTGGCGAAAAAAGCAGAATTAATAAGCGCCAACCCCTTGAAAACTGCGGGCTCAGCACTATATTCACTCACCCCCGCCGGGCGGGATCAGGAACCCCAGCACCCTAAACATCGCACCTACGCCGTTACTTGACAGCTAGAGTGGTTATTGCTAGTGCAAATACGCTATAATCCCGCGTCTTTGTCCCGTATTTTCATTCCCAGAATTCAGGGTTGTGCATGACCGACAAAACCCAGCAACAGTCCCGCATTAAGGAACTGATCGCCCGCGGTAAAGAGCAGGGCTATCTGACCTATGCCGAGGTAAATGACCACCTACCGGAAGATATTTCCGATCCCGATCAGGTGGAAGACATTATTGGCATGATCAACGACATGGGCATCAAGGTGTTTGAAACCGCACCGGATGCCGAAGAGTTGTTGATGGCTGAAGGCGACAGCTCCGCTGATGAAATCGCCGCAGCCGAAGCTGCCGCTGCCCTGGCAGCCGTAGAGTCCGACGTAGGCCGAACCACCGATCCAGTACGCATGTATATGCGCGAAATGGGCACCGTAGAGCTGCTCACGCGCGAAGGCGAGATCGCCATTGCCAAGCGTATCGAAGAGGGCCTGCGCGAACTGATGGCCGCCCTGGCCTACTGGCCGGGTGCAGTGCAGCAGATCATCGATGAGTACGCTCTGATCGAAAAAGAAGAGCGCCGCATCCCCGATATTATCTCCGGTTGGCTCGACCCCGCCGACGAGGTACCGCCCGGAGCCCAGGCCGGCCAAGCCGCCGCCGCTGCCAGCGCGCCGGAGTCATCAGATTCCGATGACGACGCCGAAGACGACGACAGCGATGACGACAGCAGCGAAGAAGAAGAGGAAGCTACCGGCGGTATCGACCCCGAAGAGCTCGCCGAGCGCATGAACGCGCTGATCGCCGCACAGAAAGCTGCCGACGAAGCCATCGCCGCCCACGGTCGCGATTCCAAAGAAGCTGGCCAGGCCCTAGAAGCCGTTGGCGATGTATTCCGCTTCTTTAAACTGGCTCCCCGCCAGTTCGATCCGCTGTACGGCGAAGTTCGCTACGTACTCGACAGCGTGCGCGAGCAAGAGCGCGTGGTTATGGCCATGTGTATCAAACGCGCCCGCATGCCGCGCAAGACCTTTATCAAGGAATTCCCCGGCAACGAGACCAATGATGATTGGATTCCCGCAATCATCAAGAAAAAGCGCGATTACTCCGATGCCCTGCGCCACGTCGTAGACGAAGTTGTTCGCGCCCAGCGCAAACTGGCCCAGTTCCAGGAGCGCGCTAAGCTGGACGTAGGCCAGATCAAAGAGATCAACCGCCGCATGTCCATTGGTGAGGCCCGTTCACGCCGCGCCAAGAAAGAGATGGTCGAAGCCAACCTGCGTCTGGTTATCTCTATCGCCAAGAAGTATACCAACCGCGGCCTGCAATTCCTGGACCTGATCCAAGAGGGCAACATCGGCTTGATGAAGGCTGTGGATAAGTTCGAGTACCGCCGCGGTTACAAGTTCTCCACTTATGCCACCTGGTGGATTCGCCAGGCCATTACCCGCTCTATTGCAGACCAGGCCCGTACCATCCGTATTCCGGTACATATGATTGAGACTATTAATAAGCTCAACCGTATCAGCCGCCAGATGCTGCAGGAAATGGGTCGCGAGCCCACTCCGGAAGAACTGGGCGAGCGCATGGAAATGCCGGAAGACAAGGTGCGCAAAGTCCTCAAGATCGCCAAAGAGCCGATCTCCATGGAGACGCCTATCGGCGACGACGAAGACTCCCATCTGGGTGACTTTATCGAGGACCAAAATCAATCCTCGCCGGTGGATACCGCCACTCAAACTGGCCTGCACGACGCTACCCGCTCCGTACTCTCCGGCCTCACCGCCCGTGAAGCCAAGGTACTGCGTATGCGTTTCGGTATTGATATGAATACCGACCACACTCTGGAAGAGGTGGGCAAACAGTTTGACGTAACCCGCGAGCGTATCCGTCAGATCGAAGCGAAAGCATTGCGCAAACTGCGACACCCCTCCAGGTCGGAGCATTTACGCAGCTTCCTCGACGAGTAAGCGCTAGACTAAAGCCCGGTTCAACCGGGCTTTTTTTATGACATAAAGATGACCTCCCCACGCAGGCTTAGTGAAAGCAGGAGATAAGCATGCAAAAAGAAATGGCGAATAAGCAGGAAAAATCTGAAGAGATTGCCAACAAGCCCGGCAAGAAGGGGTTTGCTCGCCTCCTGGCTGCCACTAGCTACTCCAGTCAGGGGCTCGTCGCTGCATGGCGCAATGAGGAGGCTTTTCGCCAGGAAGTAATTGCCGCCTGCCTAATGCTGCCTCTCGCACTCTGGGCCGGGGAGACACCTACTGAGCGCGCCATATTGATTGCAGCCGTGATGTTTGTCCTCCCAATCGAACTTATCAACAGCGCTATTGAGGCGACCGTGGACCGCATCGGCCCCGAGAAACACCCGCTGGCCAAGATTGCTAAAGACACAGGCTCCGCCGCCGTGGCCGTCGCCCTCTTCGCTGCATTCCTGGTTTGGTGCTGTATTCTTATCCCCAAACTGCCGATTTAAATACTTTAGTATGGGGTTTTAGCCTCCATTTCGCATAAGAAAGACAGTCGTACCAATTAAAGCCTCTAGTTAAGACACTCGAACCAATTAAGCTGTTTGGCAGCTCTCTCAAGGTGGGCATCTATTCCATAAAGATCAGTTATTGGCGAAAGCTTGAGCAACAGGGAAAGAAGATTTCTAGAATTTGCCTATATCGGCTTTGAGTGCTAACAAAGGCATTGATTTGCAAGGGAAAATCTTGTACTTTTCCCAACCGCTTGCAACGATCCTCGCAAGCAATGTGTGGGCCCTTAGCTCAGTTGGTTAGAGCATCCGACTCATAATCGGCAGGTCCTGGGTTCGAGTCCCGGAGGGCCCACCACTTTCTTATGCTCACAATACGTTGTGATTTTTGCTTAAGACCTAGTGAAAAAATCAAACCACTGGGTACCAATCCCATTTCGCATCAAAAATACGTGATTTATCGTTGCTCGAGCAACTTTACTCGTTAAAAAATATATATATTTAAAGTTTTGCCGATAAGCTGCGAAAGATCAGCTTCTATTTTGGTGTAGTAACATCCACTCCTAATCTTGGAAATGAGTGCTCACTTTTTGCATCCCAAAGTTACAATGAGGTCTTAATATATTTATCTCAAATGAAATTGACTTTTGAATTCATAAACCAAGTTTAAAGGAGGCAACAAGCTTAAAAATTTATACACGTCTTAAGGAGTATAAAGCCGCCATATTTCACTCTAAAACTTCATTTAAAATTGTGACAGGTTCCTTTGCTCTGTAGTCAGACGCTTTCAGAAGTTCTCTGCAATGCCCAATCTCCGGAGAAAAAGCTTCTTCCAAACTTGTAATTTTCTGGCATAACCAGGTGTTCAGCGTCGGCCATTCTTCTTTATTGTGGCCATTTGCAGAAATTTCTATAAATACCCTGGAGCCGATATAACTATCCAGACGGTCCCACACCAAAGTATCACCAAAGCGCGATTCAATTTTATTCTTTTTAGAAAACAAAGAATCAAACAAATATTTATTTTCATCACGCTCCGAACGCCCTATGATAAATTCAGCCCGGATGGTGTCTTGATTCAATACAACTTGGTAAGTCACCTTAGCCAAACCAGATCCCCCTCGGAGACTGTTCTGAGTCACGGCATTTGCATTATCAAACAACCTACAGTCACTTTCACGCATAATTTCAATGAACTGCTTCCAGAACTCTCGCCGTGTATGGTGACGCTGAGCTAGCTCACGAGCATTGGACTGCTCTTCCTGCTTCTTTTCTGCCAGGCCGATCACATAATCCTCGACCTCTCTCATTGGTAATATCTGCTCTAGACTTAGGAACAATTGATCCCCTTTCGCGTAGGGCACAGCCTTAATACACTGAAGACGCAGGTTATGACGCATCAACCAGTGTGCAGTAGAAGTTACTCCTCGACGAAAATGCGCAGCAACAAGAATGATGCGCTGCTCAGCATCAGGGTTCAAAATCAGCTCATCGAAATCCCTATCAGCAAAGAATTCCACTAAACGTTCCCGCGCACTTTGATTCTGCTCGCAACCTCTTTTATCAAGAAAACGCTGATAGATATCTATGATCTGACTTTTTGTTAAGCTGGCGCAGTAGGACGCGTACTTTAGTGCTTGCCACACTACATCACGTCCAGAATCATCGAGTTTATTTTCAATAATTACTAAATGACCATGTTTATCCAGGACAAGCAGGTCTAGGCGTTCACGAGTCTCATTAAAACCATCAAATTCTTTTTGAATAATAAGCAATTCCTCACCCAGCACTTCGGGGTTGGTTGCTAACCACTCTTGCAGATGTTCGCGTTCACGGAAGCCTAAATCAGAAAACTTTTTCAACTTTAGTGGCTCGAGTCGATTAGTATTCCTGTCAATTTGATACATTGATAGACCTCGGTTTTGGGTATTTAAGAGCTATAAATGTGCTTATTACGCCTGGTAGCTGGTTACCTACGTATATGCCACTACAATTAACCCCAGTCTATCTAAGACTTATGAATCGCGGAAGTGATTGACATAGATAATAACCATCGCAGCCTAATGACCTCATTCATAGACATCAATTTAGGGCTGTAAAACTCAATGATTAACTTCCATACACTTGGGTATAGGGAACTATCACTCAACACATAGGGAAGAAATAATGAAAGTAATAGCGCTAAAAACACCAGGCGGACTAGAAAATATTTCGGTTAGCGACATCGCTGGCCCGGGAGCACCCGGCCCAGGCCAAATCCGTGTTGCAATTAAAGCCTCCTCCCTCAACTTCCACGATCTTTTGGTTGCCAACGGCGGTATTCCCGCAGAAGACGGCCGCATTCTGATGTCTGATGGCGGCGGTATCGTGGATGCAGTCGGTGAGGATGTTACCGATTTTCAGGTCGGCGATTCTGTTGTGTCGTGCTTTTTCCCACAGTGGCCAGCAGGTACGCCTATGGCTTCCGTGGGTAACTTTGCCAATACGCCTGGTGACGGTATCGATGGGATGGCCGCTGAGTTTGTTGTGCGCGATCAGAGCGCTTTTACCCTTGCCCCAAAAGGCTGGAGCCACGCTCAGGCGGCAACCATTACTACCGCAGGCCTTACTGCTTGGCGGGCATTGGTAGTAGACGGCAAGGTTAAGCCTGGCGACACAATATTGACTCTAGGCACTGGCGGAGTATCTATTACGGTAATTCAGATTGCCAAAATACTGGGGGCCAAAGTTATTGTTACTTCTTCTTCCGACGAGAAACTGGAGCGTGCTAAAAAATTAGGCGCCGATCATGGCGTCAACTATCGCACCCATACACAGTGGTCAAAAAAGGTTATGGAGCTTACGGAAGGCAAAGGTGCGGACCATATTATTGAGCTCGGTGGCCCCGGTACACTAGAGCAATCGATCCATTCAGTCAGAGTTGGCGGCCATATTTCATTGATTGGTGTTTTAACGGGCCGCTCGGGAGAAGTGCCCACAGCACTGTTGATGGCCAAGCAGGCCCGGTTACAGGGCTTGATCGTTGGAAGCCGTAGGGATCAACGGGAATATGTCACCGCATTGGAAGCCAACCAGATACAGCCAGTGATTGATAAGACTTACCCTATGGAGGAACTGGCTGCGGCATTTGAGTACCAGACCAGCGGGTCACACTTTGGCAAGATCTGCGTCGAGTGGTAATGGAGTAGCTCTCAATCTCGCCGCACTCTTAAAGCTAAGACACTTGTGAGAGCGCGGCTTAACTATTCCTACTGAAATATGAGGGGGAAACTCCAAATTGGCCATAAAAAGCCCGGCGAAAGCTATCATAGCTTGCAAACCCCACCTGCCGAGCTACCTGAACAAGGCTTGCTGATTCACAGGTGATTAAATCCCGCGCCCGGTTTAAACGGAGTTGGTTTAGATAATGTCCGGGGGTGCTATTAAGATGTTGCTTGAACAAGCGAGTTAACTGGCGATCGCTAACAGAAATACGCTCCGCCATATCGGAAACGCTGATTGATTTCTGGTAATTCTCCGACAGCCACTCCAATAGAGGATTGAGCCTCATACTGTCACTGGATTGCACTTTAAGCAGATCAGAGTACTGGGACTGCCCTCCCCTGCGCTGTAGATAAACCACCAGGTCTTTAGCCACACTGGCCGCAATCGTATTGCCATAATCCTGGCGAATCACTTCCAGGGCCAAGTCGACTCCAGATAGAATTCCCGCTGAAGACCACAGTTTTCCGCTTTCAATAAATAAGGGGTCCTGCTCAACCTGATAATTGACTGCTTGCTCGGCAAGCTGCCGGCAATGCCGCCAGTGAGTGGTAATACGGTGCTTTTGTTCCGGAAATATATCTGTTAGCAAGAATGCACCTGTACAGATACTCAAGACACGCTCTGCTTTGTCTGCGATTGCACGCAGCGCATTTACCTGCTTAGGGCTTAAGCGCAGCTGCCGCATCCCAGTACCGCCAGTAATGACCAGGTAATCAATTTCCCTATCCTGGTAAATATCAAAATCCACAGATAGGGCTTGGCCGTACGTGGTTTTAACTGATGCATTGGTTAAACCTATCAAACAACTTTTATAGGCCTCACTAACGAAACTATTAGCCTCCATAAAGGCATCCAAGGGCCCAAAGAGGTCTAAAGCCTGGAATCCATCAGCAACAAAAAAACCTATCTTCTTGGTCATAGCATCTCCTCCACACAGGGAATTGTACTCCAGTGGGCGCGTCTGCTATGACACATTTACGACACAAAACGACATTGGTACTTCACCTGAACTAGTTCAACATAGAACTACCTCCATGAAACTGAACCACCCAATCTCATAAGGCTGGCAAAAGATTAGCTAGTCAGTCCAAATCCCACAGCAATTAAAACTCTACCATTCAGCTACTCAATGTTTGTAAGGTTTGTATTACCTAAACCGTTTGTACCAAATTGGTCAGCTCTTATCCTAAGTAGGAAGTTTTACTTAATAAAAAATAATCTTTAAGAAAATACTCAATATGCAAATGAACCAACCATGATGCCGGTCAAGTAATAAAAATTAATTTAGAGTTAACCTTCAGTTTTATTTACCAAACAAACTGCAGTTGCATTTTGCACCCACACCAATTTCCCAATCTATAAAAAACAACTTATTACTCCAAAAGTACCAATACCTAAAAGCACAAGAAATACAGTAAGGATGTATTAAATGGCGTTACAGAAGTCCCCCGGACAAAAAAGAAAATCGATGGTGCGTACAGTATGTATTTTAGTTTTCCTTATTCTGACTTACTTTCTGTCAAACTATTACTCTCGTGCCAACAATGAATCATTAAGTTGGGTCGAAAATCATCAAGCTCTAGATGCTGAAGTAGTAGCGTTAAGAGAGGAGGAAGAAGAGTACAGGGGCCGCAAAGATAAAAAGCGCTATCGTACAAATTACTATATTGACTATCAGTTTAACTATGAAGATGAGGACTTTGAATCCTCCGCAGAGGTTTCAAAAGGAATTTATAGTCAATATGAACAAGGTCAACCTATCGAAGTATGGTTTCCAGAGGGCGACATCTACGGTCATGTATTGGCGCAGAATGCTCAAAGAGATATCGAAAGTAACACACCTGTAGGAAACCTGATTCAAGCAGCACCTATCACTATAGGTATCTGCCTCGTCTTATATTGGATTTTAAGCTTCTTGTTTGTAAGGGAATCAAAAAAAGCACTACCCGAGGGCTTTTATACTGAGACGTCCTGGCTTGATATTGATGATAACTACCTCGTCGCCTTAGAAGGAGATGAACTCGTCTATTTTGATATCCCGAAAAAACAGGCTTTAACTGCTCAATCCGCCTATCAAGCGGGGAAATCCCCTGAAGAAATATATCATTTATGTAAACCTAATACCGCAGCACGAATCCCTCTCAATGAAATAAATTCACTTAGCAGTGACCACAATTCAGATGTAATAACTATCAAGCACGGGGATAAGACCCATTCTGTTGAGTTCTTAAATCAAACAGTAAAAGCGCACGCATTAGAGCGTATCGAGAAACAACTACCTGAGACAATGGATTATCAGCATATTCAGCGGTCTCGTTTGCAAGCCACTCTACCGTCACTTGTGATAGCAATACTGTTAATTGGCCTTATCTACTGGCTTGACTCATTTATTCTCCGTGCGATAGTTGGTTTTATTGGGCTAACCTCTGTGGCCCCGAATCTTTTGTCCAAATTAATTAGTCCGACAGAGACACGCCTCTGGGTGAAAGTCGAAGAAACCTCTGTAAAGCACGCATAGTAAAGAAGATGGCCAGCTTCGGCTGGCCGCTTTAATAGAACTGCCTGTTGCTCATAATCGAGCTCAGCTATACTGTCCCCAGAATAAACATAACGTCAGTCTGAAGACCCATTGGGATAGCAGAGATTATGAACTTCTCTTCATTAGCTTTTGCCATGCTCACCACAGCTACTACTCCTAATAGTTGCACAGATGGTATCGCTTTACTCCGTGGAGTAACAGCCATTGCCGCTGAATACCCTTGGCTGAGTGCAGATAAAAAAGATTATATAGTCCGAGACTATCCACGAATGTATCTCGTGCTACCTAAAATATCAGGGGAGCAAACAGTCGGTAATGAACAGCCTAATGCTGCGGTGGATAAAGAAAGCTGCCAGGTTATTAATGTGTTTCTTTCGAGCTAATCTTATTTAGTATCTCAAAGCTCCCTACGGCTTAGTTCCGGGAGCTCTCCCCCTATCTACTACTACCCTTGCTCGGCATAAGTCAGTGTATTGTTATTTTCGTTACACTCATCGACGAGATTGGTAAAGTCAGCAGTTACCTCTAAAACCGCATCCGGGTCAAAAACCCAGTAACCCAAAGTAAATACAATACTTACAGTGCCACCAGCAGGAATTGCAGGCGTCGCCTGTACATCGTTGGCTAGTGTATCAATATCTAAAAGGCGAGCCTGGCTGATTGGCGCTGCCAGAGCACCTATATTAGTGATATCGACTACGATGATGGATTGCCCGGTTCCAGGATTCCAGATCGGATCATAGATTTGGCTCACTATCAGGTCAGGTTTATTACATACACACAGACACATATAGTGATCATCTTCTTTGACACCATAAGGAGTTCCGACATAGCAAACCGACTTATCGTCAAACTGATTGCCATAGAGCCAGTGAGATGATGGGTCATTGACAGGTTTCTCGATTATTTCAGGGTCGCGAGTTACCTTACAAACACTGGTAGATTCAAAATCATCTATCAGGTCAGTAGCAACCTCTGACTCAGGCACCCCTCCAACCCAAATTGCACAAGTCCGACGACATGTCAGTGGACCCTGCCCCTGCCAATAATTTGGAAACCAACCCGCTTCATAGTTTTGCATACTTAAATCTTGAATTGGATCTGCATAACTGCTAGAAGCTAAAATCCCTAAGATAACTACACGCAATATAGATTTAAACATAACGCCCTCCATTTAAGTGAATACACCTATAAATTTACCCATCCAGATTCATGTAACTTAGACTGAATTTATGGGCAGAGCGATTGTAAACTGTGCTTAATGAATATCTATGGAGACAGTAAAATTCTGGCGGGCATTAATTTTGCTTTCTATTGAATGAAAACAAAAAACAAACACCTTCAAACCGCGTATTTCTAATAACAATTAGAATAGAAATCCATCTATCATACAATTATAAATAACAAAATTACGCAGCTGGATCAAGAATCACAAATTGGAATAACCAGAAATTTATAATTCAGCCAAACTATAAAATGCGGCCATTACCGTACAGAGTATAATTAGTGGCAGATAAACAAAATTTAAAGCCGAGTATTTAATACAGGTCGAGATCCACCCCTCTTTATAGATATTCTTTTGCATCACTAGTAAATTTATTGGCATCCAAAGGAAAAGCAGCAGCAAAATCCCATAACATAAAATTTCCATCCAGAACAAAGGCTCAACAAATTCTTGCAAGAGAAAAATAGCAGTTCCTAGCAACAACGTTAGGCTCACATAGGCATGACTATGGAGCGATACAATAACATGTTCCATATACAATTTTTCTCTACATGCATAAAGTAGCCACAATATACCTGAGTATATTGGCAGCATAAGTAACAGCATTGTAGGAAGAGATCCGAAGAAAGCTTTGGCAAAGATTGTAGGGTTTTCCGACACTCGCTCAATATTACTTCTCGCCTTTTTGAATTCGATATCAAACCAATGACGCCATGACTGCGGCATAATTTCTACGGCATAGACTTTTTCTTCAATAATTGAGAGTACTCGATTAAAAGATATCGACCATACTTCTTGCTTATTTTCTGCTCCACGAACTTTCAATTTCCTGCCACCAGGCAGATCCCAGTCAAATTGTTTTTCTGTATCACCTGTGGATGACTGAACCATTTTTGCGGCAACATTCTCACTAGTACGGATAGACTGCTCTTGAGCAATACTCCAATCACTACTAATACGAATCAGAAAAAAGGCACTTACGCAAAGAAAGATAAACAGCTTTACCGGGCTTACATATCGTGCTCGCCTTCCAGATAAATATTCTATCGTCAAAAATCCTGGGGATAACAGTAAAGCCGGCAGTGTTCTCCACAAACGTGAATCAAATGCCACAAGGGTATTTAGAAAGTCTCTAATCACACTTGATAAGCGTCTCACAATACCTTCTGCTGACTGTCCACAGCCATAACAGAAATGCCCCAATAAAATTGTATTACAGTTAGAGCAATAATCTTGCCTCTCTACCGAGGCTTCCTTTCGACTTTTAATACCCACTATATCTTCCGATTATATATAACTGTAAACTTTAAATGTCCATCAATTTATATCGCTAAAACCGTTATTACAATCCAGCCAAGCTCCAAACGATGGCAAAAACCGCTCCAATTGATAATAGATACAAGTAAGCCATCCCCAATACTGAATATTTACAAAAGGTTACAAACCAGCCTTGCCTATATATACGCTTTTGCATCCAAAGGAGATAAACCAGAACCCAAAAAATCAATAAGGTTATCAGGGCCTCTAAAGCTAATGTTATAGGAGTATACCCAGCCATGTTAACACTTAGCACGTATAAGATATTTCCAATCAGGATACTTAGAAATATAAAAGCATGACTATGTAAAGCTACAATTAAGTGCTCCATATATAGTCGACGCTTAAAGATATAGAGCACCCATAACATCATGGCAAACATTGGCAACATGATTAACAGTGCATAAGGAAGCGTCTTAAGAAATGCTTTCTTGAACCGATTTGGATTTTCAGTAACTTGCTTAATATTCTGGTTGGCATTTTCAATCTTGGCATCCATCCAGTCTTGCATGGGCTTTGGTAGGCCTTTGATATCCATTCTTATCAATTTATTATCTGGATCATTGGCTGATGACTGCCAAACCGGCTCCGAGTCGTCTTGAGAAATTATTCGCCCCTTATCACTGCCTTTAACAATCTCATTTTTAATACCTCTTTTAATACCCTCTTCAATCTCCTCTTTAGCTTCGATAAGACTTATTTCAGCCTTCTTAATTTCTCCTAGCAGGCCTTTTTGTTCAGGAATTTCAGTATGTACTGGCCGATCCGCCTGCAAAAGGAGGTCGACACCCGACGCTTCTAACTGAGGTCCTTCATTTGAAGCATCAGCATCCATAAAATTGATTGTCCAGTCTCCACTCAAACGAGTTACAAAAAGACTGGTGATACAGAGAAAAATAAATAGCCGTACAGGGCTTACATATCGAACACGACGACCAGAAAAATACTCTGTTGTTAAAAACCCTGGTCGGAATAATAGCGCAGGTATGGTTTTCCATGTTCTGGAGTCAAACGCCAACAAGGTATCTAAGAAATCACCGATTACAGATGAAAAATGCCGCACCATACCTTTAACGGGCTGACCACAAGCATAACAATGGGGACCTAACAACTGTGTACAGCAGTTTGCGCACTTATTATCTTCATTACAAACACTTGCTATTGATGTCGTACTACTCAAGATCTACTTCCTTCGACATTCCCTTTAACTACTTACCACCAGTAATCGAAAGTCCAATTTTCTGAACAGAATTACGGATATAAAAATTTGCAATACAATATTCTGAATATAGACAGTGCTGCGAGTAAACTCTCTAGTTTGAATAACTTAACATCTAAACAGCACAGTTTCACCAACACCAACCATTTAACGCTTATACGTTTAATGGTTGGAATCCTATTAGGATATATCCTTATAACTCTGCCAAACTCCAAAATACAGTAAGAGCCGCACCAACAGATAATAAAACTAGATAGGCCAACCCCAAAAAAGAATACTTAAACAATGTCATGAACCAACCCTGCTGATATACACGCTTTTGCATCCAAAAAAGATATACAGGAACCCAAAGAACTAATAGTGCCATCAGGCTATTAAGAGATGAGGATATAAATGCGTACCCTTCCAGTTGACTACTTATACTATAAAAAAGGTTGCCAATCAGAATACTCAGGCAGATAAAAGCCTGGCTGTGTAACGCTACAATCAGGTGCTCCATATAAAGTCTGCGTTTAAAGACGTAAAGCACCCACAGCATCATGGCAAATATTGGCAGTATGACTATAAGAGTTGACGGAAGAGCTCCCAAGAAAGCTTTTTTGAAACGATTTGGATCATCGGTCACCCTTTCTACATTTTTATGGGCGCTCTCTACTTTACGGTTAACCCAATCTTCTAATGGTTTGGGAAGCCAATCAACTTGAAGAAACTCTCTATCTAACTCACTAATAGTCTCATTTAATCCTGAGGCCAGTTCCTCTTTAGAAAGGTTTTCCGATCCATTCTGGCCTCCATCAATCTCACTTAAATCTTCATTGAGTTTATGCAAACCACCGGTAAGCTTCTCTTGTTCGCTAATCAGATTTTTCTCAACATCTTCCAAAACAGCGACAGCATAACTATTGTTTACGTGCTTTTCTTTGCCTTTTCGAATATCTTCGATGGCGTCGTTATAACCTTGGCTCGCTTTTTCAACATCGACTGACTCAACGTCTACATTTCCAAAATTAATAGCCCAATCACTATTTATCTGGGTTACAAAGAAGCTGGTGATACATAGAAAGATAAACAAGCGTACAGGGCTGACATAACGGACCCGTCGACCAGAGAAATACTCAGCGGTTAAAAATCCAGGTCTAAAAAACAGAGAGGGTATTGTTTTCCATGTGCGAGAATCAAAAGCAAGCAGGGTATCAAAAAAGTCTCCAATTACTGAGGAGAAATGACGAACCATGCCTTTAACCGGCTGACCACAGGCATAGCAATGGGGCCCCAATAGCTCTGCATGACAATTGGCACAATGGTTTGGATTATAATCCGAATTATTTGTAGAGGTTGCAGTGCTCATTACCGCTCACCGAATCACTGATTATCTTATTCACCTGGCAAAAGCTTCCAGGCCCAAGTATCTGCTAACGAACCAGAACCGAAATACCTCAATTAGCAGAACTCTACTAATATCCCGAATATCAGCTGGAGTACAATTTTTTTAATGACTTATAGGTATTAAGGGAGAGGTAAAAGAAACGCGCCGACTATTAGGCGCGTTTCGAAGGGAATTTGGCATAAATTGCCGGTTGCTAATTATCCAAAAGGAAGCGTGCAATTGTACGCAGGCCGTGCCCTTTAGCACCTGGCGCCCACTGATCATTGCCACTGGGCTGGTAAGAGCCTGAAAGGTCCATATGCACCCAATTGCGACCTTCATCCCGTACAAAGCGAGCCAGGAAGGAGGCTGCCGTAGATGCACCAGGACTTCCCTCAATACCAACATTGGCGATATCGGCAAAATTGGACGGGGTTTGCTCAAGGTGGAAACGCTCTAAAGGAAGTCTCCACGCCTTTTCATTTTCCTCAGAAGCTGCAGACAATACCTTTTGAGCTGCTTCATCTTCAAAACTAAAGACAGAGTTGAAATCCCGACCTACAGCCATCTTTGCTGCACCTGTCAGAGTAGCGGCATCCAATAACCAGCGAGGCTCTTCTTCCGAAGCTGCAATTAAACCGTCGGCCAGCACCAGGCGCCCTTCAGCATCGGTATTCAGTATTTCTACACTCACTCCGTTTTTATATTTAATAATATCGCCCAATTTAAAGGCATGACCGGAGATCAGATTTTCTGCGCAGCAGAGATAGAGTTTAACCCGCTTGTTGAGACCTCTGGCTATTGCGAGAGCCAAGCCTCCAGTTACCATGGCCGCGCCCCCCATATCGGATTTCATTGTGGCCATGTTGTTGGACGGCTTAATGCTGTAGCCGCCGGAGTCAAAAGTAATTCCTTTACCCACCAAACACATATCAACCGGCGCCTGGTCATCACCCGTCGGGTTGAAGTCCACTTGTAACATCACGGGCTCACGTACACTACCACGCCCAACGTTATGGATACCGACAAACCCTTCACGCAGCAGGTCATCCCCGGCAACTATACGGTAAGTTACCGCACTGGGAGCCAGCTTTTGCAGCATTTCTGCAGCGCTCTCCGCCAATACACGCGGAGACACATCATCAGGAGTACCATTAGTAATTTCACGAACCCAGCGACTGGCATTTTCACGGGCGGCGAGTTCTTTTAACTCGGCGCTGTCATCAGTCCCCCAGTCAATTTTGTTGGATTTACGCGGGTTAAAAAAACCTGCCCAAAATGCCCAGCGGCTTTCAATGCTCCAGCTTTCTCCTTTGAGGACAACATCGTTGACCCCCATACCATCGAGCTTTCGGGCAGCTCGCTGCGCTGCAACCAACACAGCGCCTTTCGCAGCGCTAATATGAATATTGGCAGCGCTACCATCAAAGCTCAGCAGAGCTGATTCTCCCCAGGGTTCCGGCGCAAAGCCCTCAACCAAATGAATATGCATAGCCTTTGTCATACAACACCTATTTTGAAACTTGTGTACCAATTTTATCGGTATTTCTCCTGCATTCTAACAGGACATTAAAAATACTTGATGATTGCACCGCCACCGAGTCGACAGATAAACTGTGAACCAAGACAAAATAACTATTAAGTAGAGAAATTCGTTAGGGAAGAATAAATGGCTGATTCCTGCCACTATCACACTAGCAAGACTGCATCCTGGCAGTGCCAGCCCTGCAACCGTCAGTTCTGTGGCGAGTGTATTCCGGGTTCGAGTACCAATTACCATGGGCAGTGTCCCGAATGCCCGCTCTGCCGCGATAGCCTGGAATATATTGGAGCCAGTAACAACGCCAAGCCTTTTTGGCAAATGGGGTTATTTTACTTTCTCTATGCTTTTAAGCCTGGCCCTCTAACAATCATGGCTGTTGCAGCAGCGGGCAGTATGGCAATAACGTCAATGGGTCTTCTGGCTCTTGTCGCTTTGGTAGCCATTGTAGCTGTTGTATCCCGCTACAATCTCTTGGTCATCGAAAGACTCGCAGGAGGCCAACTGGAAGCCCCTCCACTGGCAGATGCACTTGATGGCAATGGTGCAATGTTATTTCTGAAAGTCATTGGAATGACATTGATCGCCGGTTTCGTTGGCTACAAGCTTGTACAATTTACTGGAAGCCTCAATGTCATAATGATTTATGCAGCCGCCCTGTCATTTTTAGCGCCGGCTGCAATGATTGCCTTGGCGCTTACCCATAGTTTGAGGTCCGCAATCAACCCTCTCAAATTATTGGAATTTACCCTAATCATTGGCTGGCCCTATTGGTTGCTGTTAATTATTACCAATATCATTTCTTTCGCACCCAATTTACTAATGGCCGTGGTCAGCGATAAACTGCCGGCTTGGGCAATTTTCCCGACCACGGCAGCCATTGTCTCTTACTTTTCCATCGTCTCAAGTGCTGTAATGGGATATATCTGCTTAACTCGACAGCAAAAACTGGGAATAGCTTCAATACAAGAAGATGATGAAAATTACTTAGAGGAAAATGAATTCCTGTGTAAGCGCGCTCGGGCTGAAGCGCAAATATTTTTACGCGAAGGGGACTTCAAGGGCGCTCGCCAGGCTTTGGTTGAAGGGTTGCGCCGCTTCCCTAACGACGAAACTCTTAATGAGCGCTACTACCGCCTTTTACTTGCTACCGATGATAAAAAAGCCCTTCAGGAGCTGGGGCCACATCTATTAGAAAAATTTGTACAGATAAATCGCCCACATAAGGCAGCTGAACTGTATATGGCCACAGAGCCCAGCCCGCCTGTGGCTAAGCCCGAGATACGCCATGCACTAGCCAAGGTGCTATACCAACAGCATAAGTACCAATTGGCAGCACAGCTGCTCAATAATTTACATAAAGAGGCCTATCCACAACTCGATGCTGCCTATCTGTTATTGGCACAAGTGTATATGGATGGATTGGGTAGAGAGGACTTGGCAAAAAAACTACTGCACTTTGTCCGACAGAAATTTCCAGAGAGTGCTTTGCGTTCTGAAATCGATACCCTGTGGAAAGTACTTAAAAGCACTGCCGAAATTCACTAAATAGCAAAATATGGGTAGCCATCTATGGTGGCTACCCTAAACCTAGCCCGACATTCGCTACCAATGCTTTAGCGCCCGATTCCATAGATACAAACCTCGCGCAAAAACGTTGTAACCTTTATTCAAAAACCACCTAAGGCCGGCTAGTTTCGACACCCTAGCCTTCCATTGCTCCTTGGGAGAGTTCTCCCAAATTGTAATAAAAGCTTCGTAGCCTACTTTCAGATTTCCATCCGCATCCAATACATGCAACCGCTCACGGACGAACTCTAAATCTGTATTCAGTTCCTTCGCTTTATCTTCATCAATATGAACATCCTCCCAATCTATTTGGCTGGAGACGGACTTTTTCTGTTGTGCTGAAATTCCTGCGTTACAAACTGGACAGGCGGAATTATAAAAGACCCGAATCTTTTCAGGCATATGCTAAAAATCCATTCTTTTTCTACCGGCGAAAACTACTTAGGGTGGTCAATATCATCTCGATTCACCAACTCCCAAGGTAAACCACTATTTCGGTAGATCCGCTGATTTTTATCTGGGTAGTCGGCAACATCATGTTGCAGTCGCTGGCCTACAACTATGCAGCGCAAGGTCACTTCCCCCACATTGCGCATCACATGAGCCGGGCCGCCAGCGGGGTAGCCAATAAAATCCCCTGCAGAAACCTGGTGGTGATCGTCACCAATACGCACCTCGGCCCTACCCTCCAGGATATAAACACATTCGTCTTCAAAATAGTGACAATGGAATTCTGTGGAATCATAGCCTGGCTCGATTTCGATCATATGGAAACCAAAGCCGGATATGCCGGTAAGATCACCCAGGGATTTGTTTTTACGCACCGCATTGGCATTGAGGAAATGTACCTTGCGCTCCCCCTCCATCTCTGTAATTTCAGACCCGGTCAAAATATAGCGACTCACTCTGCCCCCAATACATTACTTAATTATTTATAACACATACCGAATTATGATCTTCAACCTGAGGCAGCCATATCTTGCGTCATCTCTTTCACTTCGCGCGCACGGCCTTCCTCACCCAGTCGACGATAGTAATTGACCAGAACCATTCCCAGCTTCGGAATCAAGGGGTGGTTCACTCGCTGCTGTTTCAAGTGGCGCAGTAATTCCTCTAGCCATGGCCAGTCCTTTTCCTCCGCTGCGCGCCGTGCCATCAATAAGTTTGCCTTTCCGGTGAGCGCCTTTGGACTTTTTGTTGCAGCCAAGTAGCGGCGATAGCCACTTGCCAGGGTATGGCCATCGATCTCCAGATTTCCTGCCTGGGCAAATAAAGCGAGATTGGCCCGGTGGTACCCTTCACTCTCTGGCGCCGCTGAGGTCAGTTCTATATAGCGCTCAATCAGTGTTAACGCCTGTGGATATTGCCGCACCGCTGAGGCTGCCGCTTCAGTGGCTTCCAGGATTTTTCCCTCTTCCAAAAAACGATCAATCCGCGCCAAGGCTACCCTTTGGGGGGACGGGGCCTCCTCTTCCTCCGGCATAGGTTCCACCATCGGGCGCCAGTACAGCACCGCCAAAGTCAGGGCAAAACCCGCAAGTAAACCACCAGTATGGGCCCAGTAGGCAATGCTGGCATCTCCATACAAATAACCGAAAATCTCTTTACCCAACCACAGCGGTAACACCAGCAGCGCCGGTGCACTGAATTCGCCAAACATAAAACCAATGGTGTAAAAGAAACGCAACCGGCGCACACCGTAAACCGCGACGAACATGCCCATAATTGCCGAGACTGCACCGGAGGCACCCACCATCGGTACATGGCTGCCGGATTCTACCAGCACATGCAGACCTGCTGCCGCCAATCCTCCCACCAGGTAGAGCCCTATAAACCACGCCCCACCCAGGGCTAGTTCAACAGACAAGCCAAACAACAGCAGAAACACCATATTGCCGATAAGGTGATCCCAGCTTCCGTGTAGAAACATATGGCCAAAGGCCCCAGCAATACTCGGGTCTGCCGGTATCAGCCCCAGTGCGTTGCTACTGACCCTATCCCGCAGTTGGGCAAACTCCTGCCTCTGACGTAACCACTCGGTCTCACCCTCTGCTTCGAGCTTCGGCAACAGCCAGTGGTGGAATTCAGGGTTACCGAGGGATTCCCGGTAAAAAAACTCCTCCCCTTCCACACCCATCTGCGCTCTCCACTCTGGGTGCATTTCATTGACATACACAAGAAAACGTTGCTCTTCGAGGTCCGGTAAGTCACTCTCAAAATAGTAATCTTCAGCTTCCTGCCAGCGAGCTTCATCCCCCCTTGATAGAAAACAAACATCAGCAAGTTAAGGGCAATCAACGCAAAACACATTAATGGCGGCCGGCGCCAGTCGGGTTTGTTTTGGATGGGGATGATCAGCACGGGCTTCCCTTATTGTGATTTCATCAGCGCCCTGTGAGAAAACGCAGTAACACCGGTAAATGAACTTGCACCGACACAAAGGCCAGTGGGCTGAAAATACTATGAAATCCCGGAGGTGTCATGCCAGCCGGACCTCACTTACTTCCTGGCGGTACGGCCAATGATCGCCGGAACATCCCAACTGCGCAGATGCAGATCTCTCTGAGGGAAAGGTACCTCAATACCCTTATCGCGAAATTCCCGCAACAACTCCAAGTTGTACAGGGCATAGGAGTCTCCCAGGGAAGTCACCATATTGCTGTTGACCCACACCACCAACTTGAAGTCGAGGGCATTATCTCCGAACCCCATCAGCCACACCTCGGTTTTTCGCTTCCAGTCGGTATGGGTGATATTGACTCGAGCGGCAGCTTCCAGGGCAGCTTCCCGCACCAAATCTGGGTCCGAGGCATAAGACACACCAAAGGGTACATGAATACGGCGCACAGGATCATCCAGTGTGTGGTTAATAACCCGGCCCGCAACAAACTCAGTGTTGGGCACCAAGATATCCACATTGTCCCGCGTGGTAATACGGGTTGAGCGCACGCTGATATCGCGGATGCGGCCAAAAACGCCCGACTCCAGCTCCACCAGATCACCCACTTTGAGAGGGCGCTCAAACAGCAAAATCAAACCGGAGATAAAATTCGAGAAGATTGCCTGGAGCCCAAAGCCAATACCTACCGACAGGGCTCCAGCGACCAGGGCCAACTTGGAGGTATCCAGGCCTAACATGCTGAGCACCACAATCAGGGCCGCAGAAATAAAGATGTAGTGCAACACCCGCCCAAGATTGTACATGGAGGATTCACTGGCATGCTCCCTGCGCACAAGCCGGCGCAGGAAGGCCTGGGTGAGTCCAGACAATAGCCAGGCCCCCACCAAGACCACAATCATCTTGGCGATCAACCGCAGGGTTATCGGGTTCTGGGCAACAGTAAATAGCTGATAGTCCGCCAACTTACGCCAGCGGTTATAAGCTTGTCTTGCGCCCAGTGCGACCCGTTCGCGCACTGTTGCCCACCAACCCTGGCGCTCCTTGTAAACCTCCAGCTGGGCCTTTTCATAGCGCTGAATATCCTGCTCGAGGTCATTGGCGCGGGCCAGGCCACTGCCAATACGCTCAAAGTAAGACCACCAGCGACTCAGGTCTTCGTTCTCTTCATCTTCGCGCCAGGCCACCACTTGACGCTGGCGTACCGCCAGCTCCCGCGACGCACTTTCAATCACAGAGTTGGCGTTTTCCAATAAATCCCGACTGATAATCAGCGGGCGCTCTTCGCCCTCTTCATTCAGGACCTCATTGATGGATTGCAGCAACTCACTTTTGCGTTTTTCCAACTGCTCCTCCAACAAGTCCACTTCAAGCTGCATCAGGGTGAGGTCTTTCTGCATATTGATGGTGGGGTCAGTGGAGGGTTCTGTAGTGCTTTGAATACTGGTGCGGGTCGCAGAAATACGTTCGATTTTCTTTTCGTTCGCGGCAATATCCTTATCTATTTCCTCTGCATCTTTACTGGAGTAGACGAGGGTATCCAGAAGTCTCCGCAATTTAATTTCTGCGCTGTTAATCTTTTCCCGCCAGGTTCCCAGGAAAGTATTAACGGTACTCAGCTGCTCAATAATATTTAGGTGATTTATTTGAGCTAAAAGTAGAGCCTGCGCCGCCTCATCCTCCTCTCGTCCACTGGAATCGCGCAGTACAATCACTTGTTTACGCAGTAAAGATAGAGACTGGGACTGGGTTGATTTAAGTTGGCGAGCCTCCAGTTCTACGCCTTTCAACCTACGTCGGCCACGGCTGATGGCAGAATCGGCCTTGGCCCAGTTCAATACCGTTGGGTTCTCTGGAAAATCCACATCCGGCATTAAAGGGACTTTCAGGTACTCCTCTCGTTTTTTCCAGGTAATTGCGATCCCTTGTAAACTTTGGCTAATCTTTTCTGCACCTTCCTGTAAGGCCTCATCCTCCGGCAAATCCTTTTCCCACTCCTCCCAGCTCTTTGTGACCAAGCTAAGCCATTCTCGTCGCTCTTCGGGAGAGGCACTGGTCCACCCAGTCCACCAATCGGCAGAGGGGTCAGCAAAATCCGGAACTTCTGGCTTAAACTCCTTGGGTTTACTACCGGGAAGCTGCGCGACACTGGAAACAGATAGACAGGCGACGCTAAAGAAAAGGAGAAATGAAAGGGCGAGGTGAAGAAAAGAAAATTCTTTGCCGGCACTACAACGAGGGATGAAAAGGCTGGCACCCGGCATAAAATACTTCTATCCGTGAAAAAATACGGCACTAATAAAATAGGCGCCTACTGGGCCATATTGTTCAGTGTAGCCCAGGGACTTCCCTGCCCCATGCATTTACCTGAAGCGCCGACTTTGACGCAAACATTTTCTGTATATCTTGCGATATTCACGCATAGCCCGCCTGGTTGTTTTACCAGGCTCACCCGTACGGCGCAGCAAATTTGCCGCCCGGGCTTCACAGTAAATATCCCAATCCTTACGATCGACTCGTTTACCCTCTGAGCGGTGCCGCAAATGGCGGGGCGGATACGCTCGGGGATATATTTTCTTTTTCGGAGCTAGGGGATTGCGATTAACATGCTGCCAATTGGGAGGGGGCGTGACCACCACATATTGATTGTCCCTGGGGTCTAATAAGAAAAAGGTACCATTACCCGCAAGCATATAATGCTTGTTACCCAAGTTAATGGGGGTTCCAAAAGGTACTCGGGAGACCCGAGCTCCCAGAGGCGGCTCAATCCGGGTATAGGCGTCGGAGCCTTTGCGGTAGAAATAACCATTTTTATAAAAAACCGTCTGGTTATTCACTTCGATAGGTTCAGCTCCGGGAGGCAGGTGGTCCGATCGAACCTGAGACTCCGAAACAGAACAGAAGAATACAAGAAATAGGGTAATCAGGGATCGCATGGCTAATGTCATCAGCAAATTGCAATCCACTAAGGGTATGGTGCGAACAAGTCATCCCCAAGGCTATCCCAAGCGGTAACTAGAGCGCCATTAAATTGCTCCAATTACCACTGGTCTAACCAATAGAGTTATACAGCAGTACTCGGCAAGGGAGACCTGCTATCCACCCGACTACTGACTGCCACACGACGTTTACGTAACCAGATTAAAACTCCAGTCACACTCAACATCGCAATCACCACCCCCATAATTGAAATCAGTATGCGACCTGGGAGACCGAGGATCCTACCGGAATGCACTGGGAATTGCGCCTGTACAAATAAGTCTGCTGCCGTCCCTTCCCAGGGGATAAAGTCTCCGAGATATTCGCCACTGTGGCCATCAAAAAATAGAGCCTTGTGACCAACCCCCCCGGCACCATGCCCTGCGCTGGCATCAAAAAATTCAGCCCGATATATCCCCCACTCCCGGGCATACCACAGGGAATTCAACGGTTGCTGCCAGCCAATCTGCGCAGCTTGGTTTTCTCCAATCGCGGCTATATCCCGAAAAGACAACGAGGGGGTAATTGGATTGCTGTGATCGTTAGGTGTGCGCTCTTCCAAGGGCGACGGAGTCACATCTGATACCAGCGACATCAGAGGAAAAAACACTTCTCGATAGAGATTCAGCGAGAAGGCCGTAAATGCAATTGTCAGCAGCAGCGCCCAAGTCCACAGGCTGAACGCACGATGTAAATCAAATGTGAGCCTGGCACGCCCAGCGCCGGCCTTAATCATCCATGCGGGCTTCCAGCGCTGCCACCAAGTCCGAGATGGCTTTCGAGTGGATTTCTTGCGGCGAGGTAAAGTCACCGCTAGCCCCACAAAGCAATCGACTGTCCATACCAGTGCAATAACGCCCAGCAGCCAAATCCCCCAGTGGTCAGTGCCCCAAAATTCAGGAATATGAAAACTGTAATGCAGCTTGTACAAAAACGACATCAGTGTTTCAGTTGTTATCGGCCAGACACGTCCCCATTCGCGCTTACCAACAATTTCCCCACTGGTCGGATCGACAAATACCTGGTTGTAATCCACCGCAAAGAATTGACCGGTAGCGGGGTCAATTCGAGGCTCTACCCAGAAATACTGGGTATGCCCAGGCTCCTGTACTAATTCAAAATAGGATATTTGGACTTGCGGCAAGGACTCTTCAAGCCGTTCTGCCAACTCGATAGAGGCTAAGGGTTCGCCGCTGGAAGTAGTTTTATATAAGTGGGGATTGAGCCACTCATCCAGTTCGTGATCCCAGGAGATAATAGCGCCGGTTAGCCCGGTGACTATCAGGAAGACCGCAGTAGTAAGCCCCAGGTAACGATGTAAAAGAACCAGGGTTTGACGCATAACATTTACCTAAAACTAAAAAACAGAAAACCCGGCACAAGTACCGGGTTAAACTGCAACGGAGTTAACTAGGCGCCTTAGTAGCGCCAGCTCACACTCAATTGTGCCTGACGCGGAGCGCCGTAATAGCCCTGGGTCCAATAGAGGCTGTTGATATATTTCTCGTTGGTCAGGTTATCAATATTGAGGCCAACCGTTAAAGCATCAGAAATATCATACTTGGCAAAGGCGCTGAGCAACGCATAGCTATCCTGCTCTACACGAACACCCTCGACAGGCTCAATGTAAATATCATCCTGCCAATTGATACCGCCTCCGAACTTCAAGCCTTGAACTTGAGGTAAATCGTAGGCCACGGCCACCTTCAGGGTGTTGCGCGGAATATAAGTGCGATCTTCCTCACCGTCTTTATTGACTACTTCACTTAAGTGGGTAAGGCCAAAACTAACATTGAAATTCTCGGTAATTGAACCGATTAGCTCCAGCTCAACGCCCTTTGTAGTGAAATCACCACTCTCGTAAACATTCTTTCCATCAACCTTATCTAGGTATTCACCGAGATTATTCAGGTTGGATTCAAATAGCCCAACACTAGCCGTTGCTTGTCCACCCGCAAGGGAGTACTTAAACCCCACCTCGGAACTATCTCCCTCTGCGGCGCCCAGTGGTTTAAATTCAGGGTTAACCCAAGACTGCGGGGTAAAGACTTCAGTATAGCTACCGTAGAATGAGAAACTATCGTTCAAATCAAAAGTGGCCCCTACATAGGGAACAGTTTCATCCGCCGAAGTGTCAGCATCAACACCATAATTGTAGCCGGATTGTTCCACTTCCATTTTGCGTGCGCCGGCCAATAAAGACAGGCTGTCGGTAATATTCAAACGAGTGGCAAAGTACAGGGACTTGTGTTCTTGATCGTCTTTGTGGCCATCTTCATAAGGATCAAAATCAACAAAGTCAGGCCGCGCCGTTGTGCCATTAGCCCAGTCACTGCCAAGAACCGGATAACCGTCGGAGTAGCTGTAGAAAGATTGGCCGCTTAGTTCGATATCTGCATAGTTGGCACCCACCACCAATTCGTGATCGCGGCCGAACAAATTGTAGGTTCCTGACAGGAATACATCCGCAATCTTTTGCTTTTCATCCAACTTGTAGCCAAACGCATATCCATATAAACCCAGTTCGGTCTCTCTGTCTGGAGTGCCGTAGACATACATCTCCTCGACATCCATATCGATTTCATTCTGGGTCAGTAATGCAGTGACGGACCAGTTTGCGGAAAGACCCTGCTTCAGTTCAACAAAAGTCTGGGTTCTGTCTACATTGCGGAAAGCCCAGTCTGGTGCCGTACTTGTGGAAACATCGTAATCGGTAGCGCTGCCATCGGTGTAGTAAAGTGGCAGGGCACCGGACATGCTGCCATCGGTTTCACTGCGATTTTGGCTGCGGCCTAAGGTCAGGGTGGTGGAGTCAGTCAAATCTGCTTCCACAATACCGTAGTAGACACTGCCGTCAGTTTCGTAGCGGTCAAGATAAGAGTCAGCCTGATCCTCTGCAACCACCAACCGTCCTCGGACGTTATCGCTGATAGAACCTGAGATATCTCCCTGGGTGCGCAAACGTCCCTCTTCACCGACAACCAGATCTACACCCGCCTTGAACTCTTCTGTCGGACGCTTGCGGATAAAGTTAACCGTCGCTGAGGGGTTAGCCAGACCTGTGGTCAGAGCTGCTGCGCCCTTCACCACTTCAACCTGGTCGAATATCGCGGTGTCTTGATGCCCATGGGATAAACCAGAGGAAAAGGGAACACCGATTCCATCGTATTGGAAGTTCACAATATCAAAGCCGCGAGCGGTGTAATAAGTACGATCCGTCTCTACGTTCTCTACGGTTACCCCTGGGGTATATTTCAGCAGCTCATTAATATCCTGTAGGGCAAAGTCCTGGATTTGAGCTTGGGATACAGTTGTTACCGTTTGCGGAGTATCGTAAACAGATAGGCTTAGGCGAGAGGCAGTACTGGTCTCTTCCTGCTCTCCGTAGACACTGACTTCTTCCATGGTTTCAGCAGTTTCGCTTTCAGCAGACCAAGCAGAACTTCCCAGCGGGGCGAGCACGGCGGCAGCAATCCAGGCTGACAGCGCTTTTTTCTTCATTAAGCCGTTAATTTTCATCGGCTAAAACCTCATTCCAAATCAGTGAACGGTGCAGGGGCACCATAAACGGAGCGGATGATATTTGAAGAAATATACGTCAGTCAATGCGAATGATTATTATTTAGTCGATGTACCCACAAATAGTTTGGATGGGGAGGGAACATCATTACTTGGTGAAAGATTAGGAGGGCCAGGGCGATCACAAGCAGCGAGTCACCCTGTATTTGATCAGAAGGCCTTCAGGAAAAATCAGGAATTAGCCACTGCCCGCCTGTAATGGCTCTTTATCTCGCACCACTTCCGACAGCACTTTAACTTCCTGTCCGGGCTGCAAGCGCTCAGCACCACGCACTATCACACGATCGCCCTTGGTGAGATCACCGCTTACCGACACCCATTCACCATCGCCACTGCCGATACGCACAGATAATCGCTCAGCCTTATCCTCCTCGCCCACTCGATATACGAAGGTATCGCCATTTCTTAAAACCAAGGCATCCCTTGGCACAGACATGGTGGCCTGCGCCTGCGCAATGGGCACAGAGACCTGTACCGGCATACCGACAATCCAGTCCCACTGCTCCGGCGCACTCTGTGGCAAAGTTACCATCAGCTTAACTCGCCGGGAGCGATCGCTGGCCACAGGCACAAATTGACGTACCCGGCCGCTAAATAATTGATCATCCACCCGTGCCTCTCCCGGCAGAGAGACAGAATCACTGCGCAGCGCCACTGTGTCACCGATGCGAATCAGCGGCAGAGCCGTCAAGGGAATATCCGCCTCCACTTCCATCTGTGACATATCCAGGGCTCGCAGTAATTCCGAACCGGTGCGCACATATTCTCCCGCCTGTAATTCGCGGCTCACCACTAAAGTATCAAAGGTTGCATCAATGGCTGTTTTAGATAATTCATAGGCCCGGCGGTCGCGCTCAATTTGAGCCGCAATCAGGTCCTGAGCCATTGCCTCGCGCTCAGCCTGCTGCTCTTCCAATGCGGCTCGAGAGGTACTATTGGTTTCCGCCAACTTACTCAGTCGATTTAACTGAGCATCCATATAGGTCAACCGCGCACGCAATTGTGCAATACGGCTGTCACTATTGCGCAGCTGTAATCGCCAATGAGTACTGTCCAGCTCGGCCAGGCGCTCACCCTTTTTAATAAAGCTGCCGGGCTCAGCGACAAATTCCAACACACCATCCAGTTCAGAAGAAACCAGGATATCCCGTCGGCTCACCACCTCACCTGCAGACCACTGACTCGGAGCAATTTCCCGAACTTGGGCCCGATCCACCAATACCGCAATAGGATCACCCTGTGCCCAAACGCCATTGGCACTCAGAGATAAAACGATACCTGCGAGTAATTTCTTCATTGTGAACTCCTCAGGGCAAACCTTTCGCGCATAGCCGTAAATTTGGGTAGCGGCAGGCTGCCGGTTTGCAGTAATGCCGGCAATAAAACCAGGGTAAAGAGCGTGCTCACTGCCATGCCGCCCACAATCACTGCGGCCAGGCCGCGGTAAATAACACTGCCCTCACCGGGAGCAACCAACAGTGGCAACATGCCAAACACGCTGGTCAGGGTACTCATAAAAATAGGGCGCAAACGCAGGCGTAAAGCCTGCTCTACCGCGTCCACCCGAGTGCTACCCGCCACTTCTGCCGCTCGCGTCTGGTGTACCAGCAAAATAGCATTATTCACCACCAGGCCTAGCAATATCACAAAGCCAATCATGGTGAGCAGATCCAGTGGTTGGAAATCGATCAAGTTTAAAATTTGTAGCGCCAACACGCCGCCCACTGTCGCCAGGGGCACGGTGAGCAGTACCAGAGAGGCATCCCGCAAGGAGCGGAACAGTGCACTCATCAGCAGGAATAAAATTAGCAGCGCTAACAGGAAATTCTTGGAAAGCGAAGCCAACGCCTTATCCAAGTCACTGGCATTTCCTCCCACCAAAATACTCCCGTCAGCGGGCAGAGCTTCGCGAATCTTCGGCAATACATCCGTTTCCAGCTGTGCGCGCACCTCTTCTAGGGACACCTCTTCCGGCGGTACTATATTCAGTGTAATAGTGCGCCGACCATCAACCCGGCGCAAACTGCCCGGCCCCACAGTCCGCTCCACACTGGCCAGCTGACTGAGCGGCACCACTTCTCCACGGGGCGTTACCAGCGGCGTATTTTGCAGTTGCTCGGGAGTACTCCAGGGCTGCGCTTTAAAAATAATATCCAGGCGCTTTTCACCGTCAAAATACTCGCCGACATAGAGACCATTGCCCAGCGTTCGAACCAGTCCGCCCATATCCTGGCGATTCCAACCCTGCTCCAACATTGCGCGATCATTGGGGCGCACTGTCAATTCAGGTTCTGATAAAGATAAGCCCGGGTTGGTCTGCACCGGCGTTCCCGGCATCACCTCTTCAACAACCTCCACCCCAAGGGCAGCCGCACGCATCAATGCTTCGGCATCACGGGATTGCAGATGTAAAGCAATGTTGCGGTCACCACCGAATTGGCCAAACAGATTACCCCGCGCAGCAAATCCCTGGAAATCAGGAATATCCACCAGGATTTCTTCCCGCAGGATTCTCTCCATCTCCTTGGCTTGATCCATATCCTTAACCCGCACTCCCATAGTGCCGCCATTCGGCCAGGTGATCACGTAGTAGTTCTTCAGGGCTGGTTCGCGCTCACCACTCATGTAGGGTGCCATGCGCTTATCCAACTCGTTGACGATTTCTGTTTCTAAAGTTTTGGTATTAGTGGATGCGGGGAAATTCATCCACACATCAACTGCATCTCTTTTTACCGGCGGTAAATAATCCAGGTTTGGTAAGAATAAATAAGTCGCAACCATGGGCATTAATAAAAGCCCCCGATCACCTGCCAACGGCGGGTCCTGGTACTCGTCAAAGCCATTACCCGCGCAGTTATTTTTTCCCACACTCGGGAGAGACGGTCTTCAGTAGAGATAGAGGGTAGCCACAAACGCGCAGCCAGGGGAACCACAGCCACCGCAACCAACAGGGAAAACACCACAGCCACAGCAATAGTCAGGGCCAGGTCACCGAAGACCTGCCCTTCGACACTGTTAAGGAAAAATACCGGAAGGAATATCGCAACGGTTGTCGCAGTACTGGCCAACAGTGCACCCCACACCTGGCCTGCACCCTGCTCCGCAGCCTCCTCTGCCCCCCGACCTTTTTCTCTCAGGCGCACAATATTCTCCAACACTACGATCGCAGCATCGAGCACCATACCGGTGGCAAAGGCCAGTCCCGCCAGAGAAATTACATTCACACTGCGGCCTGCGGCCGACAGCACCACAAAGGTCGAAAGTAATGAAATTGGAATCGCTGCGGCAACGATCAAGGTCGCACGCATGCGTCGCATAAACCACCAGAGCACTCCGACAGCTAATACGATACCTAAAATCATATTACCGCCGAGCAAGTTTAAAGCCCGATAAACAAATACTGATGCATCAAATGATTGCACCAGCACAAGCTGCTCAGCTTTCAATTTAGTTTCATTCAGCTCAGCGACTTTTTGCTTAACCCGCTCCAAAGTAGCCAGCATATTGGCATTGTTGGTACGGTTAATACGGAGAGAAACTGCCGGGTTGCCATTCTGCGTGGTGACACCGCGGGATTCTGACGGCCCCACCTTGACCTCAGCAATATCGCCCAGGCGCACCGGCTGTCCATTGCGCCATTCCAACACTAATTCGGATAAGTCTCTGGGTTCATACTCGCCGACAAAGCGCAGGGTATAGCGACGACGCCCCACGTCGGTAAATCCGCCGGAGACATCCCTGGCAGACGCCAGCTGCCGACTCACTGTAGGCAGCTCTACTCCCAGTTCAGCTGCTTTCCAGGGATCAAAAATAATCTGTAACTCTTCCTGTGCCGCACTCCCAGACTGGGCCTGGACACTGGCAACCCCGGGCACCGACTCCAACTCCGGGCGCAGTACATCTTCGATCAGGCCAGCGTAGTCATCCAGGTTATTCTGGTTATCAGGTAATTTTTGCAGAAAGAAATAGGTCAGTGCTGTGGCATCGCCACCCCAGCCACCCAGCATTACTCGCGGTGGCTCCGCATCCCGGGGCAGTGGCGGCAGGCTGCTCATACGACTGATAACATCAATCAGCACCTTGTTCATATCGGTGCCCATGGCAAATTCCAGGTTTGCCCAGGCGCCACCGCGACCGGCGTTGACTTGCATCATTTCCAGACCGGTGAGGCCCTGTAATACGGATTCGATCGGCTCGACAATTTCCGCCTCCACCTCTTTCGGTGCGGCCGCTCTCCAGCCTGCCTGGATAGCGATACGAGGATTGTCGATATCGGGGAAAAGTTGAACCGGCAGCTGGCTGGCGAGGAAAGCTCCAAGCAGAACAGCCATAACCACTGCGACCCCCGCAGCAGCGGGATTTTTTAAAGCGGCGCGTGTTAATGCCATTACTTCAGCCCCAGTTTTTTATTGGGACTGAAGGCTAGCGGAATATGAATTCCTTACAAGGCAATTGCGACTAGTTGCCAGGAAAATTCGATCAGGCCATGAAGAGCCCGTTTATTCGCCGGAAAGAAAATACAAATTCACAAAATGAAATCCATGTATTTAGAGGCAGCGCTATAGCTGAAAAACCCAGCTGCTTTGCTGCCTCAACCGAGAGCCATATAAAAGTTATGAATCAGAGGAAGTGCTGGACTTTATTTTTATAGCTGCGGCTCATTTTTAAACATTCACCGCTATCTAACACCAGATGGTATTCGCCATTAATATGGGCACGTATTTCCCTTACCCGACTTAAATTGACGATGGTTGAACGGTGTATGCGCTGGAAAAGTTTCGGGTCCAACTGCTGCTCCAGTTCTTTCATGGTGATACGCATCACATGGGTCTCACCCCGAGCGTGAACGCACATATAATCACCGGCAGCATCGATCCAGTCGATTTCACTGGAGGGCACCAAAGTTATTTTGCCCGCATCTTTCACTGCAATTTTGTCCGGATAGGCACTGCCGGCAAATTGCCCGCTAACCAGCTTCTGCTCCAGCACCTCAGGGGATTCCTTGGTCAAATCGGCAACAGCTTCAAGTAATTGCTCTCGTTGGTTAGCGATATCAGCGTTAGCTCTCTGTTCCCTGACTCGGGTAAGAGCCAACTCCAAGCGCTCTTCTTCGATGGGTTTTAATACGTAGTCCACCGCATTGATTTCAAAAGCCTCTACCGCATACTGGTCGTAGGCCGTGACAAAAACGACATGAGGTAGAGAGTCCACCGGAATCAACTGAACCAGTTGCAAACCGTTTACGCCGGGCATCTGGATATCCACAAATGCTACATTGGGCTTCAGCTCTAGTATTTTGTCTAACGCATCGCGACCATTGCCGCTCTCTGCAACCACCTCGATATTAGCCATCTGCTCCAGGCGCAGCCGCAAACCGCGACGAGCCAGGGGTTCATCATCGACAACGATCGCCCTCAGGGTCTCTACTCCACTCATCTCTTTATTCCTGTTCAAAGGGAATACGAATATTTACCGACAAGCCCCCTTCTGGGCGGTTGCGGAAACGCACTCTCTGGTCATCGCCATAAAGGGCCTTAAGGCGCTCACAGGTATTGCGAATACCCACTCCGTAGCCTTTGCCAATCAGGCGCAGCTCCTCTTCCGACATGCCGGGGCCGTTATCACTGACCTCCAGTAACAATTCGCCGGCGAAAACCCGTGACTTGATGCCAATCTCACCGCCCCACTCCAGCTGTGAAATCCCGTATTTGATCGCGTTTTCAACCAACGGTTGCAACAACAGGCTCGGCACCAGAGCCTGGGGCGACTCCCCCTGTAAATCCAGATTCACCCCCAAGCGATCGGCGAAGCGTACCTTCTCAATGTCCAGATACAACATCAGCGCCTCAACTTCCTTCGCCAGGGTGACCTTCTGCATAGGGTCATTATCCAGAGAGTGGCGCAAGAATTGGGACAGGCGCGTCACCATATTGTTGGCCGTGCGCCCGTCATTATCGAGGATCAAAGTAGAAATTGCGTTGAGCGTATTAAACAGGAAGTGCGGATTTAACTGGTAGCGCAACATTTTTAATTGAGCCTGGTGCGCCATTGATTCCGCCCGCAGCGCCTTCTCCTGCTGCGCCTGAGAGGAGCGGTAATACTTGATGCCGTAATAGAGCGCCGCCCAGGTCATCAGAATCAGAAATGAATAGGTGAACCAGTAGATAGCCAGGAGTGCCGGGTGCTCATCACCGTCGTGACCATAAAGCCACAGGGAGCCGGCGAATTTAATTGCTGCCCAAATCACTGCCGCCATTACCACCAGCAGTAAAGAGCCTAGCAATCTCAGTGCCGGAGGCTTACTCCACAGGCGGTGAAAACCCAAACGCATGCTCTCGCTGAGAACAACCCCCGCTGTAGTGGCAACTATGATGTAACCAGAGTGAATCCAGTGATCATTCACCCAGAAAAAACTGCCTACAAAGGTCAACAGCGTATAGCCCCCCCAACCAGAAAGCTGCAGGGCCCAGTACTGTGAGCGACGACTGGCCAGCTTCTGTGAGAGCCACTGAAGTGTTTTGCTTCCCATAATCTCCCGCTTATTGGGTAAAAATCTATGCGCCGATTTGACACTAATCGGCAGCTTCATACTAAATGGCGTCGAAAGCCGGCGAAACACCAACCGGCGCAGCAAAGAGACAAACTGCCGCATGACGTACTGGTTATTTAAATCTGAGCCCGATGAATACAGCCTCCAGGACCTCGCTGCCGAATCCAGCGGTTGCGGTAGCTGGGATGGTATCCGCAATTATCAGGCACGCAATTTTTTGCGCGATAAGGTGAAGGAAGGAGATGGCGTGCTGTTTTATCACAGTGCCTGTAAGGTGCCGGCAGTTGTGGGCACCGCTGTAGTGGTTCGCTCTGCCTACCCCGATCCGGCCCAGTTCGACCCGGAAAGCAAGTACTTTGACCCCAAGGCCAGCGAAGATAAACCGCGCTGGTACTGCGTGGATATTCGCTGGCGAAGTGAGTTCCAACGGCCGGTGCCCCTCGCAGAAATCAAGGGCATCCCCCAATTGGCTGAGATGGTGCTGGTAAAACAGGGGCGCCTGTCTATCCAGCCAGTTTCCGGTGACGAATGGCAGCTACTCCAGCACTTGGGAAGCTCCACGCCGCGCTAAACGATACCTTTTGTCTGGGCGATATACAGGCTCAGCAACGATAGCAGCGTCAATAACGCTAACAAGCCTAGTAACAATACCCAGGGACGGAAAGGCTTGCGTTCGACACTGTTGATGCCGGACTGCAGGTATTTATCGACCTTGGCTTGGTCTTCATCGGAGAGTTTCTTTTCGGAGGGATCTAACATGGGCACTTTCGCTCGTTATTTTTGTGCCCTGAGTTTAGGAGAAAGCTTTCTACAGCTCCACAAAAAAGCCCCGCGATGCGGGGCTTTTTAACACTTTCTTTGGGGGCTGTTAGAACAGCTCTTCCTCCAAGTCCATCAAGCTAGCGCTGCCTGCATTGACACTGCCGGCCAATGCCTGGGTACGTGGCAACAGGCGAGCAAAGTAGAAGCGCGCTGTCTTTATCTGGCCGCTGTAGAAGCTATCCGCTTCCGCTTTCGGCAGCGCCGCAGACACAATTTTCGCCCACATAAAGGCGTAAGCGACGTAGCCGAACAGGTGCAGGTACTCTACAGAGGCAGCACCCGGTGCGTGGGGGTCTTGCTGAGTGGCGGCAACCATATTCTCAGTTGCTTCACGCAGGCGTTGCATCTCAGCGATGAGCGGCTGGATAAACTCTGCCATTTCCTCTCGATCAATCTGGGCATCGATAAAGCCCTGTACATCTGCAGCAAACAATTCGAATAGAGCACCGCCAGTGGCTACAGTCTTACGGCCCACCAGATCCAGAGCCTGGATACCATTGGTTCCTTCATAGATCTGGGTAATACGCACATCGCGTACCAACTGTTCCTGGCCCCATTCGCGGATATAACCGTGGCCACCGAAGACCTGCTGACCGAGGATCGTGCAATCCAATCCCATATCGGTAGTAAAGGCTTTGGCTACCGGGGTCAGCAAGGCAACCATATTCTCCGCGTTCCTTTTCTCTTCACCCTCGCCGAACTTGGAAATATCCAACCACTTGGCCACGTAAGTGGACAGGGCGCGGCCACCATTCACCAAAGCTTTTTGGGTAAGCAGCATACGGCGCACATCCGGGTGCACAATGATGGGGTCTGCGGCTTTCTCCGGCTGCTTGGCGCCCGCTGGAGAGCGGCTTTGGATACGGTCGCGAGCGTATTCAACAGCATTCTGATAGGAGCGATCTGAAGCGCCGAGGCCCTGGATACCGACACCCAGACGCTCGTAGTTCATCATGGTAAACATGGCCGCGAGTCCTTTGTTCTCCTCGCCGACCAGCCAGCCTTGGGCGCCGTCGAAGTTCATCGCACAGGTAGCGGAGGCCTTGATACCCATTTTGTGCTCGATCGAGCCACAGTTCACATCATTGTGCTCGCCGATGCTGTTGTCTTCGTTCACCTTGTATTTGGGCACCAGGAACAGCGAGATGCCTCTCGGTCCCTTGGGTGCGTCTGGCAATTTTGCCAATACCAGGTGAATTATGTTTTCGGACAGATCCTGATCACCGCCGGTGATAAAGATCTTGCTGCCGCTAATGCTAAAGCTGCCATCGCCACGGGGCTCGGCCTTGGTGCGGATAATACCCAGGTCTGTACCGGCGTGAGGCTCGGTAAGGCCCATGGCACCAGCCCAGGTTCCCTCATACATCTTGGGCAGGTATTTTTCTTTCAGCGCATCACTGGCGTGGGCATCAATTGCCAGGCAGGCGCCGTTAGTCAGAACCGGGTAGAGTGCAAAAGAGATATTTGAAGCATTGATCATCTCCTCAACCTGAGCGCCCAGCATTTTCGGCATACCCATGCCGCCGTATTCCGGGTTGCCCAGCAGTCCACCCCAGCCGCCTTCACAGAAGGTGGCATAGGCTTCTTTAAAGCCTTTCGGCGTGGTCACCACACCGTCATTCCACTGGCAGCCCTCTTCGTCGCCAGTGCGATTGATCGGATCCAGGGTGTTGGCAGCCAGCTTGGCCATCTCTTCGAGAATCGCATCTGCGGTCTCACGATCTACCGCTCCAGCCAACCCGGGCAATTCCGCCCAGAGTTTTTCCGCAGCAAATACCTCGTGAAGTAGGAAGTTCATCTCCCTTAGTGGCGCCTTATAGTCGGCCATGCTCCCGGTCCTCATTCAAGTGTTTCAAACGCTCGTTTGAATCTAGGGCCGAAGCGCCCTAATGTCAACAGTCTCGGGCTTTGAGGAACCTGACAAGCACTCAGTTCTAAAGAGTGGGAACAATCTGTTGAATGGATGCTGTACCGCTCACTAGAGCCGGCTGAAAAAACTGCTGCTAGTCTACATTGGCGCTCCTTCGCAGTAGAACGCTGACGAGTTCGGCTAACTTATCCTCAGCTAATAGTGGAATCTCATCACTGGGTACAAATGAATAGGGCTCATCTGCATATCGCGGGATGATTTGCACATGCATGTGATCTTCAGACTGGCCTGCGGACACTCCAGAATTGCAGAATGTATGAATACCATCTGGCTGAAATGCCTCTCGCAGAATATCAACACCCGTTAGGATCAAATTGCTGACATCTGATAAAACTGCCGAGTCACAAGCGGTAAAATGATTCGTGTGCCAAGAAGGGATTACTAACAATGCGCCTTTACTGCGCTGCCTCGGATTTACCGCCAGGCAAGCGTGCTTCATCTCCTTTACCAGCGGAACATTCGAATGCATCAGTGTACATAGCGGGCACGGCCTTCGAACTCGAAACGTATAAGGCACAGCAAACTCAATACAAGTTATGATCGTTTTATAATAGGGGTTATTTCGAGAAATTGAGAGCACCGCGTAGACGTGCAGCTTCCTTCGCCCTCTCCGGCGAACTCCATTGCGGACACGAAAAAATATCCGTATAGCGATATTTTCTACCCGCTTTCCTGTCACTCCTGGGGACAATCTCCCAAACTAAGTGAAGATAGGATCGCCCCGTAATTTCCCCCCAATCACACCAGACATTGGTGCCATCAGGATCATAGAGGTTTTCTACTGCAAAAGTAGACTCCCTGACACACTTAAATAGATCGCGGAACTCACTCTGATTGAATGTGGAAAAATCCGTATGATAGACGTGAGGCACCACCACCACATTCCCCCTAATTCTCGGCCGTATCGGTATTAGTGCGGTCGCAACATCATTTTGGCAGACAGTAAATTGCGACCTCTCCCCCGGGGTACTCAAGCAATAACCGCATGGGCATCCCTGTTTTGATAAAAGTAAGTTAGACAATTGTGATACGGGCCTCACTACCTTTCATTACACAAACATTAGCCAAAACACCGATTGGTAAAGTCAACATGGGATCTGTGTGCCCAAAGCTTAGATTCGCCACTATTGGAAAGTCGAAATCCGCACAAGCCTCAAGAACCGTATCTTTTAGCGTGACGCCGGCTATATCAGTGCAATATGGCGAGCGTCCAATAAGCATACCTCTAACGTGAGAGAGTATCCCTGATTGACGCAAATGGGTAAGGGCACGACGAACCCTCTCTAGTCGCGCTTCTTCAGCGTGGGCCTCCCAGAAAAAAATAATATCTGAGGGGATATTAAGATATGGCGTACCCACAAGCATATTTAGCGTCTCTATATTCCCTCCAAACAATATCCCCTCACCCAGCCCTTCTCGATAAACTATTCGGTGACTGTCTTTTCCCATCAAACGACGCCGTTGCGGACTTTCACCCCAGTCAGTAAATTCACGAGTCCATGCAGCAGGATCTCTTAGCTCTGTCAAGGTCTCATTATTACCAATGGCAGAAAAAAGGTTCTCGATCGTAAAAGCAAAAGGCTGAGGGTATTCGCCAAACTGAGGTAACAGCGTGGGGCCAAAATAAGTAGTCCATCCACTCAAACTAAAAATACCTAAAATCAAGGCTGTCGCATCGCTGTTGCCAATTAACACTTTGGGGTATCGGCAAACAATATCTCGATTCAAGTGTTCTAATATTTCAGCTGAGTTGAATCCTCCAATTGAACACATGATTCCCGCAATCGAGTGATCGAGTAATAAACTCTCAAACGCCTGAGCCCGCTCCAATGCAGTCCCTGCCGTAAATCCTCTTGAAAAGCACACCTGCTCCGGCAGTACAACCTTTGTATTCAAGGTTCGCTCCAAGGCTTTGACGCTCCGAATTAATCGGTCAGGATATTCACTTGCTACATTTGAAGAGGGTGAATATATTGCTATCGCCTTTCCCGGTATTAACTTAGGATAAAACCTGTTATTCATATTGATAGCGTAAACTTTTCATTTCGAACATTGTTTCTCTGGGCTTATGCCCAGAGCGCCCAAAGTTTACCGACATTGCATCATTATTCAGGCCAGTCAATGGTTAGCCCCTGCCGTCGTAACACATCAACAAGCTGATTATATTTTTGCTCCTCTAGTAACAAATCAGACTTTCCTATTTCATTAACCGCTCGCAGGAAAATTTGATGAAGGCTAGCTTGACTCAAATAAAGATCCTCAGGCTTCAAAGTACGAGGGTGAGTGTTATGAAGTTGTTCTACCCAGTCGGTCGGCAATCGCTGCTCTAATCGCCGATCCCCCTGTAATTTAACACCTGTAGCCTGTTGAATAAGTGGGATAATGGCATGTTTACGTGTAAAGGCGAGAGAGTCACAAGCAGCCAGACTCTCACCTCTTTTAATTTTTGCAAATGTATACCAAAGCCATCCACAATAACGAGGAATAATATCCTGCACTGACATTGATTCCGTATCAGGCATGGTGTTTTGGTTGATAGGAATATCTTTACGCAAGACGATGAATGGTTCTTGGATACAGCAGGGAGGATCTGCACAATACAAAAAACTTATATCTAACTTTACAATCCAGTCATCTTGTCGAGTATAGAAAACAAGTAAATTTGGGATTCCCGCATGCACAGCAGAGAATGTCACGCAAATATTAAAATACCGGGTGAACATCTGCTCAAATTCAGCTCTGGCCCTATTGAGTGGATTAGTCGACTCATAGACTGCCGTGATATCCAAATCACTAAAAGCATCGGCTTCACCAGATGCGATGCTTCCACCTATAGTTATAGTCACTGGTACATCTTGTTGATTTGCCCATGAATTGATAAATGAAAGTATGGGGTGTAAGTGCTGAGGTACTCTATCTTCAGCTAATCCCAGTGAGCTAATTCTTACCTGATTAGAAATATTGTAACTTGAAGGGTCCCTATCGAAAGAACTCATGGTGACAATTCAAATCCATTTCTACGAGGTAATATCTGGAGATCCCGAATATCATCGTGTTGGAGCACCCACATCAAAAATCGCTCAACACCCATGCCAAATCCAGCCGTTCTCAATGGGTAAACCCGCTTCATATTCGTATACCACTTATAGGATTCTGGATTTACCCCATGTACCTTCATAGCTGTGAGAACGGCCAGATCGTCAACATGTCTCTCACCACAACCAACCACTTCGCCACATCCAAATAAGAGATCACTATTTAATGCGCTATAGCCGTTTTTATCCATGGCTTGATAAAAAGGAACAATTCCATGGTCCCACTTGGTAACCCAAACAAAGGGGCCAATAGTTCTGATAAGCTCTCGCTCTCCCGCTCTAGTAAGATTTCGCCCGTAATCCGTTTTATCGATAAACTCCGGCTTGTCCTGAAGAAGCTTGGCGGCTTCATCAAAAGTAACAGAATTAAAAGTTAAATCTCCGTTTGCCACTGACTCTAAGTGACTTAAGCTGCCGATTGCTCGTGTAATTGACTCAGCTTGCTCCCTAAGTATCGCTTCGCAAAGCACACGGATATATCCTTCAGCCAAAGACATAGCCTCATCCAAGTCGCCACTAATTTCTACCTCGCTGTGCATAAACTGACAGAGATGTGTAGCGTCCCAGTCCTCCCCACGAAATGACGGCATTAGATAATAAGCGCCCCGAGGCTTCATTCGACAACACAACTCAAGCTGAAACTGCATGGAGTCGGCTAGATATGTTTCCTGACCATTTAATTGAATACTCACAGGAATTGAATCACTGCCCAGCCCAACTGGGCTCGAAATACTACCAGTCGTAACAGGTAAGTGAACGGTTCCAATTCCCTGGCCTCGCCAGAACATTGCTGTCTCTCGAGTAAGTATGTCTTGCAAATCTACCAGCAAGTTAAACCAAGAATTATTTGCTAGTTTCAAGTATCTGCTGGGATCTTCAAGAATCGGTGGTTGCCAGCCATTTGTATGCTCATTCGTAGTCAATTTCCCAACCCCAATCAAAGAGATATCCCCATAAGAATATATCCATCTACTTTTTACTGCTGGACGATACAAATTTTTGGTGCGCGTTTTGTTTCCCCCTTTAATAAATCAATAACGCAAATCCAATAACTGCAATAACCGAGTTAGGAAATAATGAAAAATTAGAGAAAATCACGCCAGCTTTATCCGAATAACTACATAGACTATAAATTAAACATTGTCATGAATATTCTTGCAAAAAGCTTCTCAATTAACGATGAAGAATCAAACCTGTATCCTTTTGGTTGATCTCGAATGTACTTGTGATAACGAGCCGCCCCTCCCTCCAGAAGAAGCCGAAACCATAGAGTTGGGTGCGATAGTGGGAAGTTTGACACAAAAATCTTTTGTTCAATTAGATGAAAGGCAGCTATACGTAAAACCCTTTCATCACAGGAAATTGACACTATTTTGTACCGAATTAACGGGTATTACTCAGGAGCAGGTTGATAAGGCCTCGTTGTTACCCGGGGTACTGGATAAATTCAAAGATTGGCTTTCCAACTATGAATTAGCCGCATGGGGCAGCTGGGGAAATTTTGATGCATGGCAATTGCGCATGGAAACAGGCAGAAAGGAAATAGCAAACCCCTTACAGTACCTGCCTCACATTAATGTGAAGCAAATATTCGCTGACAATAAAGGACACCGCGTCAACCTAGCCAAGGCTATTAAACTATCGGGGCTTACATTTAGTGGGCGACTGCATTCCGGTATCGATGACACACGAAATATCGCCCAACTTCTGGAAAATGATATCGCCCTACGAACTAGCTTTTTAAATCAGATATAATCAGGCCTAGTAATATCACCTTGTAAGGACAGCATTTTGCGCCTTCTCCTTATCCTACCGCCCCATCAGTGATCGGCTTGGGCAATTAACCCATCGATATCCAGGTACTGGGCAGCATTGCGATAGTTCGCGGCGCTATCGAATGGAAGAGAGCCTAGAAGAGGAGCCGGCAGTAGAGCCTTAAGGGTATGCAGATTCTCCTCTGCGCGAGCCATACCCTCACCACGCACAAAGTTGGCTACCCAACCCACTAACGGAAGCCCATCACGGCGGATTGCCTCTACTGTGAGTAATGCATGGTTGATACAGCCAAGTTGCATGCCCACCACGAGTATGACCGGTAGGTTTAGTTCCCGGGGCAACTGGGACAGAAAGCTTCTTGGGCCCAACGGGGTGCGCCAGCCACCAGCACCTTCGATCAAAACCAGGTCGGCCCCTGCAGACATCACTCCCCGACAGACGCCAGCCATCCGCGCAACATTTAACTGCTTACCCACCTCTGCGGCCGCTATATGCGGAGCAATAGCGGGCTCCAGGGCAAAGGGGTTTACTTGCTGGTAAGGCAGCTTCAGAGTCATCGCTTCCTGGAGCAAAAGGGCATCTTCATTGCGCAGGCCATCATCCGTGTGCTCACATCCAGATGCCACAGGCTTCACTGCCGCCGTTTGCAAGCCTGCCTCCGCCGCTGCCGATAGCAGTGCGGCGCTCACATATGTCTTGCCGACCTCGGTGTCAGTACCGGCGATAAAATAGGTTTTTGCCAAGGCCTAACCCCCTCCTCCAATAAAAGTTAACTTTTTTCATAACGTGACTTTTCACGCCACTCAGATGGTGATAAATTAACCCGGTAGCGCAAATTTTGAACAAATCAGGCCGTACATCGATAAGAAGGCACGGGGTTGCGCTCACACAATAACCCCCTTTTAAAGGGGACAGACAGCAGGGATGCGGTGTCATTGCGAAATAACCGACAACTACCCGAACTGCTTAAAGACCATGCGATACCTGACCTTTGCCCTGCTCCTGCTGGTGCCAATCTTTGCTTCAGCGAAAGTTGATCCCGTTGACCACGTCGTAGTTTATAAGTCCAAGAAACTCATGCAGCTGATACGGGACGGCCGTGTCGTGAAAAGCTATACCGTGTCTTTTGGCGATAACCCCAGGGGACACAAGGTTCGCCAGGGGGACGAGCGCACCCCTGAAGGCCGCTACACACTGGACTGGAAGAATCCCAACAGCCGTTTTTACCGTTCAATCCACGTGTCCTATCCCAACAAGCAGGACCGTGCACGGGCAGCCAAAATGGGGGTCAGTCCCGGCGGTGACATTATGATCCACGGTATCAAGCCCCAATGGTCCTATATGGAAAAACACCTGCGCCGCACCAACTGGACCGATGGCTGTATCGCCGTGGCCTCCAATCGCGAAATGGACGAAATCTGGGCTCTGGTGAAGACGCCAATCCCTATCGACATCTACCCCTGATCTCTTCAATCTTGCACCCGGCTCCCTGCGTTGCGATAGGCGCAGGTCAGCCGGATTTTTTTGCCCTGCAAGCGGTGAGATTCATATAGATCACCTCGTAAGTTACCGGCAATCCACGCTCTTCCCGCTTATTCTCATAGGCCACGGACAAGTGCTGCAGTTTGCGGCGACCTGTCATACCTTTATCCGCCGCCCGGTTAATATTGTGTGCACCCACTCCCTTAAGCTCCCGCATCAACTGGCGCAGGCTATCAAAGTGCAGTAGGCGCAATTCATCCGTAACCAATCCGCTGAGGTCACTGTGCAGTGCCGCTTCACGCCATTGCTCGGCGGGCAGGAACTGATTGACATGTACACCCCCATCCACTTGAGCCCAACTCTGTTTCAATTCCACCAGGGTTTTAGGGCCAAGGGTGGCAACCAGGCACCGCCCTTCAGGGGCCAGTATTCGCTGCAACTCAGCAAACAATTGCGGCAGGCGGTAGCACCATTGCAGCGCCATACTTGAAAACACCAAATCAATACTACCCGCCGCCAGGGGTAACTGCTCGGCATCGGCCGCAACGTAACCATCAGCTTCGGGTCTTTGCGTCCGGGCAAATTTCAGCATCCCCTCCGCCAGATCCAGGGCAATAATTTGCGCCTCAGGAAAATGCCGCCGCAACAGTTCAGTACCGAATCCGGTGCCACTGCCCAAATCGAGGATTGTGCGGGGTGCCCAGCTGTCATCGGCTTGGGCCAACAGTTGCCGGCAGACTGCCCGCTGCAGATGGGCGCAATCATCGTAGCCCTGTGCTGCCCGGGTAAAAGAGCGAGCTACCGCAGCCTTATCAAACGGCTCAGCCGGGGGGGCCAATAGGCCCCAGAAACTCGAATAGATATTCAGCGACGATATCAGCCTTGGTGCAATGGGGTAAATGGCCCGTCTCGGGTATGACTTTAATAGTGCCCCCACACGCCTCAATGGACCGAGCAGCCTCAATGGGAACCAGGGCATCCCTGTCACCAAACAGGTGCCGTGCGGGCACGGACAGACGTTCCAGGTATTGGCGGTTATCCAACTCTGCCAGACAGCACAATGCTCCCCGCCAGGCATCACTATTTATTTGAGGTTTTTGTGCCTTAAGGTCTTTAAGCAAAGAGCGCATGGCGCTATCACCCCTTGCCTGTAGTGAGCAAAATCGCTCCCAGGTACTCTCCGGAGATGATGTAAAAGCATCGAAAAATGCCTTGAAAGTGCTCTCGGCCATGCCCGGCCAGCCATCTCGCTCCACAAAGCAGGCATTGGCAGCTATGGTCATTAACCCCAGAACTTTGTCCTGCTTCGCTATAGAAGCCAGGCGAACAGCAAGCATACCGCCGAGGGAGTGGCCAACCAGGATACAGCGAGGGGGAAGTTGCTGGTAAAGCTTCTGCAGCAAAGCTTCTAGTGGGGGCCAGTCCTCAGCACCTTGTGTAGTAAATCCAGGTAACTCAATACAGTGGAGTTGCACTTCTGGACGACGCGCCAGGGATTCTATAAGCGGCCGCCAAAGGTCTGCACTCCCGCCCCACCCATGCAGGAAAACCAAGTGTTCAACCCGTGTCACTTATCCAGTACCCCTGCGTCCTGCAAAATCTGCTGCAGCGCGCCTAGTAGCTCATCAATATCCTCGGCCCGGTGAGCCGCGCTCAGGGTAATGCGCAAGCGCGCAGTGCCCGGCGGCACTGTAGGCGGGCGAATGGCACCCACCAGGAACCCGCGCTCCTGCAATTCTCTGGCAACCGCCATCACAGTGTTTTCACAGCCCAACACCAGCGGCTGTATCGCACTGGCTGACGCCTGAAGAGGTAGACCGAGCTGTAGTGCCCCCCGGCGGAAATAAGCGATATTTACCCGCAAGCGCCCTTGTAACTGAGGCTCATCGCGAATCAATGCGATAGCAGCCAAGGCGCCGGCAGCCACTGCTGGCGTCATTCCGGTGGTATAGATATAGGGCCGCGCAAACTGGGTGAGGAAATCTATCAGTGACCGGGAGCCCGCAATAAAGGCACCGGCATTGCCAACCGCTTTCCCCAGGGTACCCATCACAACCGGGGCTTGTTCCTGGGACAGCCCCGCCAGGGCACAGCTGCCCGCCAGTGGGTATGCTTCGCTACCCATTACGCCAAAGCCGTGGGCCTCATCAACCATTAACCAGGCGTTGTATTGCTTACACAGAGTGGCAATCTCAGCCAGAGGGGCCAAATCACCATCCATGCTGTAAACGCCATCCACCGCTACTAAAGTAGCGCCACCCCGGCTAGTAGCGCGCTGCAATTGGCGTTCAAGGCCAGCGAGATCGTTATGGGCAAAGCGCAGACTGTTGGCGCCACTCAAACGGGCACCGTCAATCAGTGAGGCGTGATTAAGCCTGTCCGAAACAATATTGTCGGCTCGCCCCAGCAGGGCACAAATAGTGCCGATATTCGCCATGTAGCCACTCGAGAATATCAGCGCCGCTTCTCGCCCGGTTACCTCGGCGATGCACTGCTGCAAGCGGTGATGAATATCCAGGTGACCATTAACCAGGTGAGAGGCTGTGGCGCCTGCACCACACTCCGCTCCCGCCTTCTGTGCTGCGATGACTTCCTCGCGGCTGGCAAGCCCCAAGTAGTCGTTACTGCTAAATACCAGTAGCTCCCGCCCATCGACCCGGGCTCGCGGCCCGGGTGCACGATCGAGGGTTTTTAGCTCCCGGTACAGATTCTGCTGGCGGCGCTCGGCGAGGCGCTGTTGCAGGACTTCATTCAGGGTCATTTGGCCGCGTCGTAGAAGAAGGCATCATTTTGCTGTTCGGTGATCTGAGCGTTCAATTCCGCTTCCACCTCAGCCTCATCGGCGTACTGCTGATACTCTTCTGGCTTAATACCCAGGCGACTGAACAACTGCATATCTTCGTTAGCTTCCGGATTCGCAGTCGTCAGCAGTTTTTCACCGTAGAAAATAGAGTTGGCGCCGGCGAGGAAGGCCATTGCCTGCATCTCATCGCTCATCTGCTCGCGACCGGCGGATAGGCGCACATGGGATTTCGGCATCATGATACGAGCCACAGCAATGCAGCGAATAAACTCGAAGGGATCCAGGTCCTTTTGTTCTTCCAGCGGGGTACCTGCGACTTTTACCAGCATATTGATGGGCACTGATTCGGGGTGCTCCGGCAGGTTCGCCAATTGCATCAATAACCCGGCGCGATCTTTATCGCCTTCACCCATTCCCACAATGCCACCAGCACAGACCTTCATTCCCGCTGAGCGCACTCGCCCCAAGGTTTCCAGGCGATCCTGGTAAGTGCGAGTGGTAATAATCTCACCGTAATATTCCGGCGAAGTATCCAAATTGTGGTTGTAGTAATCGAGGCCTGCATCCGCCAACTCCTGGGCCTGATCATCATTTAGCATGCCCAGGGTCATACAGGTTTCCATACCCAACGCCTTTACTTCTCGTACCATCTGGGTCACGTAAGGCATATCTTTTTTCTTGGGGGAGCGCCAGGCGGCCCCCATGCAGAAGCGGGTAGCACCGCCGGCCTTAGCTGCCCTTGCCTCCTGCAACACCTTTTCAACCTTCATCAGTTTTTCCCGCTCCAGCCCGGTGTCATAGCGGGCACTTTGGGGACAGTAGGCACAGTCCTCAGGGCAAGCACCGGTCTTGATAGAGCAAAGGGTACTGACCTGTACCCGATTGGCATCAAAATAAGCTCTGTGCACTTGCTGCGCGGTAAAAATCAAGTCGCTAAACGGCATGGCGAAGAGGTCCAGTACCTGCTGGCGGGTCCAGTCGTGGCGGATCTCTGCGGCGGGCATTTGCTGGGCGGCAGTCACAGGGCGTACTCTCTCTGTTGCTTATTAAAATCGGATACTCACAGCCTGTTAGCAGGCTCTAGCGGCATCGATCAGCGAGCTCTAATTCAGCGCCTGCCGTTCAATCCACCAGACTGGCCAGTTTAGCCACGGCCAAACCGCTGTCAACTCGGAAGAGACGATATGGTTTACAAGCTTTTCAGTAGAAAACTTGCCCAAAGTCTGGCCCGCTGCCTGCTGTGCGGCGGAGCATCGGGAGAGGTTGGAATCTGTTCTGCCTGCACTCAGGAACTACCGGCGCTAGGCCGTAGCTGCCGCTACTGCGCCCTACCCTTGGCGGCGGCAAAAGATAATATTTGCGCGGCCTGTTTACAGAGGCCACCCGCCTTAAAGAAGATCAGCGCTGCCTGGCAATACGCTTACCCGATCAACCACTTAATCCAACATTTCAAATACCACCGGGACCTGGCCGCCGGACACAGCCTTATACAGCTAGCTGCCCGCCAATTGGGGCCTCCAGAGGATATGCCTGACATACTTACCCCGGTTCCTCTGCACTGGCGTCGCTATTGGCAACGCGGTTACAACCAGGCTCAACTTATTGCCAGTGGGCTGGGGCAATACTGGTGCCTGCCAGTAGATCTGCAACTACTGCGCAAAACAACATCCACCAAAACCCAGTCTCAACTCAGCCGCAACCAACGGCTGAAAAACCTGTCTGACAGCTTTGCCGTGCGCGGAGAAATATCGGGTGCCCATATCGGCCTGGTAGACGATGTTGTAACCACGGGAGCGACCCTTGAAATCATCACTCGCCAGCTACTCACAGCCGGGGCAAAACAGGTCAGCGCCTTCGTTTTGGCCAGAACGCCATGACTGTTCGGCGCGACTACAAATAGACCCATAGTCACCCCACCGTCACAATAGCTTACCTTGCCGTTCTGGCGCCTCAGTCCCTCATCTGCCAGCACTGCTAAGGTTCTAACAGCGACTAAATTGCCCGCATTTCTGTTGTCGCGGGCCAGGAATTCAGCGATGAGTGAATACAAGTTGCCACGGGGCATTGTCATCAGCGGCACAGGCCTGTGGACCCCACCGGAATCTATTAGCAATGAAGAGTTGGTAGATGCCTATAACACCCATGCCGAGCAGTACAATCTTGAGCATGCTCAAGAGATTGAGGCCGGTGAGCGCGCGGCAAAACCTTTCTCTTCTGCAGAATTTATCGAGAAGGCCTCGGGCATCAAGAGCCGCTATGTGGTGACTCGCGATGGCATCCTTGATCCGAAGCGCATGCGCCCCCTTATTCCCGAGCGTGCAGATGACGAGCTAAGTGTTCAAGCCGAAATGGGCTTAAAGGCCGCCAGACTAGCCCTGGAGAAAGCCGATAAGCAGGCGTCTGACATTGATTTGGTCATTGTCGGTGCCTCCTATATGCAGCGCGCCTACCCCGCTATTGCTATTGAAATCCAAGGTGCACTGGGTATCGATGGTTTTGCCTTTGATATGGAAGTAGCCTGCTCCTCAGCTACCTTCTCACTTCAGCGTGCGGTGGATGCGATCTGCTCAGGCTCAGCCAAAACTGTACTGGTCATCAATGCCGAGCTGGCCTCACCACAAGTGGATTACACCGACCGAGACAGCCACTTTATCTTTGGCGATGTAGCCGTAGCCAGCATTATCGAGCGCAGAGAAACCTGTACTGTCGAAAGCGCCTGGGAAATTCTCGGCACCAAAGCGAAAACCGTTTTCTCCAACAATATCCGTTCGAACTTTGGCTACACCGCTCGCGCCGCCGATGTGGACCCTTTTGGTCCCGGTAAGTTGTTCCGCCAGAATGGCCGAAAGGTATTTAAAGAAGTTTGCCCCATGGCGGCATCTCATATTGAAGCCCATCTGCAAGAGACGGACACCGATCCTCACAGCGTGCGCCGCTACTGGCTCCATCAGGCCAATATCAATATGAACAACCTGATCGCCAAGAAGCTAATGGGTGACAATGCAAGCGTTGAACGCGCGCCCATCGTTCTGGACCGCTACGCCAACACGGCAAGTGCCGGTTCAGTTATTGCGTTTAATTTGCACAGCGATGACTTGCAGGTCGGCGACCGGGGAATTATCTGTTCCTTTGGCGCAGGCTATTCTATTGGCAGCTTGGTATTGGAAAAAATCTCCATTTAATTTTGAAATATTTTCGGAGTTCGGGAATAAATACTGAACTCCGAAACAACCACCAAAAAGACCCGTGGTTCTCACTACCACTGACATCAGGATTTTATTAACCGGCGACCTGGCCTTCACAAATATCTATTAAAACTATGCGCGATCCAGCCGCAGCGCGTAGCAACCATAAGCAGCGAAGCGCAGCAGAGCGAAATCAATCTCACCCTGCATAAAATATTCACTCACTTCTGTTTTTATTTGTTCGGGACCCACCAATTTCGCAGACACGATATGCTCTTCAGCGCTATAGGCGCGAAGCACTAGTGGCACACCACTCTTGAAATAATCTTCCGCATTATTATTTAGCGGGGGGAAGCTGTTCTGTGCTCTGAAGTCTTGTTCCGGCCCCGGCTGCGCCAGTACAAATACAGGCCCGTATTCCCGATAAGGACCGGCAAAAGAGAAAGGGCAGTAGCTCGCCAGGAGGATTTTCTCCCCCGGCCGTGCGCGCCGTCGCACATCACGACATGGCTCACCGCCCTTGGCGCTCAGCTGCCGTACCGGCTGCCCTAGATCATCTAGACCTGCTTGACGAACCTTTTCTAAAAAATCTTCGCGGATAGGTGTTACGGTAAAAGTCATGGCTAAGGTCACCCCACTTGCTAAAAGAGCGAGGTTACTGAACACCAAACGGCATCGCTGGCCAGATTCGGGCACGTCATTCCAAGCGAGTAGCGGTTATTTTTTTACGGACTCTTCAAGCTCACTCAGCAGACCTTCCGCCCAACTAATCCAGGTCTTTTCCGCCTCAATCCCCAAAAGCAGGGTTTGATGTGCCAACCAGTAGCGCTCCTGGAGCGCTGTATCACTCTTTAATACCCGCTCATTTTGCTCCTGGTAACTTTCCAGAGAGCTGCGATGTTGGCGCAGTTGGGCCTCCAGAGCATCTCGCATTTCATCCTTGCTCAGGTTGTGACCGGCGAACATACGCACCAGGAAAGGCTCGCGAATCTTCTGCGGCGCACTGGGCTGAGTGACCCAGTCACGCAGCTCGGCGCGACCTAGATCCGTGAGGCTATAGACCTTCTTGTCCGGCTTGCCTTCTTGGGCTTGCTCCTCACAGTCCAGCAGGCCCTCCTCATGTAACTTGTGCAGCTCGCGATACATTTGTTGATGGCTGGCACTCCAGAAGTGGGAGACGCTGCGCTCAAAGCGCCGCTTAAGGTCATAACCACTGCCGGGCTCAATATCCAGCAAGGTGAGAACGGCAAAGCGCAGGGACATGAAAACTCCAACTCATCTTATGCAAAGAGTTGCATATTAACCGGTGCCAGCCATTCGTGACCAGCTGCCAGATTTTCACAACAAGATAATTAGATTAAAAAAACATTAAAAAATAGGACAAATGTATCGTTAGAAACTATCAGTCGAGATGTAAGGCTAGCTTTTATGCAAATTGTAGATATAATCGCCGGTCTGTCGCCAAAGTCGTTTAGGCGGCCACTGTCTACGAGGTTGTTTGCCCAATGTCCGCGCCCGCACTATCCCCATCCAGTCCAGATGCCCCAGATGAAAAGGCATCTGGTGCGCGCCGCTGGGACTTTATGCTGGACATCTTCGCCATGAATAGCTTCTCTTGGGCTGTAGCGATCCCCATCGAGCTGATTCTGGCGGGTATGAGTTGGAACGAACACCTGAAAGTTCGCCTGATGGCCCTGGTATTCAATACCCTTATCGCCCGTCCATTCAGTATGTATCGCAACTGGATTGTGAACCGTTTTGGGGGTGGCGGCTTTATCAATGCCTATCTGGTAGACACCTTTGTATTCCTCAGCTTCCAGTTCCCGCTATATATGGCCAATATGCGCCTCGGTGGGGCCAGCTGGGACGAAATTGCCACCGCCAGTATTACTTTTATGCTCATCGCGGGAGCTCTTGGCCGCCCCTACGGAATTTATCTCGACTGGGTGCGCCGAGTGTGGATTAATACGCTTGTCCCCCTGTGGAGCAAACGCGCTGCCTGAGGGGTCACCGATACTCGATTAGGCATTACGAGAGAGGAACATGACTGTGTTGACCGATAACGCCATTGAAAACAGTTCCATGACCGTTGGCGTGGTCGCCGGCACCCCCACAGATACCCGCTTCGGATTGAACTTCCTCGCCGCGCGCCAACTTCGTGGCGTGGGCCTGTCCCTATCTTCCTCTCCCCAGGCCCAGACTCAATTGCAGGCGCTGGAGCGCGACGCCCTTACCCAACAATTGATCGAAGCCATTGAGCAGCTGTACCAGGCCGGTGCAGAAGCGGCCATGATCTATTGCAACTCACTTTCCGGTGCTGTGGATATGACGGCGGTAAAAGCTGCCTCCCCCATTGAGGTGGTATCCCCTCTCGAGGTCTACGCTGAGCTTACCCAGCGCTATCGCAACTTTGGACTGCTGGCCGCCAACTGCCAGAGCTGCGCCAATATCGAGCGGGAAATACTCGAGCGCAATACAACCGCCAAAGTCATCGGTATTGGCAACTTGCAAATTGTGGAAGATATCGAGGACGGCCTCGCCGCAGAAATGATTGTTCGCCAACATGCCCTTGATGACTTGGTCGCGGCACTGGTGAAAAGCGGCGTACAGATCCTGATTTTGGGCTGCACCCATTTCGATTATTTTTATCGGGAACTGCTCGCACACTGCGATGGCATTCGCCTTTTCCTTCCCTCAGAGCGTATGTTGCAATTGCTGCAAGAGCGCATTCCCCAGGCTGCCTGAATACTATTTCCTCGCGACAGCTCCGGCGTAATTTGTTCTGAAGCTGTCGCTAAACTACCCATTCAACCTAGTACATTGCTGCTAGATCCCTCTATGTAATCAGATGCAATCTGTAGATTAACTCCCTGCCAACAACCCGGCTACCCGATCCAAGGGCAGGGCAGACGGGGCTGGCGGGCTACTTCTCTATTGGTACGTTCACTGAAGCGCCTCTGCTGCCCCCACAGCAGAAGTAAAATTTTTCTTGTACCAAAAGCGGGCTTATTGCAGTATCAAAAATCTCCGATGTGCCTGGGTATCCATTACAACAAGTCGTATTAAAACCTTTTTGGACTGCAGGATTTAGTCCAATTTAAATAACGTTGGTTACAAGGATGATAGAAACCACTTTGTCTGGGGGAATTCCCTCTCGTCGCGTATTCTTGCGTGCCATATGCCTCGGCCTATTGGTCTCGGGTTCGGTATTTTTATCGAGTACTGCACAGGCCGATGTTATTACCACACTAAAAAGTCAGGTCCCGCTCTTTTGGATGGGAATACCTGCTGTGCTTCTACTGCTAATTTGTGCGTTTGCAATAAATAGGCAAGTTAAATTACGCCAATTAACCCTCGATACCAATGCCCGGCTTAAAAATTTGAGCAAGGAAAATAGCAATCTTTTCCAACAGGTACACAGTCGTAACAGCGAATTTATCGCACTGGAAAAACAACTTGCTGATGCTCTCAGTGAGCTGGAACAATTGCGCCAGGAGAAATCTGATCTCCTCACCATAACCCGGCACCATTTACAGCATCCGCTGGATACACTTCTCGGCACTTTGAATTTATTAGCTCGCAGCGAAGACAACAATACGCGCGCCCTGGTAGAAATCGGGAAAAGACAATTAAACAGCGCCCTTAAATCCCTGGAGAACTTACATCAGTGCGGTAATGTTGAGACAGTAGAATTAAAACTCCCCACTGAAAGCCATCGTGCGCCCGGCAAACAGCTCTCTGTTTTACTCGTTGAAAACAGTAAGCATGACTCCCTTCAACCCACCCTGGAAACCATGGGCCATAACGTACAGCGGGAGTGCAATGGGATCGATGGTAGCAGCGCTGCACTGCAAAAAAACTTCGATCTTATTTTGGCAGATACCCATCTTCCGTTGATGGATGGCGTTGAAGCAGTGCGGGAAATCCGCAGGGAGAGAGGTGCTGAACTACCTATTTTTGCCCTTTTACAAAATGCCAGCTCTGGCGATAAGGAGCGCTACCAGGCCAGAGGCTTTACCGGGGTATTGACCCACCCGATCGGCGACCGACAGCTGATGCAATTATTGAGCTGGGCTGTTCGCCGAAGCCAGGGCATTGCAGGCCCCCAGGGAGCAAAGCCCACTCGACTGCTGAATACCAATACCCTATTTCGCCTGCGGGATACATTGGACCACCATACGTTTGCCGAATTACTCAGCGAGCGCACCGCTACCCTGCCAAAACAAATAACGTCATTAACCAGCGCTATTACTGGACGCCACTGGCTTGATGCAGAACAGCAGGCACAAAGACTGGCTCGCTCAGCTATTGAGGTCGGCCTCGAAACAATAGCTTCTCGCTTGCGTACCCTGGCCGCAAACCTCTCTATCGATAGTGAAAGAGAACATTGTCGCCAACAGCGCACAGAGCTTTTACAGCTTATGCGCGAATCTGTGCGCCAGCTAAAGGCCTGGCGCGAGCGCAATGTTCACACTGAGTGGGCATTAAAATAGACTACCCTACTGTGCTCCGATTTCGAGCCACAGTACTCTTACTGGGAAATAATGGGGCGGAAAAGGCGTCTGCAATCCACCGCGCAAATAACACATCCCAGCGCAGCTAAGTTGAAATGCACTATTTGCACCACACTATATTGGAGTGAATAGTAGAGAGAACAAGTTATGTCAGAGCAGTATCCCGAACGCAGTCAGGAAGCCCGAGAACAAAGTGGGCGCGACCTGGCCATCATGGTTTACCTGATCCAGGCGATCAGCTTATTTACCGCAGTACCATTTTTTATCGGGGTATTAATCAACTACTTTAAGCGCAGCGATGTTCGCGGCACCCTGGCCGAGTCCCATTTCCGCTGGCAGATTCGCACCTTCTGGTTTTGGCTGCTGTGGACCATTGTTGGCTCCCTAACCATTTGGGTACTGGGGCTGGGCTACCTGATTCTGGCAATTAACTGGGTATGGGTAATCTATCGGGTTATTCGCGGCTGGCTGACACTTGTTGACCGGCGCCCAGCTTATTAATGGCAAATATTCTATTAGATGGGCCCAGTATCTTGGACCCATCTACTTCTCAGTAAGAAATGAATCCAAGATTCCCTGACTGAAATTACCGACTTTCACACCTCGTAAAAGACAAAAGCAGATTGACTAGCCAAAAGGCTGTACCAACTTTTCCTCATTTACTTTCTCAAGCCCTTATTCGCCAGAAGTTGCAGCTGCAACATTGCATGCTTCATCACAAAGTGTGCGAATATGCCTATCCGATTGACTTTCACCGCGTTGTTAACAGGGAGAAATAGATTCGTGAACCAGGACCAGAATGCCCCCTTGCGGGAAGATGTACGCCTGCTAGGTGAAGAGCTCGGCGCAGTATTGCGAAACCAAGTTGGCGAGCCACTATTTGATACCGTTGAGAATATTCGTCAGGCGGCCGTTGAAAGCCGCAGCAAAGGGGCGATGCAGGCCGATCACTTGCGAGAGCTACTCGACCCCCTGGATGATGCGACCCTATTGGAAGTTGCCCGGGCATTCAGCCAGTTTCTAAACCTTGCCAATATTGCCGAACAGCGCCATCGCGAGAGACTGCACCGCCAGCACCAGCGCTTTCCCGGAGATCCCGATACAGACCGCGGCCTGCGACAGGTACTGGCAGAGCTAAGCAAAGCGGGTAAGTCTCCCGAGGAAATCCACGGGACACTTAAAGAGTTATCCGTAGAACTGGTCCTAACCGCTCATCCCACCGAAGTGACACGCCGTACCCTAATTCGCAAATACGATCGAGTTGCAGACCTACTCAACACACTGGACAGGCCCGACCTGACCCCAGAAGAATCCCAGGATTTACGTCGCCACCTTCAAGAGCAGATTCTTTCCGCCTGGAGCACCGACGAGATCCGCCGCTCCAGGCCCACCCCAGTTGATGAAGCCAGGTGGGGCTTTGCCACCATCGAACAATCCCTGTGGCAGGCAGTTCCGAGGAGTATGCGGGAAATAGACAGTGAATTGGCCCTGGCCAAGCTTCCCCCTCTGCCGGTTGACTGGGTTCCCATCCACTTTGCCTCTTGGATGGGGGGAGATCGGGACGGTAACCCCAATGTCACCGCCAGCGTCACCCGGGAAGTCCTGCACCTAGCCCGCTGGATGGCCGCCGACCTCTATCTGCGCGATGTGGAAAACCTGCTCGCAGACTTGTCCATGCATCGCGCCAGCGAAGAACTTTTACAGCGCACTGGCCCCAGCCACGAGCCCTATCGCCTGGTGCTGCGCCAGGTTCGCGACCGTCTCAAAATAACCCGGGAAAAAATGGAGGCCCGCATTGGTCGACGTGCAGAGCCTTCCGGCCTCGCGTTTACCAGCAGCGAGCAGCTGGCCGACGAGCTGCGCCTGATCGACCGCTCCCTGCGCGATGTGGGCCTCTCAGCCATCGCCGATGGCCAACTTAAAGATACCCTGAGGCGACTCAACTGCTTCGGCATCACTTTATTGCGCTTGGATATACGACAGGAATCCACCCGCCACGCTGACACTCTGGATGCCATTACCCGCTATCTGGGTATGGGCAATTACAGCAGTTGGAGTGAAGAGGAGAAACAGGAGTTCCTGGTGTCCGAGCTGGACAGCCGCCGCCCACTGGTGGACGAGAGCTTTTACCGCAGTGATTTCTGTGGCGAAGAGGTAAGTGAAGTCTTACAGACCTGCAAGGTCATTGCCGAACAGGGTCCCGAGGGATTAGGTGCCTACGTTATCTCAATGGCGACCACACCTTCCGATGTTCTCGCTGTAATGCTGCTGCAAAAAATTGCCGGGGTGCAGGTGCCAATGCGAGTGGTTCCCCTGTTTGAAACTCTCGACGATCTCGATGGTGCAGCTACCACTATGAGTACCCTGCTGAATATCCCCCTCTACAAGCAGCGTGTGCTCGATGGCCAGGAAGTGATGATCGGCTACTCGGACTCCGCCAAGGACGCCGGCTTCCTGGGCGCCGCCTGGGCCCAGTACCGCACACAGGAAGCTCTCACCGGAATATTCCGCAACCACGGTATCCCCCTAACTCTGTTTCACGGCCGTGGCGGCTCCATATCCCGGGGCGGCTCTCCTACTCGTATGGCCCTGCTGTCGCAACCACCGGGATCAATAGCCGGACGTATTCGCGTTACCGAACAGGGAGAAATGATTCGCTTCAAATACGGCCGTCCCTCTGTAGCCGCCTACAACCTGGAGCAGTATGTCGCCGCAACTCTGGAGGCGACACTGATGCCCCCGGCAGAGCCGCGTTCGGAGTGGCGCGCGGAGATGGACCGGCTCACGGAAGTCTCCGTCGGCAACTATCGGGAAGTCGTGCAGGATGACCCAGCCCTGGTGGCTTACTTGCGCACTGTCACCCCGGAAACCGAGCTGAGCCGCCTGGCCCTGGGCAGTCGCCCGGCAAGGCGTAAACCCGGTGGCGGTGTCGAATCACTGCGGGCGATTCCGTGGGTGTTTGCCTGGACCCAGATACGACTGATGTTACCGGCCTGGCTGGGCACTGGCGCCGCCTTGGAGAATGCCCTCAAGCACGCAGATGAAACTGATATCTTGCGGGATATGAGCCGCCAATGGCCCTTTTTCCAAGGCGTTGTGGATATGCTAGAAATGGTACTGGCCAAGGCCGATCCCCGCGTTGCCTCCTGGTACGAAGAACGACTCACCCAGGATGCAGACCTAATCCAACTGGGTGTCAGTTTGAGAGAGCGACTGGCTCACACCGTAGAGGCCCTAAAACAGCTTACCGGGCGGGAGAGCTTGTTGGATAACAATCCCGTAATGCGCTGGTCCATCCGCGTGCGCGATCCCTACACTGACCCTTTGCACCTATTGCAGGCCGAGCTGATGGCACGTTTGCGCGAACGGGAAAGTGATGCGGTACTGGAAAGTGCGCTGATGGTCACTATCGCAGGGATTGCAGCGGGCATGCGCAATACGGGTTAAAAGACCACGGCAGCTGTGATGATACTGGGATTTGAGGCCTGCTTTTTTCACAACAGCAGGCCCCCAAGCAATCAGAATCTGCCGGTAAGTGCCATCACGAACAGGTCTGCCGGCAACTGCTCTCCATTCACCTCCAACTGGCCGCGGTTGACCTTGAGATACATTTGCAGCTCACCCTTGTCTTCGATCAGCAGGCCATAATCTCGCAGAAGCATTGCCTGACCTACCAGGGGGGACTGCAAGAGCGCCTGCTCTGCAGCGCTAACGGTCATACTACCTACCAGCGGTTTGAGCCACTGATCGATCTCACTGGCACCTCGGCGGGAGGATTTGCGCATACCCCGCCAATCGATATCAGCATCTACTAACACCGGGCCATTGCGAGATTGAATCGCCAGCTGTTGCTCCAGGCGCAGCGGGCGGCTCATTTCACGGGCCCAATTCCGCTCAGGGGCCGGCAACAATACGCGCAGGTAGTGCCCCAGATCCGCAGTCTTAATTCTCGGCAAAGTCATCTGCTGGCGCACAGAGGTAATCGGTGTTGCCGAGTCCACGGTGGGGAGCTTCAGGTCACTGATAATTTTCAGGGTCTGAGCCGCCAATTCTTCCAAGGTCAGACCTAGGGTAACATCGCGCAATTGAACCGGCCCGGAATCTGATTCTGCCCTCAGCAACGACAAGCGCAGCTCCGCATTACCGCCCTCGCCGGGCATATATTCAAACTCGCCTTCAAGGGGCTCGGTAAACAGTACTTCGATACCTTCGCGAATATGGCGCAAGCTTCCCAGCTCCACGACACCGTTCAGCACAGCACCGCTGTAATCCGTAGATACGGCAATCTCCCCACCGTCAAACTCCAACTCTCCGAGTGGGCCGGTATTTTTGAAAGGGTCTAAGCGCAGGGTATTCAGCACCCGGTTGTCGGCGGTAACCAGGGTTTCCAGAACTACCGGACTCGCCTGTAAAGCGCCATAAATGGACTCCAATTGAGCGCGCAATTCAGGCTGTAGTTGATCCAGCTCCAGCCGGGTCTCGGTATAAACCACACCCAGGCGCGGCCCCTTAGAGGTAAGCAACACCGGCCCGTGATGGATCTCTGTATTGAGCTGGGTAGTGCCATCCGGCAATGCCACCTCAGTATTGGTTTCAGCACCAAACCATCCGCGTTCGTAACCCGTGGAATTCCCCCCTGCAAGCGGCCCAACTGCTGCTTCCAAATTTCCTCTACTTTGGGGCCGATAAAACCCGGCGCAGCCAGGGCAGATATCACCATTAGGGCAAGCACAATAAATAGAAGTGAACGCAGTAGTTTCATAAAAAATCATCTAGCGAAGGGGTTTGCGCCGATGGTATCAGATTATGAGGCTATTAGTGCGACAAGAGCCTCGTTACTTAGTACGAGTGCTGAACATTCATCAACCACGGCATAAGGACCTACGACCCATTTCTAAAGAGCAGAATCTCGGCTTGTAAATTAGTAAATCTAATATTTCAAAAGCTCTGATCAAGCCTAAGAAAAGGGCTTTGTGAGCAGCCATAAATTGAAATTGACCATTATCGCTAGAGATCAGCTCACAAGTCTCTTTATCTCCTGTGGCACGCCTGAGTAATTTTATGGCTCGATGACAGCTTTAAACAACAATGTAATTTTTTAAACCACCCTTTAACTTTCCCTTAATCAGAGCCATTTTAAATGGTAGGTAACAATCTATTTTTCTTGTATTTCAATCTAATCCAGATTCTTATCTCCACGATTTAGCTTTCTTACAAATACCTCAACAAAATAAAGGTCCTGATTACTATAAGAAAACCGCTATCTAGGAAATTGTTTTGATTTCTACCTATTCATGTAAAAAATAATTATTGAATTCATAACCGTTATCTCGATCGGATCTTAAAACATACCTTTACAACAACCGAAACTTCCATTACCGCACGTTGGGACACTCCCCCAGTTTGAGTAGACTTGTGGCCAAACTAGGAGAAGGAGAAGACGTTATGCGATATCTTGTTTCAATGGTGCTCTTGTGTTCTCTCGCAGGTTTCAGTTATGCAGATGACCGCATGACGCGCCTCCCATCCAACGCTGAACCCGTGCAGATTCTCGGCAAGACTTATTATCAAAGTGGTAATACTTTCTATGCCTTTAATGAGCAGGGCCGTTATTTCTACAGAGTACAGCCCCCCACCTCTATTCGTAGTTATGAGAATCCCCGGGATATGTATATCCGCGGCTCACAACCTCGCCCCCAAACTTGGGGTCTGACTAGAGACCAGGTAGAAGGCTGTATGAATGCCGCTGCAGATATGGCAAATGCTAACCCTGCAGTAGGTGGTAAGATTTATATTCGCGAATATAACCGCTGTATCAGTAACTTGCGCTAGCCATTGTGGCTATATTTACTGCTACAAGGGGCCTTCGGGCCCTTTTTTCAATCGTTATTTTTTTACAGTTACTAAACTAGCAAGTCTTTCAACACACTAAAGCTATCAATCCTCTAATTTTAGAGCTGTGAAATATGCAAGCCGCTATTATCAGGTCTTATGGCAGCGCTGTCAGAAATTTTAAAATTGGCGATCTGATATTTGCACGCCCCGATACAAATCAAACGGGTACGATTGCCGAATACACTTCAATCAAAGCAATGGACGCAGCTATCCGCCCCTGCAATCTTTCCAACAATGAGTGTGCCGCTTTCCCTCTCGTGGGTTTAAGAGCCTGGCAATATCTCATTGAAGTGGGAAAATTACAGAAAGGGCAAAGAGTTCTTATCCACGCCGGCTCCGGCGGAGTCGGTACTATCGCTATACAAATAGCCAAATATATTGGCGCCTTCGTAGCCACAACCACCAGTGATGCCAACTTTACATTAGTCAAACGACTCGGTGCCGACACTGTTATCAATTATAAAACCGAAAAATTTGAGGAATTACTCAAGGATTATGACCTTGTACTCGACTCTTTAGGCGGAGAAGTATTAGAAAGGTCTGCCAAAGTTCTTAACAAACATGGTCTATTAGTATCAGTCTCCGTCAAAGCTAAAGGGTCAGATACCTTAATTGAAAAGATGAGGCAGCGCCTCCAACTAGTCTATTCATGGCCAAGTGGCACTACTCTCGCAGAACTTGCCTCATTACTTGAGAAAAGATTTTTGAAACCGGTTATTGATCGGGTCTACCCCATACATGAAACTCAAGCCGCACTCGACTACCCAAATAAGGGAAGAGCCAAAGGTAAAATAGTTATTGATGTGTTGCAGGGTAAATAAACGATAGTATAGGATTTCAGCCCAGACTCAAAAAAACTGGAGCCCTAGTGAAACGAATATTTCTATTTTTGGGTACCCTGATTTCTGCCGCCAGTTATGCACAAAATATAACTTTGGCCGAAGCTGCTCTGGAGCGAACCTATCATAAGGTACGCTACGATCCTGCTTATGTGTCTATCCCCTATCCAAATGGAGATGTGCCGGCTGATACCGGTGTTTGTACCGACGTAGTGATTCGATCATATAGGAAGCTGGGGATCGATTTGCAAAAAGAAGTTCACGAGGATATATCGGGCCATTTTCAAGCCTACCCGTCTAAACGCATATGGGGACTTTCCAGGCCAGATAAAAATATTGATCACCGGCGAGTACCCAATCTACAGGCTTTTTTTACTCGCAAAGGGCAATCACTCTCAATAAGTGACAAGGCAGAGGATTATCTACCGGGGGACATCGTTACCTGGATGCTGCCCGGTAATTTACCGCATATCGGTATTGTGACTGCGAAACGCTCTCAAAAAACCAACCGGTACTTGGTCGCACACAATATCGGGGCTGGACCCGTGCTGGAAGATATGTTGTTTTCCTTTAAAATTACCGGGCATTACCGATACAACGCCGGCCAGGCAACCGAAAAGATTGAGTAGCGAAAAAACTACGCTATTTCCAAGCGATTACGGCCTTTCTTTGACCGGGATATGGAGAAACATTTCCGCTGTCGGGCTGGCAACCTGATATCTGGGTGGGTACAGCTCAAAGTCTGGCCTCTCAATATAGTCGTAATTGGACTTTGGCAACCAGCTTCCCCAAATATACTTCAATGTCTGTTCCAGGGTGGTAATAGATCCACGGTGAACAAATTTTGCATATAGCTGCTCCGGTAGTTCCCGCGTCACCATACCCTCGGGTACCTGAGTCAGGTCGGCAACCGGCGCACAGCAGACATACTTAAACTGAATTTCATCACCCGCTTCCTCATAACACTCATAAATACCAAAAGATTCATCGCTGATACGATTGGGGATTTTATCCCTGTAGGGCCGAAATGCAGACCAGAGCTTTGGCAAGCTGAGATTTTCATGATCATATTCCTGCGCTACCCCCACCAATTGCATCGCAGGCCGAGAAATAATTTGTGGCTCCATGGATAGCTCATTTTGCAAAAAGTGCAGCATATGAGGGCTAAATTGATCCTTATACAACAACCGAAAAGGATCCTGCTGCTTTCGATACTGCGCCGGGGTTACATTAAATAAAGCTTTAAACGCGCGAGTGAAGGCTTCTTGGGAATCAAATTGGCACTCCATGGAAAGCTCAAGAATACCAATATCTTCACTCAACAACCTCTTTGCGGCGACGGTCAATCGGCGCTTACGCAAGTACTCTTTCGGTGAGTCCCCCACTAATGCTTTAAAAATACGACTGAAGTGATAGGTTGAGTAATGAGAGGCCGCGGCAATTTCATGAACAGAAATTTTGTCGTATAGATGCTGCTCTACGAAGTTGATACTTTTAAAAAATCGCTGCATGAGAGGCTCCTTTACTGCCTGTTTACGTTGGGACGGTGAGATTTTCGAGCAACACCTTCCCGCATTAGCTTGCCTTTAAATCAAATTCGCTCACTAGTGATAAAAAAGCGTAAATGGGTAAATGCCTTGTGCCTCAAAGGAATAATTGCCTGGTAGGCTGGATCATTAAAGAATGCATAGATCGCCTCCCGATCCGGAAAAGATACCACAACAAATGCCTTTGGTGACCGACCTCCGTCCAAGACCTCTTCCACATCATAAGAGGCAATAGGCACTCCTCCATACTGTTGCATTAATTGCGGTGCCAGACCTATATACTGATCAAATGCCTGCGATTCTTTCAGGTTTGGTGAAGACTCTATATGTAAAAATACTGGTAACAAAGCAATAACCTCTTAAGCGTAAATAACTTTTAGTTGCTTAACTAATAGCTTCTAATGACTAACCTTGAGAGGCTACTCGCCTATGCCAAAAAACCAGAAGTGGAACTATCGCAAGCTCAATAATCGTAGGGGGTAAGACCTGATCATCCACCAATCCAAATTCCAGAATATTGCTTAAGCGGCCCAGACCGCCAATAAAGAGGGATAAAGCCACGAAGTAAAACAATGCTTTATGTTTTTCGATATTGCTCAGGAAATACAGTAGAACCAACCCCTGGGCAAAGAAAACACCAAAGGCAAATCGATATTGATTATCCCCAAATCCTCTCAAGGGGCTATCCGGGCCAAAAATCATAGCACCACCACTAAGAGCAGCACTGCCATTCAGCCCTCCAAATGCACTGATACCACCGGGTACAAAACAGATCACCGCTAGCGCTACCACTAACAATTGGAAAATTTTTCTTTCTATAGAACTCGCCTGATTCATAGTGTCACCTTAGTTTGCCGTATTTGGAGTGATGACCTAATCATATTGGCCAGTAAGGCCCTATTTTTGATATTTCTTGCGGTCTTGGTATCCCACTAAGACAGCAAGAAATGTCAAAAGACGAGGCGCTTAACCGCTTATCTTTCTCTCCAACAGCCGGGTATATCCATATCCGGGCACCAGTTCCCAATATCCACAGAGACAGAAAGATGATTAAGAGTGTTTTGATTACCGGAGCGAATGCAGGCTTAGGCAGGGAGTGCGCCAAGCAACTGGCGGAATACCAGCAGATTAACAAGATCTATCTCGGCTGCCGCAATCTGCACAAGGCCAAGGAAGCCCAGGCCGAGCTGGTGTCGGAAACAGGCAGGAATATCTTCGAAGTATTGCTGATCGATGTCGCGGATCAACAATCTGTGAAAGAGGCAGTTAAGAACCTGGACTCCCCGGTTGATGCTCTGGTTATGAATGCTGGCGGTACCGGGGGGAAAGAGTTTTACAACAAGACCCCTGAGGGAGTCACACAAATTTTCGCCGTCAACCTGCTCGGGCATGCACTACTGACTAACGAGTTGCTGAAAGCCAATAAATTAACGCAGGCTGCTATCTACGCCGGCTCCGAGGCCGCTCGCGGCGTCAAAGAGATGGGGATGAAGCGACCAGAGCTGAAAAGCGCCTCTGTGGAGGAATTTATGCAGATCTGCGAAGGAGAGCTCTATGCGAGTACCAAAGACGCTACGGTACCCTATGGTCCGATAAAGTATATGGGCGCCCTATGGATGTCTTCCATGGCGCGGGAATTCCCCCATATCCGCTTCGTAACCATGAGCCCCGGGGCTACTGTAGGCACAGAGGGCTTCAATACACTGTCGTTATTCAAGCAATATATGATGAAGGGCATGATGCGGATTATGCTGCTATTGGGCAAAGTCCACAAAGTAGAAATAGGCGCCAAGCGCTATATCGATGCCCTGCTGGATACAAGATCCTTCCGCACAGGTATTTTTTACGGCAGTGAACGTGGATTGACTGGACCTCTTGGTGAACAGCGGAAGCTTTTCCCGGACCTGGACAATCCTACCTATCAAGACAATGCCAAAACGGCGATCAATCGCTTTATCTAATGAAAGTTCGCATCAGGGAAGGGCCCTGTACACCCTTCCCTGCCCCCAAGTTAACTCCACCGATACCGCTTGTTTACCTATACTTGACTGTTAAATACTTACTGCTAAAAACAGCCAATGTTTCGGGTAATCTTTTCCCTGCTGTTGTTAATTCCCCTTGCCCTGACTACAGCTGAAGATGCGGCTAAAGCAACTCCCCTGCGGCTGCTGGATCCAGCAACTGTGGATAAGTTCGTCAATGAACTGCCAATACCCGTAGAAATCCGCCCTCAGGGCTCAGCCTCGATTAAACTACCCGCCCGCCCCACTGAAGTTTGGATGGGGCTACGGGATAAGGAAGGCAAACGTTTAATGACAAAAGCCTGGGGTTTTGAATATGCAGGTCGCATCCACTCTCCTGGCCCTACTATTCGCGCCCGAGAAGGCCAACCGGTATTTGTACACTGGGCCAATGAGCTACCGGGTCCGCATCTATTTCCTGTGGATCGATCCATTCACCTCGCCGACGTAAAAGATCCAAAAGCTGTACCTATGGTTATCCACCTTCACGGCGGGCATACAGAGTGGAAAAGTGACGGCAACCCCCTCGCTTGGTACACCCGCAATTACCGTGAGACGGGACCATTATTTGAGAAAAGGATTTACGAATACGACAATTCCCAGGATGCCGCCACTATCTGGTATCACGACCACACCCTAGGCATGACGCGCCTTAATGTTTACGCAGGTCTATTCGGTTTTTACCTGGTTGGCGATGACAATGAAGACCGTCTGATACAGGAGAGGCTCCTCCCTGCAGAAGAGCGCACTTTTGTAGCCGCTATTACAGACAGCTTGTTTAGCTCCGATGGGCAGCTGTATTTTCCTGGCTGGAGGGACCAGCCTCCATCACCGGTTTCCCATGAGGTGGTTAAGGCCAATTGGCCCAATCCGTCCCATCTCGACGAATTTTTTGGCAATTTTATTCTGGTAAACGGTATGACCTGGCCCAAAGTCAGTGTCACTCCACACGTCTATCGATTGCGATTACTCAACGCATCTGATACTCGCACACTGATACTCAGGATCGACGAAAATACACCCTTTGTACAAGTCGGCGGTGACGGCGGATTTCTCGATTACCCTGTAAAATTGAACGAGTTGATATTGGCACCCGCAGAGCGAGCAGATGTTTTAGTAGATTTCAGCGGTTATGAAGGACGTGAACTAACACTGCGAAACTTTGGACCGGATGTCCCTTTTAAAGGCTTTGTAGAGGCCAATGACCCAAAGAGTTCGATTCCACTTGTCTACAACCCGGGAGGTAAACGCGTATTAAGCGATGGACGCGGCGGCATCACACCAGCTACCGATCCAAATACTACAGGCCAAATCCTACAATTTCATATTGCTTCAACACCGATCCCCCCTTCTAATAAACAGAAATCAGAGATTAAAAATACCACTGGAGATTTAAAACTCAGCCTAAATACTCCCTTGCGCACCCCACTTAATAGGCTTAACCAAGCCAGTCGCACACGACAACTTGCCACCTATCGGTTGGATGATCCCTATGGCCGCAATCTGCTCATGTTAGGTCCAGTAAAGGAGGGCTCCCTATTTTTTGAAGACCCTACTACAGAAATAATCCAACACAACGCCGTTGAGATCTGGGAAATATACAACCCTACAGTATCGGCTCATCCAATCCATATTCATCTGGTGGAATTCCAGGTACTGGATCGCCAGCCTTTTAAAGGAAAACTTATTGCCAAGCAGCAGAAATTTATGCATACAGATAAGATATTTCAGGGTGCACGCCTGGAAATAGAATCTCTACAGGGAAAACCCCTTCCACCACAACCAGAAGAAAGCGGCCCCAAAGATACGGTCATCGCGCTTCCCGGCCAAGTGACCCGGGTAATTGCGCGCTTTGACCGCGAAGGCCTTTATGTATGGCACTGCCATCTACTATCCCATGAGGATTACGATATGATGCGGCCATTTAGGGTAATGGAATCAGAGCCAGTAAATAGCAACTAATCTACCAACCTTAATTCAATGCCTTAGGCCAGCAAAAAATCAAATAAATCAAATAAATCAAAAAGTGTCTAGCCGCCAGTTAGATCCAAATACGGCTTTAACTATTAAATTATAAATATAACACCAACAATAATCTTAACTCCCTCAACGACATCTACATCTTCCACCACTTAAAAGCCAATTAAAACAACAGAACTTTAAAAAAAATATCGATGAAACGCACCATCACTGGCAATTATAATTCATCAGCCGCACTTGAGAAATCAGCCCTGCAAAGATGTTTACAGAAAATAATGAAAAAAATAAAAATATCAATTATTTGCTAAACAATAAGATATCTCCACCAATAGTGCCACGAAAACCAAACCTTAAGATATTAAAACATCTAGGGAACCTCTGAATAATTCTGAGTCAATTTGGTAATATTCACCTACCCATCAAGACTACGATGAATCATGCACCAAGTCACCTTTGCCGAAGCAGAATATAAGCTAAAGCGTCGTATAACTCGCCGAGAGAAGTTTCTTTCTCAAATGGAAACCCTCGTCCCATGGCAGCGACTAGAAGCTCAGATCACTCCTTGTTACCCACAAGGTAAACGTGGCCGACAGCCATATCCATTGAGTGTCATGCTTCGTATTCATTGCATGCAGCTATTTTACAATCTCAGTGATCCCGCTATGGAAGATGCACTGTATGAAATTGAATCCATGCGTAGTTTTGCTGGATTGACTTTGAGTAGCCCAATTCCCGATGAAACAACGATTCTTAACTTTCGCCACTTACTGGAGCTCAATCAGCTAGGTGCAGCTCTTTTTGATGAAATCAACAAACACCTTGCTGAGAATGGGATGGTACTGCGTGAAGGCACGATTGTAGATGCCACTATTATCTCTGCGCCAACTTCAACTAAGAATGAAAAGAAAGAACGTGACCCGGAAATGCATCAAACAAAGAAAGGCAATCTGATCCTACCCATCAACAACGAACACACCACTAAGCGACTAGTTGTTCCTCAAACGCCTCAGGGCTGAGATAGCCATTGGCGCTGTGTAAGCGATTTCGATTGTAGTCTATCTCTATATACTCAAATACGGTTTCTCGCATGAGGCACCTTGTAGGAAAGCGGTTACCATGGATTGCTTCTACCTTAAGTGAGTGGAAGAACGTTTCTGCACAAGCATTATCATAGCAATTACCTTTGGCGCTCATGCTGCACCGCAGATCATACGCTGTAATTAAAGATTGATAATCTTTAGAACAATACTGGCTTCCCCTGTCAGTATGCACGATAACATTCGTAGGTTTCTTACGTCGCCATAAAGCCATTTGAAGGGCGTCACAGACCAATGTAGCCGTCATCGTTTCTGACATCGCCCAACCAATAATCAGCCGACTATATAGGTCTATCACTACAGCCAGATATAACCAACCTTCTTCCGTTCGTAGGTAGGTAATATCCCCAGCCCATTTCTGATTCGGCGCTTCAGCATTAAAGTTCTGCTCAAGCAAATTTGGAGCTACTGGCAGACCATGTTTTGAGTAGGTTGTGGCTTTATACCTCCTGCCTGCTTTAGCCCGTAGGCCCTGTCGACGCATGCTGGCAGCAATTGTTTTCTGATTATATTTACTCCCCTCACTGGCCAACTCCTTCGTCAGACGAGGGGCGCCGCTACGTTCTTTGCTGGCTATAAAGCGCTGCTGTACCAAGCTATCGAGCTGCATTCGGTACTGCTGGTGCTTGGATTGGTCAGCCGATCTTGAAACCCAGTTATAAAAGCCACTGCGAGATACGCCCAATACCTTGGCCATCGCTTTGATGCTGAATTCATGCCTGTGCTTTTGCATGAAGGCGTACCTCATTTCAGGCTCTTTGCAAAGTACGCTGCGGCCTTTTTTAAGATCGCCAGCTCCTCTGCCTGCTCAGCCAGCTGCCGCTTAAGTCGAGCATTTTCTGTGGCCAGCTCTCTCTCCGCATCCCCTCGGCTCTGATGTAACTTAGACTTACTTCGCCATCCGTAAATCTGGGAAGGATGCAATCCAAGCTGTTTAGCGGCAACGCTTACCCCGACCTTGAGCGCCAGTGCTAGGGCATCCTTCCTATACTCCTCTGAGTATTGTTTACGAGTGGTTTTGGTTGGTTTATTTGATCTTGTCATAGAGCACCTCTGCTGCGTAGTTTATCGCTTAAGAGAGTGTCCATCGTTGATGGGTAGGATCAATCAGTGGCATTTTGGGATGAAAATGCATATCGGGGTTGATGATGTGCTCGGAGTAATACATAGCATAGATACAACAGCAGCGAATTCGCATGATGTCACAACCACAGAGCGAGTTCTCCACGGGGAGGAGAAAAGAATCTGGGGAGACTCTGGGTACATTGGTGCGGAGAAACGTGAAGAGTTGAAAGAGCGGGAGGCGGATTGGTATATAGCAATGAAGCCGAGCAAGCTAAAAACTCTTCCAGGGCGTGATGCACTCCGTAAAGCGGAAAAGATCAAGGCGCAGATAAGAGCGAAGGTCGAGCACCCCTTCCGCTACATCAAACGGGTATTTGGTTATGACAAGGTCCGCTATCGGGGACTGGTAAAAAATACTGAGAGGCTGTGCTTACTGGCAGGCTTTACCAACTTATTAATAGGGAGAAAATACTTGGCTGCCTAGGGGTGGTTCGCCTGAAACCCACCTATTGAGGGTTTCAGATGAAAAATTAGGGGACTATTACGCGAAAATTACGCGTTTGTGCGTAATAAAGTGAATTTTTCAAGCAGCTCAGCTTAATTCTGGAAAAATGCTTCGTTGATCAGAGGATCCCTAGAGCAGTTCAGCATTGAGGGCAATAAAAGACACAACCTCCCTCAAAATCTGGACATACGTTCCACCAAGCAAAATCTCAAAAAGGAGAAAACTATATGCAAAAACATAAAATTATTTTATACTAAAATATAAACCATCAAATCCAAATATAATCATTCTGATTAAAACTAATCAAGAGATCCAGATGAAAAAATTTTTGACTGCAACTATATTACTTGCATTCTCCGCAAATGTTTTCTCTGCTGCTTGGACAGCAAAAATAACAAAGATCCAGGCCGAAGGCATTGGAGAGAACTATAATGTTTTATATCTTGATACCGATATAACTAACTCTATGTGTGAGAACACAAATGCACAAGATAGAATTACCATAGTAAATGAAGCCCAGCATAGCACTGCTCTTGCTGCGTTGATGGCAGGGAAAATTGTACAAGTTATGGAAAGTGGCACAAATTGTAATGAAGCTGGACTAGCCAACATAAATTATATAATGATTTACTCTGATAAATAAGCCGCTGCCGATGACCATTCTATTATTAGAAATAACGTTACTTGCACAAGCAATATCACAGAATAGAAAAACCACTTAATAGTTTCCATCCTATTTACAGAGAACCAAAAAAATATTAGTTTTTATGAAAATGAAAAATTTATTCTCCGGACTACTACTCGCGCTACTATCCAGCACCAGTTTTGCATCAAGTACCATTGAGCCGAATAAAACTATCGAAGGTATTACTACTTATAAATACTACGCGGTTATTAAATTCTCACCAGATGCTATTGGTGACGAATTAGGGGAAGACTGCTCATCTGGGTCAAGTAACCATGTAGTCATAGAGTTCGATCACAATGATGGAACAGACAATAATGACACTAAAGAGCAATTTTCATCACTTATGGCTGCATATTTTGCTAAATCTAATACCGTAGGTTTTGGAGTAGAGGGTTGCAGAGAGGGTAACGGAAATAACCACCCTCTGATTTATCGGGTAGATATCTGATCTTCAAGTTTGTAGTTTCAGGGCGGCGCTCTAACCGCCCCAGAAATTCCTCAGCAGGGCACCAAAGCCTTAGCCACACGGGAGTTAGTCACCCTCCCCAGCTGTTCAGAAATAAAGTTCCCAGCCTCTGCCAGCAACTGTAAATCCACGCCGGTTTCAATACCCATGCCATTGAGCATATAAAGCACATCCTCACTGGCAACATTACCGGAAGCGCCGCGGGCATAGGGGCAGCCGCCCAGGCCGGCTACGGCGGAATCTACTACTGCGACACCCATTTGTAAGGCCGCGTAGATATTGGCCAAGGCCTGGCCGTAGGTATCGTGGAAATGCACAGCAAGTTTTTCCACAGGTACACGGGCCATCACCTGCTCCAGCATACGCTTGGCGGATTCCGGGGTGCCGACACCGATGGTGTCGCCGAGGGAAATTTCGTAGCAACCCATTTCCAATAGAGCGGCACTAACTTCTGCCACTTTGGCCGGGTCAATATCGCCTTCATAGGGGCAACCAAGTACGCAGGATACGTATCCGCGCACGGGTATGCCGTCTTGCTTGGCCTTTTCCACCAGTGGGCGGAAGCGCTCCAGACTCTCAGCGATACTGCAATTAATATTTTTCTGGGTGAAGGCTTCCGAGGCCGCACCGAATACGGCGACCTCATCTGCTTTGGCTTCCACTGCGCGCTCATAGCCTTTTAAGTTTGGCGTGAGCGCGCTGTAGATAACACCGTCTTTGCGCTGGATACCCGCCAGCACTTCCTCGCTGGCGGCCATTTGCGGTACCCATTTGGGGCTGACAAAACTGCCGGCTTCAATAACCGACAGCCCACTGGCACTGAGCTTGTCCACCAGAGCGATACGGGTCTCCACAGAGATAGGCTGCTTTTCATTTTGCAGTCCATCGCGGGGGCCCACTTCGACGATTTTGACTTGCTTGGGCAAAGTCATTACTGCTCCTCCCCGGCAAAATCCACCAGCAGACTACCGCCATCCACTAATTCACCTTCGGCACAGAAGAACTGCTGTACGGTGCCAGCGGCTGGAGCCCGCAGGGTGTGTTCCATTTTCATGGCTTCCATTACCAGTAGCGGCTGGTCTTTTTCCACCATAGAGCCGGCCTCAACCAGCAGCGAAATTATGGTGCCGTTCATGGGGGCATCGAGGCCGTGGGCCTGGTCATTGCTCTCGCCCATATCCGGTGGCAACAGCTTGAATTCCACCTGAGTGCCATCAATAAATACAGCCCCACCATCGCGGGTATCCACGGCGGAGAAACTCATGCGACGGCCATCCACCAGCATCAAGTCGCGCCCTGGCAGCAGGCGAATGTCACCGCTGTTTTGTTCCTCAGGCAAGGCATCGCAAGTCCAGCGCAGGCTATCGCCCTCCGCAACAAAGCGAATTTGAGCGTGCTGGCCACGGTAGTCCACGGTCTGGGTGCGACTGCCAGCCAGAGCATTGCGCCAGTTATCGCCATTGTGCCAAGGGGAGAAAGGGTCCCACTGAGGTGCACTATTGCGCAGATCGCGCTCTTCACGCTGCTGCAAATAACCGGCAATAGCAGCACATTTCAACGGCGTCAGTGTCTGCTCCTGATGCAGTACTTCCGCCTCGTAGTCCTCGATAAAGTGCGTCGAAATACAACCGCTGGCAAAGGCTTGGTGATTGATCACTCGGCGCAGGAATTCGATATTGTGGCGCACACCGGCAATCTGATAATCACGCAGGGCGCGATCCAATTTGGCCAGGGCTTCTTTGCGGGTGCGGCCGTGGCAGATCAATTTGGCGATCATCGGGTCGTAATGCACGCTGATTTCATCGCCAGTCTGCACACCGGTATCCACCCGCACACCCTCGCCTTCCGCCGGGGGCTGGTGGCGCACCAACACGCCGGTTGCCGGCAGGAAATCATTGTCCGGGTCTTCGGCGTAGATGCGCACTTCCATGGCGTGGCCGTTGATCTGCAGCTCATCCTGGCTCATGGGCAGGGTATCGCCAGCGGCAACTGACAGCTGCCAGGCCACAAGATCCTGGTCGGTGATCATTTCCGTCACCGGGTGCTCCACCTGTAGGCGGGTATTCATTTCCATAAAGTAGAAGGCACCGCTGGCATCCAGCAGGAATTCCACCGTGCCGGCCCCCACGTAACCAATCGCGTGGGCCGCGCGCAGGGCCGCTTCACCCATGCGGGCGCGCAGCTCCGGAGTCATGCCCGGTGCGGGAGCTTCTTCCACTACTTTTTGGTGGCGGCGCTGCACCGAGCAATCCCGTTCAAACAGGTAGACGCCATTGCCCTGCTGATCACAGAACACCTGGATTTCCACATGGCGGGGACTCACCACATAGCGCTCTAGCAACATAATGTCGTCGCCAAAGGCATTCATGGCCTCACGCTTGGCAGCGGCCAGAGCTTCGTGGAATTCATCGGCACTGTCGACACGGCGCATTCCCTTACCACCGCCGCCGGCAGCAGCTTTCAGCAATACCGGATATCCGATGCGATTGGCATGGCCTTCCAACAGCTCTTCATTTTGATTGGTACCGTGGTAACCGGGCACCAGAGGCACATTGGCCTCTTCCATAATACGCTTGGCCGCGGACTTGGAGCCCATCGCCTCAATCGCGCCGGTGGGTGGGCCGACAAAAATAATGCCGGCGCTATCGCAGGCGCGGCAAAACTCCGCATTTTCCGACAGGAAGCCATAACCCGGATGGATGGCATCGGCACCAGTCTGCTTGGCAGCAGCCAATACTTTGTCGATATCCAGATACGAATCCCTGGCCTGGGCCGGACCTAAGTGCACCGCTTCGTCCGCCATCTGCACATGCAGGGCGTCGGCATCCGCATCGGAATAAACGGCGACAGTGGACACCCCCAGGCGGCGTGCGGTCTTGATAATGCGACAGGCAATTTCGCCGCGATTAGCTATTAACAGTTTGCGAATCATAAAAATTACCCTTCGCTACCATTCATCCAACTGGGTGCACGCTTTTCCAAAAACGCACTCAACCCTTCCTGTCCCTCCGGCGACACACGAACGGCAGCGATCAGCGCGCTGGTCTGCCCTTGCAACTCATTATTAATAACCCGGTTGGACATGGACATGGCCAGCTGTTTGGCCATTGCAACTGCCTTGGGGCCGTTGTCGGCAATGGCGTTCACTAATTTCTGCACGTGCAGATCCAGATCGGCCTCGGCACAGACTTCGGATACCAAACCGATCTGTTCCGCGCGCTCGGCGGGGAAACGTTCCGCTGTGACAAAGTAACGACGCGCATGGCGAGTGCCGATAGCATTGATGACATAGGGACTGATGGTGGCGGGCAGCAACCCGATTTTGACTTCGGACAAACAGAAGCTGGCGCGCTCAGAGGCCACGGCCATATCGCAGCAGCTCACCAGGCCCACGGCCCCGCCAAAAGCGGCGCCCTGTACTCGCGCAATGGTGGGCGCAGGAAAAGTGTCGAGCTTGTACAGCATGGCGGCGAGCGCAGCTGCGTCGCGGCGGTTTTCCTCTTCTGAATAAGTCGCCATGCGCTTCATCCAGTTGAGGTCGGCTCCGGCAGAAAAGCTCTTGCCATTGGAGGCCAGTACCAGCACACGTACAGCGGGGTTTTGCGCCAGGGTGTCAAAGGTGGTGGCCAGCTCGTGGATCAGTTCATCATCAAAAGCGTTGTGGATTTCCGGCCGGTTCAGGGTGACCGTGGCCACGCCCTCGCTATCCACTTCGCACAGCAATTTATCGCTCATTGTAATTCCTCGATTGGGGCGTCTATCAAAAGCGGCACCGGAACATTTCGCTGGCGCCGCAACCACGGTTCCTTACATGCGGAACACGCCGAACTTGGTCTCTTCCGGTTCCTTGTGGCTGGCCGCCGCCAGGCACAGACCGAGCACGCGGCGGGTATCCGCCGGATCGATAACGCCGTCATCCCACAAGCGCGCGGAGGCGTAGTATGGGTGCCCCTGGTGTTCGTAGTTATCCACAATCGGCTGCTTAAACTGGCGCTCTTCCTCTTCGCTCCAGGATTCCCCTCGGGCGGCCATCTGGTCGCGCTTCACCTGGGCCAATACGCCAGCAGCCTGTTCCCCTCCCATAACCGAGATACGCGCATTGGGCCACATAAACAGGAAGTTGGGATCGTAGGCGCGGCCACACATACCGTAGTTACCGGCGCCGAAAGAGCCGCCGATAAGGATGGTAATTTTGGGCACCTTGGCGGTAGCGACAGCGGTCACCATCTTGGCGCCGTGTTTGGCGATACCGCCCGCCTCGTACTGCTTGCCCACCATGAAACCAGTGATATTTTGCAGGAAAACCAATGGAATCTTGCGCTGCGCGCACAACTCAATAAAGTGCGCGCCCTTCTGCGCACTCTCCGCAAACAGGATGCCATTATTGGCAACAATTCCCACCGGATAGCCCTGGATACGGGCAAAACCGGTTACCAGGGTGGTGCCGTACAACGCTTTAAATTCATCGAACTCAGATCCGTCCACAACCCGCGCTATAATCTCGCGCACGTCAAACGGCTGGCGCGAATCTTTGGGCACCACGCCGTAAATGTCTTCCGATGGATAAATCGGCTCCACAGGCTTTTGGATATCCAGGCCAGGATTTTTGATACGGTTCAGGCGAGCTACAGAGCGGCGCGCTAACTGCAGGGCGTGTACATCATTATTGGCGTAGTGATCGGAAACCCCGGAAGTGCGACAGTGCACCTCGGCACCGCCAAGTTCCTCCGCGGAAACTTCTTCACCGGTGGCCGCTTTCACCAGGGGCGGGCCCGCCAGGAAGATGGTGGCCTGCTCTTTCACCATAATGGATTCGTCTGCCATGGCCGGCACATAGGCTCCACCGGCGGTGCAGCTACCCATAACCACCGCGATCTGCGGAATATTCTGTGCAGAGAGATTGGCTTGGTTAAAGAAGATGCGACCGAAGTGCTCACGGTCTGGGAAAACGTCGTCCTGGCGCGGCAAATTAGCACCACCGGAATCCACCAGGTAAATGCATGGCAGATTGTTCTGCTCGGCGATGGTCTGCGCGCGCAGGTGTTTTTTTACTGTGAGGGGATAATAGGTTCCACCTTTTACAGTGGCATCGTTAGCTACTATCACACAGGGCTGACCGGAAACGGTGCCAATACCGGTAATAATACCCGCGGCCGGAACATCCTCACCGTAAACCTCGTGAGCCGCCAGCTGGGAGAATTCCATAAAAGGGCTACCCGGATCGAGCAGCGCATCGATACGGTCCCGTGGCAATAATTTTCCTCGCGCCAGGTGTTTTTCCCTTGCGCGCTCGCCGCCGCCCTGGGCGATGGCTTCCACTTTCTCGCGCAGGTCTGCCACCAGCGCCTGCATCTGCTCGCGGTTTTCGCCAAAGGCGGCGTCGCGCGTGTTTATTTTGCTCTGCAACTGATTCATAAAGTCCGATTCACTTTCCCGGAGAAAAGACCTCCACAGGGCGCAGCTTATTGCCGCAGTGCCCGGCTGGAGACAGCTGCCGCCGACAGGCGCCGGCGGCGAGAAGAAATGCCCAGCCTTAGCGGGTCTCTTTAAACAGCTCGCGACCAATCAGCATACGGCGCACTTCAGAAGTGCCCGCGCCGATTTCGTAGAGCTTGGCATCGCGCAGCAGACGACCAGTGGCGTACTCGTTGATGTAGCCATTGCCGCCCAGTGTCTGGATAGCCTGCAGGGCCATCTGTGTTGCGCGCTCCGCAGTAAACAGGATTACAGCGGCGGCGTCCTTGCGCGAGTCCTCACCGCGATCACAAGCCCGGGCCACAGCGTACAAGTAAGAGCGGCTGGCATTCAGGTCAGCGTACATATCGGCGATCTTGCCCTGCATCAGCTGGAACTCACCGATGGCCTTGCCGAACTGCTTGCGCTCGTGAATATAGGGAACCACCACATCCAGGCAGGCCTGCATAATTCCGACAGGGCCTCCAGAGAGAATCGTGCGCTCGTAGTCGAGACCGCTCATCAATACGCGTACACCGCCGTTCAGTTCACCGAGGATATTTTCTTCCGGCACTTCACAGTCTTCGAACACCAGCTCACAGGTGTTGGAACCGCGCATGCCCAGCTTGTCGAGCTTTTGCGCCTGGGAGAAGCCGGCAAAACCGCGCTCAACGATAAATGCAGTGATACCACCGGAGCTGATGCCCGGCTCAGTGCGAGCGTAGATCACATAGGTATCGGCATCGGGACCGTTGGTGATCCACATTTTATTGCCGTTCAAAACAAAGCGATCACCGCGCTTCTCGGCGCGCAGTTGCAGACTTACCACGTCGGAACCGGAGTTGGGTTCACTCATGGCCAAGGCGCCTACATGTTCACCGGAACACAGCTTGGGCAGGTACTTGAGCTTCTGCTCACGGGTACCATTTTTACGGATCTGGTTTACGCACAGATTGGAGTGGGCACCGTAGGACAAGCCCACAGAGGCGGAGGCGCGGGAAATCTCTTCCATGGCTACAGCGTGTGCCAGGTAACCCATATTGGAACCGCCGAACTCCTCTTCCACGGTCATGCCCAGCAGACCCAGCTCGCCAAACTTTTTCCACATGTCCGCTGGAAACAGGTTCTCTTCATCGATCTGCGCCGCGCGCGGGGCCAGCTCCGCCTGGCAGAACTTGTAAACCATGTCACGGAGCATATCGATGTCTTCACCGAGACCGAAATTCAGGGTTGGGTAGGAGGTGTTCATAACGGCTCCACTGATATTTAAAAATGTCTTTAATTCAAATAACCGCCTTGGCGGCTGTTCAATACCACATGAGGCAACTGCGCCACTCTTGGCACAGTGCCGAAATCTGTTTAGGAAACGCTGCTGTCATCGCTTTGCGCCAGGGACTCACGGGCCCTGGATTCAGCTTCATCCAACTCTTCCATCAGGCTTTCAATATCCCGCAGTTGCTGTTGTAACTGCAGTCGCTTTTGCGCGATGCGCTCCAATAGACGGTGCAACTGCTCTACATTGCCGTGGGCCGGGTCGTACATATCGATAATTTCGCGGCTCTCATCCAGGGAGAATCCCAGCCGCTTTCCGCGCAGAATCAGCTTTAGGCGCACACGCTCTTCGGGACTATAGACGCGAGTCTGGCCGCGACGCTCCGGATTGAGCAGGCCCTTGTCCTCATAGAAGCGGATGGCGCGAGTAGTGATATCGAACTCCCGCGCCAGCTCGGAAATGCTGTAACTATGGGGCTCCATTTGGCTTGCTTCTGCTTTCATAACGACTTCCTCAAGATGCCATCAAGCCTAGCAAGAGTTTACGTTAACGTAAACGTAAAGCACGCGCCAAAAAAGAACCCTAAGGCACTTCCAGTCACTTAGCCTACGGGGGTCCTGTGGGGAGTAGACTCAGCGCCGAGCAGCTGTTGCAACTGATTGTTGAGAAGTTTTTGATAGGAAGGGGTTAGGCCGGTCACCTCCAATGCCCAACCGGCACCGTGGTGCTCAATTCGCCCCACCAGGGAACTGTCCTCAAGAAGTTCCGGGTGCAAAAACAAGCCACGGGACTGGTTGAGTAGCTGATCGGCACAGAAATCCGGACTCTGTGGCTGGGATGGGACTACCGCCAGAGCCAGCTTCAAACCGGTCGCACGGCTAACGCTCTGCATCTCCCGCAGCAATAAACCACAGCAGACTGCGCGGAAGGCCGCATCAGTTCCAGAGAAATCCAGGCCGATCTGTGGCCCAGCGCAACTCAGGGGGTGGCACCGTATATGCGCTGCAGCAAACGCATACGTCCATCTAGCTCCCGCTGCAAACCCTCCAGGGCGCTGCGACTTAACTGGTTGCCCAACTGCGCCCAGTTGAGGGGGCGAAGATAAAGCCCAACGCTGGGCTCGGTAACTTCAGCTACAGCTTGAGCAGACTCAGTAACTTGTGCGGGCAATTTGCGCTCCCGGGACAAGCTACCGGTAAGCAGGGCCGCAGCTGCACTAAATGGCAGGGCAAAAACGAGGGTCAGCAACAAGCTGGCCCAAGGGAAGGTAACGGAATTACCGGGCTCAAACGCTACGGTAATATTGCCGGCAATACTATCGTGCAGGACCACTGGCTCGGTGATCGTCTCCCCCTCTTTCAGGTCCCCCACTTCGGCCAGGGAATTCGATTCCACATCCTCAATTAAAATGCCAGAAACCATTGGAAGCTCCAGCAGTTGGCGAGCGATCAGCTGTAAGCTGATACGATCCCCGGCCACAATACTCTCCAGGCTCTGCCCCGCGAGAATAGTTGCTGCCGCCTTCGCGGTAACTCTGTCTCGCTCTATCTGGCCGGTGCGCTGCTGACCATAAAAATGCCCCAGTGCCGCCGCACAGAATATTGCCAGTGTTAGCCAGATAACCAGTGCCAATAAACGCTGGCGGGCGCGTTTGGACAACTGTGCTAATTGAGCCGGTATTTTGCGAAGAATAGATACAATGGAAACTGACATAAACGGCGGCAGACATCTTGCGTATTGTTTTTTTACTATTGCCCCAGCTGTTTTGGAGCAGCGAGCATTTTAACGGTAGGCACCAAAATTGTGCATACCCAATTAATTCCTGAGCGATTGGTAAAGCAGATGGCGAAATAGTTCAATTCAACTCGCACAATTCGAAAAGGAATTTTACTCCCCATTCGAACTGAGCCCATTAAAAACCCTGCTGACCGGCAGTCAATGAAATTAAAGCCCGGCAATTTTAGCGAAGAATCTCATAAGAGCTATAATGCGCCGGACATTTAATTCAATCGGGACAGAGCTTATGGGTGATCAAATAAATTCACAGGAATTCCACCTCTCCCTGAAACAGATTTCCCAGGCTTCAGGAAGTGGCACCCTGCGCTACCTGAGCTATCGAGATCAAGTCGCCAAGCTCGGCCTGGAGTATTCCGGTGTAGCCCCTTTTCCCGGTGAGGCTACGGACTTTACCCCGCCCCCGAAGAACCGAGTGCACTTGAAGCCATTTGGTGTATCACCCTGCTGAGCCCCTCTGCCTCCCTATCCCAACTCCAATACCTTCTGCGATTTTTTGATGAACAACAGTGGAGCCTATTCACCGCTGATACTTTGGCACAAAGACACGATCGCACCGTTATCCGCTTCCAAATTGATGGCGACCTCGATTTTGACAGCGCGCGCCTGGCCTGCCTTGGAGTGGCCGATGAGTTGGGAGTAGACCTAACAATCCAGGCTTCTGTTACCCAGAGAGTGCCAAAGCTGGCGGGCTTTGATATGGATTCAACCCTGATTGATGCTGAAGTCATTGACGAGCTGGCAAAAATTACTGGTATCGGTGATCAGGTTGCCGCCATCACCCAATCGGCCATGGCCGGGGACATAGATTTCTGCGAGAGCTTTAAACGGCGTATGGCCCTGCTAAAAGGTTTTTCCGAGCAGCGTTTGGCAGAAATTGCCCGGGAATTGCCGTTAAAAGAAGGGGCCTATGAGTTACTGGCAGCCTTGCGCGCACTGGGCTGCAAAACGGCACTGCTTTCCGGCGGCTTTACCTACTTCGCGAAATTCCTGCAGCGAGAGCGCCTGCCCCTGGATTATATCCATGCCAATCAACTGACATTTGCCGAAGGGGCCCTCACCGGCGAAGTAGTGGAACCCATTATTGATGGCGATCGCAAACGCAAGTTACTGCAGGAAATTGCCGGAAGCTTAGATTTGGCACTGGAAAGTGTGGTCGCTATGGGTGACGGCGCCAACGATATTCCCATGTTGAATTTAGGGGAAGTGGGTATCGCCATTCACCCCAAGCCCAAGGTGAGGCTACAGGCCCCCCAGGCCATCAATCTGTTTGGCCTGGACGCCGCCCTCTACTTATTTGGTCTCAATGACCAACAAATTGCCAAGCTCGGGGTATAACCCGGCTTAGCTCTTAAAGCATCGCGTGAGGAAAAGGGAAACTGGGCCGCTTGTTGTGATCCGTGCAAGCACTGGGCCCGGGTTTCTGCCCACAACTGGCAAGAAAAAGCCCCAGGACAACTATTAGTAAAGCCCGTTTATACATAGGTGCCTCCCTTCCTGAGTAAAATCTCTGGGCAGCAGAGTACGCAAAGGCAATCCATTTGAACAGCCGTTTAATGATTTTTATGCCAGAAATCTGGCGTATTAATCACGCTATCGTACCAGTTCACTTAGCTATAAAAACAAACTGAAAGAATGCCCATAAAAAATATTTTGTGGAGCAAACTTTAGCATTAGCCAAAGTGGAAGGGAAAAAGAAAGGGGAGAGTTGCCGCAACTCTCATATTGACCTATGGGAATTGCGACAACTGGGAAAAGAGAGCGATTAACTCTCTTTTTTACCGTAAATAACCAGGCTATTTACTTTTACCGTCAGCGGGTGATAACCCACCTTGGCGCGCTCAAAAATACGCGCAGCCACGTCTTTTTTACCGGTCTCAACCATATTGCGATATAGCGGGCGCAGGAACTTGTTGCGGCCGATACTGGTGAGGAAATTCTCAAGGCGCTCGAAGGCCGGCTCATAGTCGTTGCGCACTGCGATCATCAGCCAGCTGAAAGCCACCTCGTTATTGCGGGATTCGGTCAGGCCAAAGGCGCCGTCCAATTCCTTCAACTGCGCTTCCGTCAGTTTCTCCGGCATACCATCGAGGAAGTACTTCCACTGGTGGAAAGTCCAGCCTTTGGTATCAATATCCTTCGCCACCAGTTTGCCGTCCAGCCACTGTTGACGTACTGGATCCAATTTAGTGAAGGCATCGGACTTCGGATGCGGCGCACCTTCGGGAATACCCGGATCGAAGATCCACTGAAGGATGCGATCGCGGTCCAGCTTGTCGGCGTGCTCAACCAACAGGGTCTTGTCGAGATACTTGACGAAGTCCTCGGTGGTGATGCTCTGGAAGGAGAAGTGGTTGAAGTACTCCATCAGGAAGCGGTCAAACGCTTCGCGACCTACTTTCTGCTCCAGCTCATACAGGAATAGGGAACCTTTCTCGTAGGGAATATTGGAGAAGACTTCATCGGGGTCACGTCCGCGCAGGTCGATCGCCATAATCTCATCGCGGGGCTCTTTATCAGCCAGATCCGCTTGCAGATCGTCATAGCCCAGGGCCATTTCCATCTGGTAGCGCTCATCACCGTAGACGAACTGCATAATGCGGTTAGTCAGGTAGGTGGTGAAACCTTCATTCAGCCAAAGGTCGCGCCAGCTGGCATTGGTCACCAGGTTGCCGGACCAGGAGTGGGCCAGTTCGTGGGCAATCAGGGCTACCAGGCTCTTATCGCCTGCGATCACCGTCGGAGTGATAAAGCTAAGGCGCGGGTTTTCCATACCACCGAAGGGGAAGCTGGGTGGCAGAATCAGCAGGTCGTAACGATCCCAGTGGTAGGGGCCATACGCCTTTTCGGTCACTTCCAGCATGGATTCGGTATCGGCAAACTCCGCCGCTGCAGATTCCAGCATGGAGGGCTCAGCGTAGACACCGGTGCGCTCACCCATAGGTTTGAACTGCAGGTCACCAACCGCCAGGGCAATCAGATAGGAAGGAATGCGCTGGGGCATCTCAAACTCATAGACGCCATCTTTGGCTGACTGCGGGTCATTGTTCGCACTCATGACTGCACGCAGTTCTTTCGGAGTGCGTACAGTGGCGTTGTAAGTGATACGAACTTTCGGGGAGTCCTGCAGCGGAATAAAGCTGCGCGCGTGAATCGCCTGGGCCTGGGTAAACAGGAACGGATGCTTTTTACCCGCAGTCTGCTGAGGCTCCAGCCACTGAACACCGGAGGCGCCAGGCGCTGTACGGTAGCGGATAGTAATGCTGTCGGCATCTTCCGGAAGCTCAATATTCAGCGGAGTGCCCAGGTGACTGTCTTTCTCGCCCATGGAGAATTTTACTGGCGCGCCATTAGCGGATACAGAAACCACTTCCAGTTCGCGGGTATCCAGTACCATCGGCAGGTTCTTGTCGTTGAGACGCTTGAAGTCCAACTTGGCTTCACCTTCAAGAACCTTGCGGGAGAAGTCGACAGTCAGGTCCAGATCCAGGTGTTGCACCTGGTAATCATTGCTGTTGGCAAAAGAGTGGTAATCCACTCCGGACTGGGGCGCTTTTTCAACACCCGGCTTCTTCTCGATCACAGCGGACGCCTTCATCGGCGCGCTCGCACTGTCTACTTCGGCCTTGGAAGGCTCCGACTTGGAACAGCCACCGGCAACGGCAAGGCCGCCAACGATCAGACTGGTACACAGTAAACGGGGCAACATGGGTCTACTCCCTGAGTTCAGCTTTTCAATTTGCGCCACAGGATACCTGACAGAGCGCAGATGAGAAACGACAGGGGACTCTGCACCCGCCGTAAGGGGGCTCACTGATCACCCACTCGAGCCACGGGTACCGACGGTCATGCCGCGTTTTGCCAATAAACCAGATTAATGTCTCAGTTTCGTCGCCTTAGGACGAATTTCATGACTAATAGCAGCGAGGGAAGAAAAATACTGACCGGGAATTAATACATCGTTCACTTTCCAGATTCAGACTGCGGTTCTTTTATAACAAGCACTATAAGGAGAACCCCATGTCTCTGTCCCGGAGGCGGTTTCTACAATTTTCCGGCGCAAGCCTGGCGGCCCTGCCCCTACTGAAAGCCTACGGTTCCGGCCAGGAGCCCTTCCAGCACGGCGTAGCCAGCGGTGACCCCCTGGCAGATCGCGTAATTCTCTGGACTCGTATCACTCCGTCTGCAGACCCAGAATTCCAGTCCATGGTGCCCTACACCTGGCAAGTCGCCCTGGACCCGGAAATGGCTATGGTGGTCAATAGTGGCAGCGGTATTACCGGGCCCGATGTGGACTACACCATCAAAGTGGATGCCAGCGGTCTGCAACCCGGCACCAGTTACTACTACCGCTTCTACTCTAACGGTATCGACTCGCCCATAGGCCGCACTCGCACCCTGCCCATCGGCCATGTGGATAAACTGCGCTTTGCGGTGACCAGCTGCTCCAACTATCCCATGGGTTATTTCAATGTTTACCGGGAAATTGCCCTGCGTGCAGACCTGGATGTGGTACTGCACCTGGGGGATTACATTTACGAGTACGGACCCGGTGGCTACGGTACCGGCACGGGCCTGGGACGAGAGCCAATCCCCGCCAAGGAAATGGTGGATATCCAGGATTACCGCGAGCGCTACGCTCAGTACCGCTCCGACCCGGATTTACAGGAGGTACACCGTCAACACCCGTTTATCTGCGTCTGGGACGACCATGAAACCACTAACAACGCATGGGCTGGCGGTGCTGAGAACCACAATGTCCAAGATGGCGAGGGCGACTGGTTTGTACGCCGCTCGGTAGCCAACCAGGCCTACTTCGAGTGGATGCCCATCCGCGATAACGGCATTTTTGATCTATTTGGTGACAGGGCCATCTACCGCAGCTTCCGCTTCGGCAACCTGATGGACCTGATGATGCTGGATACCCGCATCGCCGCGCGCTCCGAGCAGGCCAACTGGTTTGATCAGCAGACCGCCGACGACCCGGAGCGCAGCATCCTCGGTACCCAGCAGGAACAATGGCTGCACAACAGCCTGACCCAGTCCCAGTCGGATGGCGTACGCTGGCGGGTATTGGGGCAACAGGTAATGATGGCGCAACTCACCCTGGCCAGGGATTTGTCTGTGAATATGGACCAGTGGGATGGATACACTGCTTCCCGCGAGCGCCTGTTCGGCCATATTGCCGACAATAATATCGACAACTTTGTCGTCCTCACTGGAGATATCCACAGCTCCTGGGCCTGGGATCTGGCCAGCAATCCTTTCAGCATCTTGAAATACGGGCGCCTGACCGGACGCGGTGCTCTCGGCGGAGAATTTGTCACCCCCGGAGTAACCTCCAGCTTCCTGGACAAATCCCACCTGACGGATGTTGCAGCGATTGCTATGGACGGGTTAATACCACACCTCAAGTGGGTAGAGATCACCCAGCGCGGTTACCTGTTGATGGATGTTTCCCACTCCCGCGCCAAGGCCCACTGGTATCACGTAGATACAGTCACCAGTCAGAATTACAACGCCAGCCTGGCAAGGATTTATAAGCAGGAAGCGGGGCAGAACCATATCCAGCGTGCCTGGAGTGAAAGCACAGCTGATGAGTTGGTACCGGCACCGGCACCGCAGTACGGCGCCCTAGCGCGCAATACCATCGCCGCCCTACGCAGCCGCTACAACGTCTGATTTGCAGGCAATAAAAAACCGCACCCCTGTTAAGGCGGTGCGGTTTTTTAAAAGCTTACAGAGAAAAATTATTCGAGACTGAAATCGAAGTTCATATCCTCCGCCGGCGCCTGCACATAGTACCCCTGAATATAATCAGTACCGGTCTGCCACAAAGTCGGCAGCATACTGGCCTGCTCAATATGGGGCACTATCACCTTGGTATCCGCCTCACCCAAGCGCTGTACCAATCCTGCCAGGGAGTCACTGCTCTCGCCTTCATCCTGGACCTCGCGCACGAAGGAGGGATCGATCTTGGCGATATCCACTTTCACATGCTCAAGAGCCTTGAACGGATTGAGTCCGGTGCCGAAATGACAGACCGAAACGCGACAACCCAATTGCTGGACCTGAGTGGTAAAGTCCCGGGCCGCGTGCAGGTTGCTGTTGATATCCTCCTGACGCAACTGGAAGATCACCGTTCCCGGAGCAACCTTGGCAGCTTTGAAGGCAACCCCCAGCCAGCCGGGTAAGCTGCTGTCCACCAGTGAAGCAGTGGTGATATGCAGCATCAAAGAAATATTCTTACCCTCAGCCCTGGCGGCTGCGGCGGCCTTGATCGCGGTAATAATTACCCAGCGATCCATTTTCGCCGACAGGCCCGCATCGCCGAGTTCCTGCAGGAAGGCCAGCGGTGCCAGCTCTTCCTTGTCATCGAGCATACGCACCAATACTTCGTACAACTGCTCGCCAGTTCCCTGCAAACTGAGAATTGGCTGATAAAGCAGCTTCAGACTGCCGGCCTCCAGGGCCTGAACCACCCGTGCACGGTGATAGGTATCGGCGTCGGCACCACCTTCAGTATCCGGCTCGTAGAGCGCAAAATTCCCACCTTTCTTTTCTTCACCCAGAGCCTGCTTGTGAGCAGATAACGCTTGGTCCAGCACCTGTTGCGCACCGCTGGAGGCTTCACTCATCAAGGAAATACCGATAGAGGCGGTAATTTGCAGGGTTTTGCCATCTGCATCGAAGATGGTGTCGGAAATCTTCTTCAATATATCCTGCGCGCGTTGCTCGATGCTGTCCGGAGTCGTATTCGGGCTGAGCAGGCAAAAAGCATCTTCACTGTACCGGGCCAAGGTATCGCCACTGCGTTGGCAGGACTTGAGTAATTCCGCCATGCCTTTTTGCAGAGCATCGGCACCGGCCACCCCAACAACTTTTAACACTTCATCTTCAAAGCGATCCACTTCTATCAGCATCAGACCGCCGGTATTGTGGGAGTCCGCTGCAGATTTGATGCTGGAATCCAATACCTGCAGGAAGTGCTGACGATTGAAAAGCCCGGTCAGCGGATCGCGGTTCTTGATATCGCTGAGCTGCGCTTCCAATTGCTCCGTATCACCCCGGCGCGAGGCAATACGCACCTGCAGACAGCGCTCATCGTCGTAAGTGGTGCTGAGTACTTCTGCGCGAGTGGGCAGGGATTCGCCAGAGGCGGTCTTAGCGGTAAATTTCCACTCTTTCGCCTCCAGCTCATTGTTGTCGATAGCGCAGCTTTTGAGGAATTCACGCCCCTCTTCCTGCTCATTTTCAGCCAGCATATCAATCAGTGGCTGGTATTCGATGTCCTCGCCAGAGTCGTAACCAAAGCGCTCTGCAAGGGAGTCATTGGCGTAGACGATCAAGCCATCAGATATATAAGCGATGGCATCTTTGGAGCTATCGAGTAGCTCCTTGGCACGGTTAAGGGTCGCGTGATAGCGGCGGTCGTGTAGGCGAGCCTGACGGCGATTGGCGAGCGCCCCCAGCTCCCGCTGTATCACAAAGAGAAGGTGTTGGTCTTCATCCACCACTACGACATCGCGGGCTCCGAGCTTCAAACCTTCCACCACAGGTTGGGCACCGGTGCGCTCGGTCAGCATAATTACCGGGACATCTTTTTGCAGCTTGCTGATGGTGCGCAACGCCACTGAGGGGGGCACCTGAGTACTGCTTTCAGCCGCGATCACTAAATCCCAGGTTTTATCCTGGAGCAGGCGGTTAAACACAGCCTCGCTGGCCACATGCTGTGCTCGATTGGGGCGGCCTGCGTTGTGCAGCATACTCACAAGGCGCTGGGCTTCCGACGGGGTATCGTGAATCAGGAGAAGTCGTATTGTGTCGTTGCTACTCATTATTTGCTCTATTTTTTTAATGGCGGCACACAGCTACCGCTGGCGGTAATTTTAGGGGGCGTCAAGGATGGCATACAAGGGTAGATCAAACTGGTACCTGTGATCTAAATCACACAACACCCCCTACAAAAGCTTCCACCTTTCCCATTTGCGAAACCACAGCCGCTAATCAAACTTTCCCAACCTAAGAAGCCCCTGGATACAGCGCTATAAAGCGAAATAGCAGCTGCTGAATAGGTCGACCGGCCAACTATATCTGGCACTGGCGTTATAGGGTTAGCCTAGATCAATTTGGCGATATTTATTCGCCCAACCTATCTCTCTTTATGAAAATCCCTGTCGAATACACAAAGATAACCCTTACAGCTATCAGCTGAGGTTTAGCTATGTTCAGCAACTACCGGGGATTTTGATGGGACGCCGGGGATTTCACGCACCAGTTTTGGTACCAGATAACCGGGTAACTGCTGGCGGAGGTGTTCGATTAGCTCCAGCGCTTTCGCATCAGAGACTTCAAAATGTGCGGCACCATTTACTCGATCCAGCTGATGCAAATAGTACGGAAGTACTCCTGCTGTAAAGAGGGATTCGCTCAACGCACCCAGCGCCTCGCGACTATCATTGACGCCTTTTAATAGCACCGCCTGGTTGAGCAGGGTAACCCCTGCGCTTCGCAACTTTTGCAGAGACTCCCGCACCTCACTATCAATTTCATTGGCGTGGTTGCAGTGCAACACCAGCACGGGCTTCAAGCGGGAACCGGTAAACCAGTCCAACATTTTCTGGTTTACCCGGCTGGGAGCAACTATCGGGAGGCGGCTGTGAATTCGCAGCTTATCCACATGGGGAATCTCGGCCAGCTCATCGGTGAGCCAGGCCAGTTGACGGTCACTCATAACCAAAGGATCACCGCCGCTCAGAATCACTTCGCGCAGCTCAGTGCGCGCGCGAATGTAGTCTAGAGCTGCCAGGCTCTGTCTGCGAGTTAGGTGGTTGTCACCGTAGGGGAATTCACGTCGGAAACAGTAACGACAATTGACCGCACACTGGCCCGCAGTGATCAGCAGTAGGCGCCCGTGGTATTTGTGAACAACTCCAGGCAGAGGGTTAGCTTCTGCCTCTTCAAGGGGGTCTGAACTAAATCCCGGCACTTTCTCCAACTCATCCGCACCGGGTAAAACCTGTAACAACAATGGGTCTTCGGGATCGCCGCAACGCATGCGCCGGACAAAGGGGCGCGGCACGCGCAGGGAAAAGCCCGAAGCTGCTTGCAAGGCCTTGGGGAGCTTACGCGGGTCTAGCTGTAGTAATTGAATCAACTCTGCCGGATCAGTGACCAAATCAGACAACTCATCCTGCCAGCAGCGGGATTCCTGTGTGTCGATAAGCTCTATACCGGGGGCCGATGATGACGCCATCATGGAGATACACTACAAAATAAGAGATTGTATCAGATCCCCCACTGCAATCTCCCGCCACCACTGACAGTGATGCCCCACAAAGGGTGCCGTGACCAGGTAGACATGGGAATGCGTACAAACCCATTAGAGAAATGGCATCTGTTTCAGAGCCTATCTAGTGAGTTAGTTGAACCCTCAAATCGATTCCCTAGGGTAATTACATAAACTGAATTTATTTTTGCAGAAACCCTATAAACATAATCAAAAAACCTTCACCAACCTTCTGTGGAAAAATATCGGATAGTTGGACTGTATCTTTAAGCAACCAGAGCCTTAACTCTTCTTTACCTGAATTTAGGAATAGACTCATTATCGGCGAAGCAAGTATTCACTCTACCTACCAATAAAAACCCTTACCCCACAAAACACTCCACTGCAACAAAGAAAATCTACACAGTCGACATTTCCACAATGAATTCAGGGAGCAAAAAACATTTTCCTTGAGAAATTCGGCAAGGATAAAGCAAAGCAAAAATTATTTATTAATAAAATTTTTATCACTAGAAAAAACATCCTCCAAAAACCATCAACAAATATCAAAAAATTCATAATTCCCTTATTCACAATAGGGATAATTTGGTGTTAATTTAAACGCCGGCAAAGAAAAACCATTTTGTCGACCCCGCCAAAGGCGGGCACTATCAAGAAATAAATAAAACACCTAAAAGGTGTTCAAACAGTAAGTTTAGAATTACAAAAAGGAATTACCCAATGGAAATGCAGCTTGAATTGCTTGAAGCCAATAAAGACCTACTGATTGAGCAAACTCGCGCACATCCTTTCTTGAAGCGTTGCCGTGAAGGCTCCATTACGTTGGACGAATTAAAAATATTTTTGGTTCAACAAGGTATTTACAGTGGATTTTTTGTTAGATATCTCTGTGCAATGATGGCAAACCTTCCGAGTAACCACGAAGTCCTGGAGCTTGCCGAGAATCTAATGGAAGAGCTGGGCCTGGAACCAGACAGCCCCAAACCGCACGCAGAAATCTATCGCGAAACCCTCGAGCATTTTGGTTTAACCCTGGAAAACGCAGAAGTTTTACCAGGCACTCAGCACCTGATCGATACCATGTTCAAAAACTGCCGGGACCTCAGGGCCAGTGCAGGATTGGGTGCCCTATGCCTGGGAGCCGAAGCCCTGGTACCCGATTTATATACAGATATTGTTGCCGGATTCCGCTCTTGCGGCGTAACCGATGCAGAAATGCAATTTTTCCTGCTGCATATTGAATGTGATGACGGCCATGCAGAAACCATTCGCGATATTATGGTAGATATTGGCTCCAAGGATCCAAGCCAACTGGACATAATGCTTGAAGCCGGGCGCCACCTTGTAGAGGCCCGCTTACAATTCTTCGATTCTATTGAAACCGCCTACCACTCCACTAAACATAAAAAAGTTGAAGCTGTTACAGCTTAATGAGCAAGCACTTATCAACCCACTCACAGGTGTTGTTGGAGAAAGCACGGGCATAGGGAAATGCCACCAACATAAATTCGACAGAGATCGAATCATTTTGAGTTAGGTTTTTAAAAATTATTCTGCGATAAGAAAATAAAAAAGGAAAATTTATTAAATATCGCAGAATTAATATGACTTGCTGTGAGAATTGGAGATAACAATGGCTGAAACACTATCACTGGCAAAAAACGAACTGGTTGAACGAGCCAGTGAAGCAATGAAACAGCACCTCAGCACCCCCGAGTGGTCTCTGAGAGAAAAGCTTGCGCTGACTTGCCGAATTTTATTTAACGATGGTCACGACTCCGGCCTGGCTGGGCAAATTACCGCCCGCGCGGAAAAACCCGGTACTTATTACACCCAACGCCTGGGCCTCGGCTTCGATGAAATTACCTCATCCAACTTATTGGAGGTCAACGAAGACCTCGAAGTACTGTCCGGAGAGGGCATGGCCAATCCGGCCAACCGCTTTCACTCCTGGATCTACCGGGCGCGCCCCGATGTGAACTGTATTGTGCATACCCACCCCATGCACGTATGTGCACTTTCCATGCTGGAACGCCCGCTAAAGATTTCCCATATGGACGCCTGCATGTTGTATGAGGATATTGCCTTCCTCAAAGACTGGCCGGGTGTGCCCGTGGGTAACAGCGAGGGTGAGCTGATTTCCGCCGCTATTGGAGACAAGCGCGCAATCCTACTGGGACACCACGGCCTGATTATGGCCTGTCGCTCTGTAGAGGAAGCCTGTGTAATGGCGGTTCAGTGCGAGCGCGCTGCCAAACTGCAAATACTGGCTGAATCCGCCGGCACCATCCAGGATATTGATCCCGAATTGGGCCGCGAAGCCCACGACTGGATTCTCCAGGAAAAACGCACGCAAGCGACTTTTGCTTACTTTGTGCGTCGCATGCAGAGAAAAGGTTATGGCGGCGGGGACGATCCATTAAGTTAAGTGCTTTTTGTGCAATGGGCTAAAGCCCATTGCACTGCCGGCTGCCCCAATAATTGCAGCTTGGCTATAACAACCGGAACGCCTCCCCTCCATTTCTCTCTGGCTATTCGTTCAAGCTCTCACCCTCCTGTATAATCCCGCTCCATCATGCAGGGCTGGCGGTGAAGTCTCTTTTCCCCAGCCAGACGAGTTACGTGCGGCTACCATTTGTGGCGGAAGCGGAGGGCGTTAGCCCAGCCTTGGCCGGAATCGGCTAGAAACAAAAAACTCGTTAAAAATCATATAGATAAATGACTTAAAGGGCTCTATTTGCTATGGCTAGTTACTCCACTAACGAATTCAAGGGCGGCCTCAAGGTGATGCTGGACGGCGACCCCTGCTCAATCGTGGAAAACGAATTCGTCAAACCTGGTAAGGGCCAGGCGTTCAACCGCGTGAAGCTTCGCAACCTGAAAACCGGTCGCGTATGGGAACGCACCTTCCGCTCCGGTGAAAGCCTGGAAGCTGCGGATGTGATGGATCGCGAAATGGAATACTTGTACAACGATGGCGAGTTTTACCATTTCATGGAGCCCGAGACTTTTGAGCAGCACCAAGCCAGCAGCGATGCTGTGGGCGATGCTTCAAAATGGCTCAAAGAGCAGGATATCTGCACTGTAACCCTGTACAACGGCTCTCCGCTGGCAGTTACTCCCCCAACCACGTTATCTTGGAAATTACCGATACCGATCCGGGCCTGCGCGGAGACACCGCCCAGGGCGGCACCAAGCCGGCCACTTTGGCTACCGGCGCCGTTGTGAAGGTTCCTCTGTTCCTGGAAATCGGTGAAACCATCAAGGTAGACACCCGCACTGCCGAATACCTGGGCCGTGCCAAGGAAGACTAAGTACCTCCTCCCCTCGAGCGGCCTACGGCCGCTCCTCTCCAGAGCACCCCCCATGAGCACAGATACCTGGCGCCCCACCGCCACTATTGCAGCCCTGCGCCAACGCGCTGCGCTACTCGCTGAAATACGCACATTTTTTGCTGAGCGAAATGTTGTAGAGGCTGAAGTTCCGGTGCTATCCCAGCGCGCCACCAGCGACCCCCATATCGAGTCCATCACCACCGAGTGCCGGGGCGAAAACGCCTACCTGGCCACCAGCCCTGAATTTGGTTTAAAGCGTTTACTCGCCGCAGGACTCGGAGATTGCTACTACTTGGGTAAGGCTTTTCGCCAGGGCGAATCCGGCGGTCGACACAACCCCGAGTTCACCATGTTGGAGTGGTACCGCTGCGGTTGGGACGATCACCAACTGATGGAGGAGGTCGCCAAGCTGCTCTGCGGTATTTTGGCGACGGACCAGGTTCAGTCCCTCAGTTACCGGGAATTGTTTTTAAGGGAGCTGCAACTGGACCCCCACAGTGCCAGCGAAGCCGAGCTGATTTCCTGCGTTAAGCGGGAAATGGAATTGTCTTTTGTACCCCGTGAACGCAGTGAGTGCCTGGACCTGCTGATGAGCCACCGCCTGGAACCCACCATGAGGGAGGGCATCACCCTGCTCTACGACTTCCCCGCAGAGCAAGCGGCACTGGCAAAAGTGGTGGCAGACGAACAGGGGACCCCCGTAGCCAGGCGCTTCGAAGCCTATGTGGGTGGATTGGAACTGGCCAATGGCTATTGGGAGCTAACCGACAGCGCGGAACAGCAGCGCCGCTTTGAAAAGGATCTGGAATACCGCCGTGCTAACCAGCGCCCTGTACACCCCTTTGAAGAGCGTCTGGTTGCGGCTCTGGATCAAGGCATGCCCGAGTGCGCCGGGGTCGCGCTGGGAGTCGACCGACTGCTGATGTTAAAAGCGGGTTACCAATCGATTGAGGAAGTTATCGCCTTCCCTTTCAGTCGGGCTTAGGGGCCGCCGGCGCCGGAGTGTATTGATAACGGGCAACCTCGCCAACTGCAAAAAAGCCACTATCGAGCAGTAGCTGCTGACGATCCGCCGGCACTAAAGCTACAAGATTTTTATGGTGGCTACCTTGGGCAGCGGTTAGCAGATGCTTGAACAGGGCCCGACCAATCCCGCGACCCCGGTAATCCGGAAGTGTCACCAGGTCATAGAGCCCCAGTGCATCCGCTGCCGCAAACAGGCAACCGGCGGCCACCGGCACACCATCCAGGCTAGCGAGAAACAACTTCAACCGCCCGCGCCGCTGCTCGGGGATTTCCTGCAGGCCCTGATAGAAGTGCGTCAATTGTGCCCCCTCCAGCTCCCCTGCCGCCGCTGCCTGCACCGCGCCGTAATCAGGCAAGGCCTCCTTTTTCACCGCACTAATAGTCAGCCGTTCCACTACCGGAACCTCGGCAACGCTGAGTCGGGGTATCTCGGCGGCCATAGCTACCAGGGACTGGCGCCGCTTTAGCCCAAGTTCATCCAAAGCGTCATTGTCCAGGGGTTTGGTGGCACTGTGCCAAAGGGTGAAGGGGCTGTGCCGCTCGGCAAAATAATCCAGCGCAAAACGCTGAATAATGCGCGGCGGCATTACCATATTGGAAATCACCTGATTGAGCCCAATGGAAGGCAGGCCGCTATCACTGCGGACAATACCTGTAATTTCCTTGGTGCAATCCGGAGTTACAAGGCTCGCGCGGTAGTCCGCATAAGCCTCCAAATTTCGGCAGGTAAGATTTTTCGCGCTGAGACTATATTTCATGGGTCAAAGGATAGTGCCAAGAACAGTGCCGTTGCATCATTTCCCCAGTGATCCCAGCCCCGCAGCCTGTGTTCGCTACGGGGCGACAAGCCTTACTTCTGAACTTGCGACAGGGCACACTGATCCATGGATAAAGCCGGTTCAGCACAGGTGGCTGCCCCGACAACTTTTGCCGGCACTCCGGCCACTAACACCTTTGCCGGTACCGTTTTAAGAACCACACTTCCCGAAGCAATCTGGGCGCACTCGCCAATTTCAATATTACCCAGCACCTTGCTGCCCGCACCGATTAAAACCCCGTGGCGGATTTTCGGATGGCGGTCCCCGCTCTCTTTACCAGTGCCGCCCAGTGTAACGGACTGCATGATGGAAACATTGTTTTCCACTACAGCCGTTTCACCTATAACGATACCGGTCGCGTGATCCAGCAATATACCGTCACCCATACGCGCAGCCGGGTGAATATCCACACTGAATACGACAGAGACACGGTGCTGTAAGAACATAGCCAGGGAGCGGCGCTGCTGCTGCCACAGCCAGTGGGCCACACGGTGAACCTGCAAGGCGTGAAAGCCCTTAAAGTACAGGAACGGCTCGTGCAGGGAGTGGCAGGCGGAATCCCGCAGGTAAATTGCGTTCAAATCCGCTCGCGCCGCATGCCCTATGGAAGGGTCAGCTTGTAGCGCCTCATCGATAACCTCGCGAATTAACAGCGCCGGTGCCACCGCATTGTCCAGCTTGTTGGCCAGGTGAAAGCTGAGCGCCGCCTCCAGGGAATTGTGGTTCAGGATGGTCGCGTGTAGAAAGCTGGCCAGGATCGGCTCCCGCTCTACCTGCTGCGCCACCTCTATACGAATCTTCTCCCAGATCAGATCCGCCTCAGCCTCGGTGCATGTCGCATCCATTATTGCTTTCTCCATGTTACACAGCCCCCAGGGTCAACGGGGGCTCCAGCAGCGCAGACTGCTGCTCGCGCAATGCCAGTATATGCTCTGCCCAGTAACGGGCAGTATTAAACCAGGGAAACGCCTGGGGAAAAGCCGGGTCCTGCCAGCGTCGCGCCAACCAGGCGGCGTGATGCATCTGCCGCAGGCAGCGCAGAGGCTCCACCAGCTGCAGCTGCTGGGGATCAAAACTATAGAAGGTTTCATAGCCTTCCAACACTGCATCCAGGTAAGCGGTTTGCTCTGCGCGATTGCCGGAAATCAACATCCAGATATCCTGGATCGCCGGCCCCATCAGGCAGTCGTCCAAGTCCACAAACCAGGGAGTCTCATCCCGCCACAGGAAGTTGCCACTGTGGCAATCACCGTGCAAGCGCAGCATACCCCAGTCCCGCTCAAACAGCGGGGCTATCTGTTCGATAATGTGGCCCGTGACGGAAGCGTAAGCCTCGCGGTTCTCACGTGGCAGGAAATCTCCATTCAGGATAAATTCCCGGCTATCGATTGCGAATCGCTGCAAAGTGAGGGATGGGCGATAGCTGAAAGGTTTGGCGCTGCCGGCCGCATGAATACGACCCAACATGGTCCCCACCTGTTCCAGGTGGTCAAAGTTATCCAGCTCCAACTGGCGACCGCCCCGTCGGGGGAAAAGCGCAAAACGGAATCCAGCGGACTCCATCAGGGTGCGCCCATCAAACTGTATCGGTGCCACCACAGGAATTTCGGCCTCTGCCAGCTCCAGGGTGAACTGGTGCTCCTCTAATATCTGCTCATCACTCCAGCGCCCCGGGCGATAGAACTTGGCAATCAACGGCTCGGCATCCTCAATACCCACCTGATAGACGCGGTTTTCATAACTGTTTAGAGGGAAAATACGCGCATCGGAAATCAGTCCGGTAGTCTCGACACAGTCGATCACCACGTCCGGCGTGAGGGCTTCATAGGGATGATGATTCGAGGTCATAGTGGGTACCAACTGGATTGCAGCTGGCTATGCTAACGCGGTCGCGGGGGCCGGGACAAACTGAGAAATGTGCCGCAAGCTAAAGCGGCCAACTCAAGAGGAGTTCACGCAGGACAGGAGCGGTGACACCACCCAATGCCAACCGCACAAAAAACTGTCTTAGTCTCCATTTGCCCGCTGTTGCTGCAATAGCTGAACCATTTGGTCACGACCAAAAACTTCGGCAAAATCCTCTGCGGAGTGGCCGGCCTTATTCACCTGCTGCGAATCGCAATCCTGCTTTAGCAGGGTTCGTGCAAGGACGAACTCACCGCGAAAAATCGCTGCCATCAGGGCAGTATTGCCACGGCGATCCTGGGCACAGGCATCTGCACCTCTCTGCAACAGGTAATCCACAGCTTCCCCCTTGCCGTTGTAAGTGGCAATCATCAGTGCGGTGTAACCTTTCGGGTTGCGTACATCCAGGGGGAAACCCGCTTGCGAAAATTCACGCAGCACCTCGGTATCACCAATCCTGGCTGCGGCAAAATAATACTGAGAGAGTTCGGTAAAATCAGATTCCGTTTTTTCCGGCTCCCCTGCCTGAACCCCCAAGGTGAGAAACAGTAGTGCGAATAAAAATGATCTCATAATTTCACCTGTATAAATTTAGCGGGCGACAGAGGTCGCCCGCACTTGGGTAAAAATTACCGGGCCAGTTTTTTCACGCGATCCAGATCGCCACCAACCGCTTTGGTTAAGCGCTGTCCGTAGTCCTTGTCCGCTTGATAGAAGTGGCTCAGCATAATGTGCTTAGTGTTTTCATCACTCACTTTACCCAGATCACCAGCGAGGTTTTCAATCAGATTCTGGCGCTCTTCAGGACTCAGGCTGCGGTAGAAAGCACCCGCCTGGGCAAAAGGCTGTTTCTTTTCAATGGCCTTTTGCTGGGTGCTGCCATTCAACGCCTTGTTGCTATAAAGACCTTTGGGGTCCTCGGTGCGCGCATCGATACGGCTCGGCTGATAGTTCACACCTGAAGTCTGTTGGCCGTAATTACCCGCCCCATCCTGGTTCCAGTTACTTACTGCAACACGGGGACGGTTGATAGGCAATTGCTGGTGGTTGGCCCCCAGGCGATACATTTGCGTATCGGAGTATGAGAATACGCGGCCCTGTAATAAGCGGTCTTCCGAAGGCTCAATACCCGGAACAATATTGGCCGGCGCAAACGCGGATTGCTCAGTTTCCTGGAAGAAGTTAGTGGGTACACGGTTAAGTGTCATGGTGCCCACTTTAGTTTCCTTCACGTCCAACCACATTTTGGTGGCGTCCAAGGGGTTGTAATTAAAGCTGTTAAGCTGGGAGGGCTTCAGTACTTTAATAAACAGATCCCACTGGGGGTACTCGCCTTTTTCAATCGCGGCATACATATCGCGAGTTGCGTGGCTGAAGTCCTTGCTCTGAATTTCTGCTGTCTCTTCCGCAGTCAGGTTCTTGATTCCCTGACGGGTTTTCCAGTGGAATTTCACATAGTTCACTTCACCCTTGTCATTGATAAATTTATAGGCGTGAACACCCCAGCCATCCATCTGGCGCAGGTTAGCCGGTGTACCGTAATCGGAATAGACCCAGCTCAGCATATGGGTGGATTCCGGCACATGGCTAAAGAAATCAAAGAAACGGTTGGGGTCCTGTTGATTAGTCACCGGGGAGGGCTTTAGGGAGTGAACCATATCCGGGAATTTAATCGCGTCGCGGATAAAAAATACCGGCAGATTGTTACCCACTAAATCCCAGTTGCCTTCTTCCGTATAAAACTTGGTGGCAAATCCACGGGGATCGCGCAGGGTTTCCGGGGAACCTTTTGAGTGGATTACTGTTGAAAAACGCACAAACACTGGCGTTTTACTACCGCGCTCAAACACCGCTGCGCGGGTTAAATCACTGAGGTCAGCCGTCGCAACAAATTCACCGTGAACACCAGTTCCACGAGCATGAACTACACGCTCGGGAATACGTTCACGGGCAAAACGCTGCAATTTTTGAATCAGTTGAACATCTTGCAGCAAATTACCGCCATTTTCTCCGGCGGTTTGTGCGTTCTGGTTGTCTCCGACAGGTGCGCCATTATCGCGAGTCAATGTCCCTGCATTGGCTCCGCCTATCAGACCGATAGTTAATGCAAATAAGGGTAAGTATTTCATGGGATTATTTATCTCTACTGCCATCTCTATTACAGGAGTAGAGCTTATAGGGGAGAACAATAAGCGGGAAATTAGACCTTGTTATCGCTCTTATAGTAGGGATCAATAACGGTGAGTCAGAAAGAGCAATTCAGATTTTTTAGCAAGTCAAAATAAAGTAAATGCTCAATCAGATTTTTTTCGCCTGGGCATAAGGTACCAAAGCACAGCGGCAATCAAAAAAAGTGCGGGAATATCTCCCATCAAATTGATTCGCTCTGTTTTATCCACCAATGCCTGCACCAACATAATGACGGCGTGTACAAGGCTGGACCATATAGTGAACCAAATTAAACTGGCATTTGCGGCGGGATTTTTTGCAGCGCGTATTAAAAACACCCCCAAGGTGACATAAATACCGATAATCATTTGCTCGTATTCTAGCTGCCGCGGAGTCCAGCCCCACCCTTCCGGCCAGATCCACATCATCATCGGGTAAATCGCCAGAATAAAAAGCACTCCTACAACGACCAGCGCTATTGGCAGGTATTTTGCTCGAGTTACCTCGTTCATAAATTACTCCCAAATCTCGATCGACTTATTCCTGTAAGTCCCCCGGTAAATGACACACCACTTCCAGGTTATGCCCATCGGGATCAAGCACGTAGGCGGCGTAATAATCCGGGTGATATTGTTCGTAGACAGCCGGTGCGCCATTGTCTTTACCCCCGGCCTCCAGGGCCAAGCGATAGAACTCCCTGACCACCTGCCGCTCTTCAGCGCGAAAGGCAATATGCAATTGTGGAGTGGTGCTGGTCCCGCCACGAATCCAGAATTCCGCTTTATCTGCCCAGCCAAAGCCCGCCCAATCGTCAAACTCCATCACCAACTGGTATCCCAGTGGCATCAGCGCCTGCTGATAGAAGTCCTTACTGCGTTCATAGCTGTGCACATAAAGGCGAATATGATCAAGCATCGTATAAACCTCGGGAGAGAAGCGGATACTTCTGCAAGATAGCCTAGAGAGGCCGGCAGCGCCGACTTTAAAACGTACGAGACAAAGAGGAGGTTGTGGCAGGTGGTTCACTTCATGCAATCATACCCGCCACTGCAAGGTTGGGATTAGGGGGAGATATACCAGTGATAAATACCGTAAGAAGCGACGCCCAGACCAAAGAACAGCTGCCCCACCAACAAAACCCTGAAAGCGAAAGTGTAACGGGCCAAGTCACCTCGGCGAATGGCATCGTTGGAAAAAATTCTCGCTTCCTCCGGGAATCCCATTTCCAGGGTTTTCAGTGCCGGAACTGCAAGCTTGAGAAGCTGGCGGCTGCGAATGTCCATCAGCCAAAATACAGTGACCAGTATGACCACAAACCCTCCCAGCAACGCCAGGATTAGAGGGTGGAAGTCTTTCTCCATGGCAGTGAAAATCCCGCCCTCAACAAACATGGTTAACACAACAAAAAAATTAAAAACCTTGAGGCGCTGATCGGCGGCGAAGCGGTAGTGATCGCAGAGGTACTGTCCCTGTTCCAAACGGAATCTCCTTAACTGTAAATACCCTTAAAACAATATCCGGAGTTAGAGGGTTACTAACTGTGCAAAGCAGCAGGCATTTACTTGTCTATTTAGCTGAAAATGGCGCAAAAATCGGGGAGGAATTTAACCTCTTGCCCCAATGAAAAGGCCGGGCTATGCCCGGCCAATAAAACCTTCACGCGCCACACCTATGGTCAGCGATTTTCGCGGTGATCAATCAATGCGTCAACCACAGTGGGATCGGCAAGAGTGGAAACATCTCCCAGATTATCCAGCTCATTGCAGGCAATCTTCCTCAGGATACGCCGCATGATTTTGCCGGAACGGGTTTTTGGCAGTGCAGGCGCCCATTGGATAAAGTCAGGCTTGGCAATTGGCCCTATCTCCTTGCGGCAGAGCTCAATTAATTCAGCCTTCAGCTCATCACTGGGCTTATGGCCAGATTTGAGCATTACAAAGGCATAAATCCCCTGCCCTTTGATATCGTGGGGATAACCTACCACCGCTGCCTCCGCCGTATCATTGTGCAGTACCAGGGCGCTCTCAATCTCAGCTGTTCCCAGGCGGTGTCCAGAGACATTTAACACATCATCAATGCGCCCTGTAATCCAGTAATAACCGTCACTATCGCGGCGGGCACCATCGCCGGTAAAGTAATAGCCGGGGAATGCGGAAAAATAAGTATCCAGCATTCTCTGGCGATTGCCGTACACATCCCGAATCATGGAGGGCCAGCTCTTTTTAATCACCAGAGAGCCCTCGCCTTCCCCTTCAATCTCCCGGCCTTCACTATCCAGCAGCGCGGGCTGTACACCAAAGAAGGGCCGAGTGGCTGACCCGGGTTTCAATGCCATAGCACCGGGCAATGGGGTGATCATCTGCGCACCGGTTTCAGTCTGCCACCAGGTGTCCACAATCGGGCAGCGCTCATCGCCCACCACGCTGTAATACCACTCCCAGGCTTCCGGGTTTATGGGCTCACCCACGGTGCCTAAAAGTCGCAGGGAACTGCGCTCGGTGGCTTTCACAAACTCGTCACCCGCTCCCATCAGCGCTCGAATCGCTGTCGGCGCGGTGTAGAAAATATTGACCTGATGCTTATCCACAACCTGCCAGAAGCGTGAGGCATCCGGGAAAGTGGGCACGCCCTCAAACATCAGACTGGTGGCCCCAGCGCACAGGGGTCCATAGACGATATAGCTGTGCCCAGTGATCCAGCCCACATCGGCAGTACACCAGAAAATCTCTCCCTCGCGATAATCAAAGGTATATTTGAAGGTCATGGTGGCCATCAGCAGATAGCCGGCAGTGGTATGCAGGACCCCTTTGGGTTTACCGGTAGAGCCCGAGGTATAAAGGATAAACAGTGGGTCCTCCGCTCCCATCACTTCAGGCGCGCAGTCCGGCTCCATCTCATCTATGGATTCGCTATACCAGATATCCCGCTTGCTATCCCAGTCTACCGGTGTGCCCGTGTGTTTAACCACAATTGTCGTATGAACATTGGGGCAGTCCACCAGTGCTTTATCCACATTGGCTTTTAGCGGTACTCGCTTACCGCCCCGAACCGCTTCATCAGCAGTGATCACCAGACGACAATCGGAATCGAGAATACGGTCTTTCAGGGACACCGGGGAGAAACCACCAAATACTACCGAATGCACAGCGCCGATACGGGCACAGGCGAGCATGGCGTAGGCCGCTTCGGGGATCATTGGCATATAAATACACACCCGATCCCCCTTTTTAACCCCCGGGATTTCAGCAGGTTGGCCAAGCGACACACATTTTCGTACAGGCTCTGATAGCTGACCGCCTTACTATCAGCGGGATCATCTCCCTCCCACAGAATCGCAGTCTGCTCGCCACGACTGGCCAGGTGCCGATCGATGCAGTTCACGGTTACGTTCAACTGGCCATCGGAGAACCAGGCGGTATGACCTTTGTGCAGATCCTCCTCAAGAACCTGGCTGAACGGCTTGTCCCATTGCAAAAAGTCCTTGGCCTGTTGTGCCCAGAACGCCTCTGGGCTCTCTACCGACTGGCGGTACATTGTCTCGTAGTCTTCGGCGCTAATAAGCGCATTGGCAGCAAAACCGGGGGAGACTGGGCGGGTATGCACTTCAGACATCATCTTCTCCTTTATTATTAGCGCGGCATGGCTAGCCTAGAGAAATCTGAGTTTATTAGAGCTTTATTCTTGTCACTTTATAACATAGCCGCTGCGAAACAGTCCCCTCATCTCAAAATTTGGCATGGGGCGAAGACAATCCAACGCAGGCCCTGAAAGGTGCAAGTTAATCAGACAAGCAAACAGTAAAAGAAAGTTGATTAACCGCTCAATCACTTAGATCCAGACATCATTTTTCGCAGTTAGATCTCCACCGGCATCGCCCGTATTAACGACCCCTTTAGGCTCAATCAATAGTACTTCACATTCCTGTTCAGCTCTGGGTTTATGCTCCACACCCTTTGGTACTACCGTCATCTCACCAGGTCCAAGGGATATGACACTATCGCGAAACTCGATCTGCATATGCCCGGAAATTACAACAAACACCTCATCGGTATCGGGATGATCATGCCAGGTAAATTCACCCTGGATCTTAACCAATTTAAACTGGTAATCGTTCATCTCGGCAATCACTTTAGGGGACCAGTGCTCCGAGAACAGGTTCAATTTTTCTTTAAAATTGATAACTTTAGAATTCACTTTTATACCTACCTTTAATATGACTATATATCTGGAAAGCTTAGTTATCTCTGGATACTTCCAAAAGTTTCCTAAGCCTGCCCACAATATTCTGGTTAAATACCTGTATACCCTCCCTCCTCAGTAGTGCAGACACAACGCCAGAACCAACTATTTTCGCACCAGAAAAACTACCATCGTAAATATAATCACCACCACATGATGGGCTATTTTCCGTAAGTACTGCGTATTTAATATTGTGCTGCAGACATAGCTGTAATGCCCGTTTAGCTCCCCGTATAAATTGCTCAGTTAAGTCTTCTTTATTTATCCCTAAAACTTTGGCTGAGCCCGCTAAAACCTCTGCACCTCTACCGCCGCTAATCTCAGCCGGAACCCTGGAAACAGGCAGTCCGACTGGAAAAAAATCAAGTTAAGTTTGCCTGTACCGGGTTACCAGCCCGGTACATTTAGCAGAAAAAACTAACGAGATTGGAAAATAAGAAAGCGGTTATTACCCGAGTCGTTGATAATCAACTTATCTTCATAAGCGGTAATTCCGTCGGGCCATTTCAGCGTAGCAGCACTTGGCAACTCCCCCTCGTCAGCAACCCCATTCTGGTTGCTGTCGTTGAAGGCACTGCGATCAAAATCTTCCTGACCCAAGACAACATCTGCCGGAGCGAAATTTTCCTGTGGCCACTGGTTCCAGATCAATACTCGGTGATTTTCACTGTCCGCTACAAATAGCTGAATGCCGTTCGACCAGATACCCCGTTCGAATAAACTCAGGGTTTTTCGACTTGGGGGCTGGCTTTCATTGCTGACAAAATCTGCTTGCCCCAGAACTATATCCGCCGGAGCAAAGCTACTAGTAGGCATTGAGTTCCACAGAAGTACCCGGTTATTTTCCGAGTCGGTGATAGCTAACTTTTCTCCATCGCTCCACACATCTCCGGGCGTAGCCAATGTGCGAGCACTGGCCTGCATAACCGAGCCATCTTGCTCACGGTCGTTAGGGGTGCAGTTTTCCAGTGTGGATTGGCCCAGCAGCCAATCCGGTGCCGTATCTTCCATTGAGGGCAAGTCATCCCACACCACCATTCGAGCTTTAGACCACGAGGCCGCGAATACGCGTCCCTCGGCAATCATTGCACTGGAATATACGGAGCCGTTACCCTGGCAGCTGTCCTGCGGCAGTTTGGCACTAGGCAGTGCCCGACCATCTTCGGGAATAGTATCGTAAACAAAAATACTGTGGCCCCGAGTACCAAACAAGTAATTTATTAAAAGTTTTCCACTATCAAAACTTATGCTTGTGGGCCCGCCACCAAACTCTCCCCCGCTGCTATCGTCAAGACTATCTTTATTAAGCGCCGCATTGGCCGGCGCTCCATTGCTTGTGGGGACCGAATTAAAAATTAACACCCGATTATTTGTATAATCGGGTACGAACAACTTCCCCTCATCAGTAACGGCAGCGGAACCCAGGGGCCCCTCGCCAAGATTTTTTGCATTGATGGCCGTCAAAGTACTGGAAAAATCATCCTGGCCTATCACGACCTGCGCACTGTCAAAATTCTCAAAGTACAATGGCACAGTAAAATTGTGCTGTTCAGCGGGGAGATCCAGGCCAGCGGGGTCTTTGGCTTCAAGGTGCAGGCTGCGATTCTCCCCGGACAGCCAGCGGCTCTTGGGAGCTATCACCAAGGTATCGTCATTAAAGCGCGACTGGGACCAGGTCAAAGTGTATTCATCATTCAGCAACAAACCGCTAATTTGCAGGCTGTCGCGATCCATCGACTCAGAAAACTGTACCGTGATTGCGCCATCCTTCTCCAAACGCTCCTGTGCTGGGGATACACTGACTACGGAAGGGGCAATTTCATCCACGGTATAGTGAGCATCAACCTCTGCCATCTGGTTGCCAGCCGCATCCTGCGCGGCAATTGTCAGGGAGAGTTCTAGTCCCTTTGCCCACTCCGCTATCGGGGTTAAGATCAGGGTGTCCTGATCGACTTGAGAGAGCTCTCCCATTTCCTGCATGGCGCCACTTAAGGACACATCCTCCAATGCCACCGCTTCGCTAAAATCCAGCCGTAGGGTGTCGGTTGCTGCAATAGAGGCCCCGCTGGCGGGAGTCAGTGTCAGGCTCGGCGGAGTGGTATCCACAAGCGCAGGATCTTCACCACCACCGCTGCCACCGCTGCAGCCATAAAACGCGGAACTGATCGCCAGTACCAATGCGGCTTTGATAAACTTGCTATCGGCTTTAAAAAACTTGCCTTCCACCACTGCCTCCTGCAGCCATTTAAATAGCCAACAGGGTATTCAGTCTTACCTGTTTATTGCCACAGCAGTCACTGCCAATCTGGACCCTAAAAATGACAAAACCTAACAGGCTGGGTGCTGCGTCACAAAAGGATAATTTTCAGGGACACTGCGCTAATCGTACCGACATCTGGCAGCCACCGGCTTCGCCGGTATTAATCAACCTACAGGGCCTAACTATGACCAATGCCCTTTTTGCCGATCTAATTTTATTAATGCTAACAACTTAGTTAGCTCTGGATGCACTTATCAATTCTCTAAGTTGCCCAACAGTATGTTGACTAAAAACTATTATTCCCGCCCGTTGAAGAAGCGTAGATACAACACCAGAACCCATTATTTTTGTTCCTGAAAAACTGCCATCGTAAATATAGTTACTTCCGCAAGAGGGACTATTTTCCGTAAGCACTGCATACTGGATATTGTGTTTCCTGCATAATTCCAGAGCCAGTTTGGCCCCCAGTATAAATTGCTCAGTTAGATCTGTTCTATCACTACCTATAACCCCGGCAGTTCCATCTAACACCTCTGTTCCATTTGCGCCACAGATCTCAGCCGGCACCCTCGGAATAGGCAATCCCGCCGCCACTTCCGGACACAAGGAAACAATTTCCTGAGTATCCACAAGCCACTCAAAATCATCGCTACAAGCCTCAACACTACTACCGTCATAGCGCACGGCGCAGTTCAAAAGGCAGGAACTAACAAGTATTTTGGCCATATACATCTGAAGCTATAGTGGACACAATAGGAAGCCGTACTCTACCGCAACTGAGCCTAGGCTACTGGACAACGCAGGTTATCTGACCAGTAAATTAAGACAGAAAACCTGAATAGAAGGACAACTAAATCCTAGCCTGGCGAACAGCTCGTAATTAAACTCATTAGAGTAATAAACCATGCAGCGTTCAGTCATATTATTGATAATTTACTTATTGGCAATCCCAGTCGCTAGCGCCAAACAACTGGCAATTACTTTCGATGATGCCCCACGTAAAGCCGATGGTTATTTTGATGGACCAACCCGGGCCAAAACGTTAATTGAAAACTTAGAAGAATATAAAGTTGGCAAAGTAGCCTTCTTTTCCAATACTCAATCCTTCGATGAGGAAGGGTTAGAGCGGATGCACCTCTACGATAAAGCCGGGCATATTATTGGCAATCACACCCATAGCCATCCCAATTTTCTGGAAACAGGGCTATCCACTTATCAAGCGGATTTTTTGCAGGCCCACCAGCTGCTTCAACAATTTGACAACTTTAAACCCTATTTTCGCTTTCCCTATCTGCGCGAGGGTGAAACTGTCGAGAAACGCGACGGTATCCGGGATCTACTACAGAAAAATAACTATCAAAACGCCTATATCACCTTAAACAATTACGACTGGTATATCGAAGAACTTTTCCAAACAGCAGTGAGAGACGGAAAACCAGTTGATATGGAAAGACTCTCCAACTTTTATGTCGACGCTCTTATGGCGAGCATTAAGTACTACGACGATATGGCAATTAAATGTCTCGGGCGCTCCCCAAAGCACGTCATACTGTTGCATGAAATGGATATTTCAGCCCTGTTTATTGGTGATCTGGCTGAAAGACTGAGGAAGGAAGGCTGGGAGATAATTCCTTTAGAGGAGGCCTATCGGGACCCTATCGCCAAATACCAACACGCCCAACCGATTAAATATAACCCTGGCAGAATCGGCGAAATCGCTCTAGCTAAAGGACAAAAGAAAAATCTCTGGCACTACACCTTAGACGAGTCCTATCTAGAAAAGAGGTTTAATCAGGAAGTGTTATTAATGTCTGCTCAATAAGCGGCGGGGATGATGCTACAGGGCACAATGCCCTGTAGCGAGAAGAATCAGGCTTCGGCTAGCTGAACCGGAATCGTATTAGTGCTGCGCTCTACTTTGTTGTTCTCATCCAGATAGACCAGCTTGGGCTTGTGGTTATCGGCTTCGCCCTCTGTCATCTGCGCATAGGAAGCGATAATAATGCGGTCACCCACCTGCACTCTACGTGCAGCGGCGCCGTTCATGGAAATAATACCGGAACCGCGCTCGGCGAGGATCACATAGGTGTGGAAGCGCTCACCATTGCTCACATTGTAAATATCGATCTTCTCGAATTCGCGCAGGCCAGCCAGTTCTACCAGGTCCTCATCAATTGCACAGGAACCGTCATACCAGAGTTCGGCCTGAGTCACTGCGGCCATGTGCAACTTGCACTTCAACATTTCAATTTGCATAGTTGGATGCCCCTCAGAGTTCCAGGGAAACATTGTCGATCAGGCGCGCTGCACTGGTGTACATAGCTCCCAGGATCGTGATTTCTTTATCGTCATCTGCCGCTGGCTGTAAATCCTTGCTGTAACAGATGGAGAAGTAGTCAACTCGAAAGCCACTCTCTTCAATTCGCTTGCGCGCCTCTGTCTCGAGGTCGGCGAAATCCCGGCGTCCAGCCACAATTTCATCCTTGGCCCAGTTAAGTAACTGGTTGAGCACAGCAACCTTCGGTCGCTCTTCCGCAGTGATATAACCATTGCGAGAGCTCATTGCCAAGCCATCTTCCTCACGGTGCACCGGCGCCGCCACAATTTCCACCGGCATACACAGGTCTTCCACCATACGGCGAATCACTGCTAACTGCTGGAAATCCTTAATTCCGAAAATAGCCTTATCCGGCTGCACAATGTTGAAAAGCTTCGAAACTACGGTGGTGACCCCTTCAAAGTGACCCGGTCGGCTGGCGCCGCACAGGACATCGGTCATCGCCGGACAAACCACGCGGGTCTGCTGGTCCATGCCGTTGGGGTAAATCTCACTCTCATCCGGATGGAACAGGAAGTCACAGTCCGCTTCCCGCAGGCGGGCCATATCCCGCTCCATAGTGCGCGGATACTTATCCCAATCCTCATTCAAACCGAATTGCAGTCGGTTGACGAAGATGGATACCACAACCAGATCGCAGTGTTGCTGGGCGATTTTGACCAGTTCTATATGGGCATCGTGCAGATTGCCCATGGTTGGCACAAAGCCGACGGTCTTGCCGTCTTTGCGGGCCTGGGCCAGCGCCTCGCGCAGACTTGCTACGTGGTGGAAGACTTGCATCTTGCTACCGCTCACTATGAATCAGCGCGGCATCATACTCGCTGAGACCAGGTGTCTCAACATAGCAAAATTGCCGCTCTCAATAAGATTTCGCCGCAGAATCCAGCCTGTGGCCCCGCCAGACAATCTCTGCCCATATCTGAACTATTAGTCACAATCTACGCCGTCGATTGCCGCCGAATTTTACCCCATTCAGTTCAGGAAGTGTTCAGACCCGCCAGGGCAAACTTCACGCCAAGATACACAAAAGACCTGATCTGAAAGAAAAGAGCCCCACGCTCGGGAGAGATGTTATGAAACACCTCACTACTGCCATCGCCACCCTAAGCCTGCTGCTGATCGCAGCACCCGCCCTGTCCGAGTCACATCGCGGGCACCAGCGCGCCATGGACGACCACCACAAATATGGAAGAGCCGAACGCGAGCAGCGCCACTTAAAGAAACAGCACGACAAGCATCACGACCGCCAGCAGGAAAAGAAACGCCGCAGACAAGAGCGCAAGAAAGAAGAGCGCAGACGTGAACGCAGAGAGGAGCGCCAGCACCGCCGCGAAGTTCGCCACGCCTATAAAGAGGGCTACAACAAAGGCTATAACAAAGGGCATAGAAAAGGCCACAAGCAGGGCCACCGCCACGAATATCGCGCGGCACACAGACCGGTTTACCGCCACGGTTATCGCGGCCACCGCCCCCACTACCGTCCCTCGCACTACGGTTATGGATACCGCTGGCGCCACCTGCCGCGTAATTTCGTCAGTATCAGTATCGGAACAGCGGGCTTCTACTATAGCGATGGAATTTTTTATCGCCCGGCTTCTCACGGCTACGTAGTAGCCCAGGCCCCCCACGGCGCCATCGTGCACAGCCTGCCAGCATCAGCACTGACCGTGGTAGCCGGTGGACACAATTACTACGTGGCCTATGACACCTACTACCTGTGGGACCATAGCCACCGCGGCTACCGGGTTGTCCCCAAGCCGACCTATTACTGATTACCCAATCCCCCTCTCCCTGCGGCCCTCGGGCCGCCTTTTTTTACTCAAATTTGCGCAGATCAATCACCTTCTTAAGCCCCCTGTCGCAGAGTGCAAAAGAGCTGGCCATCCACTCGCTCCCCATTTACTTTTCAGTGCGCAAAAATTAGCGTTTTTTTATCTATAGTTATTGCTTTCCGGCCCTGCTGGGCCCAAGATTCGCGCCCGCCAATATCAACAGAAAGGCGCCATGAAAAAGCAACAAGTAAAAGACTGGACTTGCGAAGATTCGGCCGAGCTCTACGGCATCCGCAATTGGGGCGCCGGATATTTCGATTTGAACGAAAATGGTGAAGTTTCACTGCAAGTCGACGGCCCCAACGGGGTAACACACAGTGTTTCGCTGATGGACATTGCCCGAGGCGCCACCGAGCGCGGCCTGGGTATGCCCCTGCTATTGCGTATTGAGAATTTACTCGAAGCGCAGATCGCTCGGATTAACGAATCCTTTGCTCGCGCTATCGACGATTGCGGCTACGGCAATGTTTTTCGCGGCGTGTTCCCCATTAAGGTGAACCAGCAGTGTCAGGTCATTGAAGAAATTGCCAATGCCGGCCGCCGCTTTAACCACGGCCTGGAGGCGGGCAGTAAAGCAGAACTTATCGCTGCCCTGTCCATTCTGGATAACACCGAATCCCTGATCGTTTGCAACGGCTATAAGGACGAGGAATTTATTAACCTCGGACTGCAGGCCCAACGCCTGGGCGTACAGGTTTTCTTCGTCGTGGAAACGCCCTCGGAAGTGGAGACCATTATCCGCTGCGCCGAGCGCGAGCAGGTGCGCCCAAATATCGGCGCACGGGTAAAACTCGCCTCCAAGGTGGGCGGCTACTGGAATGCGACCAGTGGCGACCGCAGTATTTTCGGTCTGGGCAGTAACGACCTGATCGCCATGGTCGATCAACTGCGCAACCACGATATGCTCGACTGTCTCAAGTTGTTGCACTATCACCTGGGCTCGCAGGTACCGAATATCCGCGACATCCGCACCGGAGTTTTGGAAGCCTGCCGCTACTACGCCGATCTGGTGGAAGAAGGCGCACCCATGGGCTACCTGGATCTGGGCGGTGGCCTGGCGGTGGATTACGATGGCAGCAAGACCAATTACACCCACTCAAAGAATTACTCCCTGGACGAGTACTGTGTCGATGTAGTGGAAGCCATTATGGGCACCCTCGATAGCGAGGGAGTCGAACATCCGGTGATTATCACCGAATCCGGCCGCGCCACTGTAGCCTACTCCTCTGTACTGCTATTCGATATTCTCGACACTACCCGTTTCGAGCCGGTGGAACTGGAGCACACCAAGATCAGCGAAGGCGACCACCAGATGCTGCTCAACCTGCAGGACGCAGTGCGCAGTATCACCCCCAAAAACCTGCAAGAGAGCTACAACGACGCGCTCTACTATCGCGACGAGGTGCGCTCCCTGTACCTGCACGGCCAGGTGAGCCTGCGCGAGCGCGCCAATGCGGAAAACCTGTTCCTGCAGGGCGCCCAGGATATTCGCAAACTGCTCGATGAAGCCGAGGAAATCCCCGCAGACCTGCAGGCGCTGCCGGAAGTGCTGTCGGATATCTACTACGCCAATGTGAGCGTATTCCAATCGGTGCCGGATATATGGGCTATCGATCAGGTGTTCCCGCTATTGCCGATCCACCGCCTGGACGAGGCGCCGACCCGCTCCGCCATCATCGCCGACATCACCTGCGACTGTGACGGCAAGATCGACCGCTTTATAGGCCGGGAAAAAGAGCAGAAAACCCTGCCCTTGCACGAACTCAAAGACGGCGAGGACTATATTCTCGGCACCTTCCTGATCGGCGCCTACCAGGAGACCCTCGGCGACCTGCACAACCTGTTCGGGGACACCAATGTGGTGAGCGTGCGCATCCAGGAAGACGGCAGTATCGACTTCAGCCACGAAATTCACGGCGACAGTATTTCCGATGTACTGAGTTACGTAGAATATCAGCCCAAAGCGCTGTTCGAGCGCTTCCGTCGCCTGGCGGAGCGCGCCGTCAAACAGGGGCTGATTACTGCCGCCCAGCGCAAGCAGATTCTGCAAACCTATACCGCCAGCATGAGCGGTTACACCTATTTCGAAAAGTGAATAATAAGGCGCCAACGCCTTTGCAAAGATAGCGGCCGCAAAAGCCGCAGATTAAGGAGATCTTTATGGCCAACGTACTGATCATCGGCGCCGGCGGTGTCGGCCAGGTGGTTGCGCACAAGTGCGCACGAGTTCCTGAAGTATTTGAAAATATCACCCTGGCGAGCCGCACCAAAAGCAAGTGCGACAAGATTGCCGCTATGCTGCCGCGCAAAATCGACACCGCTGAAGTCGACGCGGACAATGTGCCGGAGCTGGTTAAGCTTATCGAGAAAGTGAAGCCGGACATGGTTATCAACGTGGCCCTGCCCTACCAGGACCTGCACATTATGGATGCCTGTCTGGAAACCGGCGTGCACTACCTGGACACCGCCAACTACGAGCCGCCGGAAGAGGCCAAGTTCGAGTACAAGTGGCAGTGGGCCTACCAGGAAAAATTCGAGAAGGCCGGCCTGATGGCACTGCTGGGCAGCGGCTTCGATCCCGGCGTCACCAGCGTATTTACCGCCTACGCCAAGAAGCACCACTTCGATCGTATCCACACCCTGGATATCCTCGACTGCAATGCCGGTGACCACGGCCTGCCGTTCGCCACCAACTTCAACCCGGAAATTAATATCCGCGAGATCACCGCCAACGGCCGCTACTGGGAAAACGGCCAGTGGGTAACCACCAAGCCGATGGAAGAAAAGCGCGTCTTCAACTTCCCCGAAGGCATTGGCGACAAGGATATCTACCTGCTCTACCACGAAGAGCTGGAGTCCCTGTCCAAGCACTTCCCGGAAATCGAGCGCGCGCGCTTCTGGATGACCTTTGGCGAGAGCTACCTGAAGCACCTGGAAGTCCTGCAAAACGTCGGCATGACCGGTATTGAGCCAGTGGAATTCCAGGGCCAGCAAATTGTACCTATCCAGTTCCTTAAGGAGCTGCTGCCAGATCCCGCCAGCCTCGGCCCCTTGACCAAGGGCAAGACCTGCATCGGCAACATTATTCGCGGCAGCAAAGACGGCGAAGAGAAGATCTACTACGTCTACAACACCTGTGACCACCAGGACTGCTACCAGGAAGTTCAATCCCAGGCGATCTCCTACACCACCGGCGTACCGGCCATGATCGGTGCCAAGATGATGCTGGAAGGCAAGTGGATGAAGCCCGGCGTGTGGAATATGGAGCAGATGGACCCGGATCCCTTTATGGATGACCTGAACAAGTACGGCCTGCCCTGGCAGGAAACCTGGTTGGATAAGCCCTTCCAGTAAATCGCTTCTTTCCCGACCTAGCGGGGCGGACTCCAGTGCCCGCCCCGCCGCACCAGGATATAACGCACCATGGACCTCACTCCCCCCGTTGACTATTTCGGCAGCTTCGATCCCTACCGCGTTCCCTCTCCCTGTTTTGTGATCGATGAAATTGCCCTGCGCAATAATTTGGCACTGCTCGCCGATGTACAGGAACGCAGCGGTGCCAAGGTACTGGCAGCGCTCAAGGCCTTTTCCATGTTCAGCACCGGGCCCATCGTGGCTGAATATCTATCCGGGACCTGTGCCAGTGGCCTGCACGAAGCCAAACTGGGGTTCGAAGAGTACGGCGGTCGCGACAAAGGCAAGGAAGTTCATGTCTTCAGTGCCGCTTACAAGGATGAGGAACTACGGGAAATACTGCAATTTGCCCACCATGTAATTTTCAATTCCTTCTCCCAGTGGAAGAGTTTTCGGGAGTTGTGCCTGGATATGCAACAGCAGCGGCCAGAGCTGCGTTTTGGCCTGCGTATCAACCCCGAGCACTCCGAGGGCCACACCGATCTCTACGACCCCTGCGCCCCTTGTTCGCGCCTGGGCATCGTGCGCTCGCTGTTTGAAGGAGAGTCCCTCGAAGGCATCAGTGGCCTGCACTTCCACACGTTATGTGAACAGGATTTCAAACCTCTGCAGCGCACAATCGCTGCCGTGGAGGAGAAGTTTGGCGATCTGATACCACAAATGGAGTGGATTAATTTCGGCGGCGGCCACCATATTACTCGCCGGGATTACCAGGTGGATGAGCTGGTCGAAGCGGTGCGCAGCTTTTCCGACAAGCACAATGTACAGGTCTACCTGGAACCCGGTGAGGCCATCTCCCTGTTCGCAGGAGTCCTTGTGGCTGAAGTAGTGGATATCGCCTGGAATGGTGAAAACCAAGCCATCCTCGACGCCTCTGCCACCTGCCATATGCCCGATGTGCTGGAAATGCCCTACCGACCGGAAATTACCGGTGCCGCTCGCCCCGGTGACTTACCCCACACCTATCGCCTGGGCGGACAGAGTTGCCTGGCCGGCGACAGCATCGGCGAATACAGTTTCAGTCAACCACTGCGGATTGGCGAGCGACTGGTGTTCGAGGAAATGGCCTACTACACCATGGTGAAAACCAATACTTTTAACGGTATCCCCCTACCGGCTATCGCCCTGTGGAATTCGGATACCGACGACCTGAAGATGATCAAAACTTTCGGCTACGAAGATTTTAAGGAGCGCCTCTCCTAAAAAGTGCCGATAGAGATAGATGCGGCAGGCAATGAGTTATTGCCTCCGCCAGAGGACCAGTAGATGTTGTCAGAAAACGAATACCCCATTTTTCTCGGCTCCGAAATCGAGCAGCCGAAGCCGGAAGACGCCCTCTTTCACATTATCCCCATCCCCTATGAGGAAACCGTCTCCTACGGTGGCGGCACCGGCAAGGGCCCGGCCTCCATCCTGGAAGCATCCTGGCAACTGGAAACTTTTGACAACTTCTCCAACCCCTGTGACCTGGGCATCTACACCCGCTCGCCGGTCTCGGTTTCCGGCCCTGCAGAACAGGTGATGGAGAATATCGCCGCAGCCACCAAAGAAGTGTTGGCGCTTGGCAAGATGCCGGTGGGTATCGGCGGTGAGCATTCGGTGACCTGGGGTATTATCAAAGGGCTACTGGACGCCGGTGAAACCGATTTTGGCGTGGTGCAGATCGATGCCCACGCCGACCTTCGCGATCGCTATGAGGGCCACAAACACAGCCACGCCAGCGTGATGCGTCTAGTGGTAGAAGCCGGTGTTCCCCTATTTCAGCTGGGTATCCGCGCCTATTGCGAAGAGGAAGTTCAAGCCCGCAAGGACCACAACGTGGGCTATCTGGATGCCCACCAACTGGTGCCCAACAATGTGCAGGAATTCCAGTTACCGGAGAATTTCCCCAAGAAAGTCTTCTTTACATTGGATGTGGACGGTATGGACCCATCGGTCTTCCCTTCCACCGGCACCCCGGTACCCGGTGGTCTCGGCTGGTACCAGACCCTCAACTTGTTCGAATCCGTTGCGCGACAAAGAGAGATTATCGGCTTCGATCTGCTGGAATTTGCGCCGATCGAGGGCTTTCACGCCTATGACTTTGCCGCCGCACAGCTGATGTACAAGCTGATGGGAATCATCCAGCGCAACCGCTGACCACTGATCCAGCCTCCGGTACTTTGACAATTCTTAACCAATTAACCTGTCTTTAATGTCAGGATAAGGGTTAGTATGTCAAATGTGAGTAATCACTTCGCTGGAGAGACTGTGAATAAACTGAATGTCGTAATTGGCGCCAGTGCGTTCCTGGCGCTGGCCGCTTTTGCCTTTAGCCCACCGGCCGATGCGCGCGGTTATGAGCGCGGGGGAGATCATCGCCACCACCACCGTGGCGGTGTTTATCGCGGACCACGTGTTTCGATCGGATTTGTTGCGCCCGTACTACCCGTTGGCCATGTGCGTGTCGCAGTTGGCGGACGTCCCTTTTACTACCATGGCGGACACTTCTACCGCCACGGTCCCCGTGGTTACGTCGTTGTCGCCGCCCCTCTGGGAGCCTCGGTAGTCACCCTGCCAACTAGTGCTGTCAGAGTCCATGTAGGCGGAATTACTTATTACCAGTACGCCGATGCCTACTATCAGTGGCACCCGGCTACCCGAACTTATGTCGTAGTAGCACCACCTGCAGTGGCTGTAGCTCCAGCACCCGTAGCCGTTGTTCCAGCGCCTGCGCCGGCTGTCGCCGTTCCTGTTGCAACGGCAGCAGCTCCCGCTACTGTGCCTGCAACCCCGGACCCTGGCCCGCAGGGCTTCCAGCCCGGACAAGTGGTGGAAACCCTACCCAATGGCTATGCCGCTGAAATTATCAACGGCATCCAGTACTACCGCTATGGCGGCAATTACTTTATGCCTACCCAGCGCGATGGCCAGGAGGTCTACGTAGTCGTCAAGCTGTAAGCGCGGCTTCGCTTTCCAGCCCGTGAAAGCGGGCAAACTGCCCCAGAGCCCGGTGGTAACTCGCCTCCAGCGAGACGCCGGGTTTCTTATTCCAGTGCAAGGCCTCTACCCGCAATACACCCGCATCCCGGTCTGCCTTCAAGTCCACCTGCCCCACGAATTGATCGCCGTATAAAATCGGCAGGCAAAAATAGCCATAGCGGCGCTTGGCCGCCGGTACATAGCACTCCAATTGATATTCAAAATCAAACAGCCGGCGCAGGCGTTTGCGCTGCAATATCACTGGGTCAAACGGGGATAACAGGCGCACTTTGCGCGATGGTCGTACTGGCTCCCAGTCCAGGTGCCCGGTGAGCATCAGCTCTTTTCCCTGCGGGGTGAGCTCACCACTTGCCAGCATACGCTTAACGGCCTGCTGGATAAGGGGTTTGTCGTCCCTCCGCAGGTAAGCAATTTCCTCCGCTCGGCCAATCCCCTGGCACCCCAGAAAAGTTCGCACCAGATGGCTGCCGTACTCAATTTCCGAGGCGGCATTGGTCGAGATTCTTGCTGGCAGTATCCGCTCCGGGAGATCGAAGACTTTTTGAAAGCCCTCCCGGTGGCTGACCATCAGCTCACCTTCATGAAACAACTGCTCCAGGGCTTTCTTTTCATCGGACCACTCCCACCATCCACTCTTGGTGCGCACAAAATCACTGGCCCGCAGGGCACCCTCCTCTCGCACACGATCGAGAACATAGCGACACAGCTTCGCATTCTTTTCAAACCAGTGGCGCTGACCGGCGCGGATACGATCCATACGCACCCGCGCATAGGGGTAGTGGGCCATTGGCAGGTAGGCAGCGGCGTGGGACCAGTACTCGAAAATTTCGCGGTGCTCTTCAGCTTCAGCCAGGTGTGACTCACTGTAACGGGGCAGGCGATTGTAGAGCTGGTGGTGGTGGGCCCGGGTAATTCGCTGGATAGCATCCAACTGTAGGGCGCCAAGATGTTGCAACAACCCCGACAATCCTCCAGTCCAGGAGCTGTGGATAAATTGGCGTTGCAGCACCAGTGCGCGGATCTTTTGCTCGGATAACAAGAAGTGGCTCCCCTAGGCTCGGATATTCGACAGCCGCAAACCTAGCAGAAAGGCTTATTCGCCCTGGTAGTATTCCGGCGCCAGATTATCGAAGCGAGTGTATTTGCCCACAAAGGCTGCGCGGCAGGTGCCGATCTCACCGTTACGCTGCTTGCCGATAATCAACTCGGCCATGCCTTTATCCGGGCTGTCCTCGTTGTAGTATTCATCGCGGTAGATAAACAGGATCACGTCAGCGTCCTGCTCGATCGCCCCGGATTCCCGCAGGTCCGAGTTCATCGGCCGTTTGTTGGGGCGCTGCTCTACTCCCCGGTTAAGCTGCGACAGGGCAATCACCGGGCATTCGTATTCTTTCGCCAGCGCCTTGAGAGAGCGGGAGATCTCGGAGATCTCCTGGGTGCGGCCCTCAGTAGACCCCTTCACCTGCATCAGCTGCAGGTAGTCCACCATAATCATGGCGGGCATACTCTTGGCCTCGGCGTCTTCGCGGCTTAACTTGGGGTTCTCGCGCATCAATTTGTTGATGTGATCGCGCACCGTGCGCTTGGTACGGGCGCGTACCTCGCTGGGACTCAGTGCCGGCGTATCGTCGATATACAGGGACTTGCCTTTCATCTTCTGCACGGCACTGGATAGCTTGGGCCAATCCTCTTCCTGCAGCTTGCCGTTCCTGATGCGCCCCTGGTCGATACGACCAATAGAGGACAACATCCGCATCACCAGGCTGTCCGAGGGCATCTCCATACTGAAGACCAGTGTCGGGCTCTCCTGGCAGAGCATGGCGCTCTCAATAAAATTCAATGCCAGTGCGGTCTTACCCATGGAGGGACGCGCGGCGAGAATAACCAGTTCGCCCGGCTGCCAGCCGGAGGTGCGCTGGTCCAATTCGGTAAGACCGGTACTGATACCGGTGATATCACCCTCGGTCTTGAACAGCTCATCGATGCGCTCGACGGTCTTTTTCAGCAGGGTATCCACGCCGACAAAGCCGCCCTCTTTGGCGCGCCCCTCGGCGATTTCCGCCACGCGGCGCTCGGCCATCTGCAGCAGATCGGCGGAAGCGAGGCCACCGGGATTAAAACTGGTGCGGCTGATCTCACCGGCGGCGGCGATCAACTGGCGCAGCATAGAGCGCTCACGCACGATCTTGGCGTAGGCGACGATATTCGCTGCGGAGGGGGTATTTTCGGCCAATTCCGCCAGGTAGGCAGGGCCACCCACTTCACCGAGCAGGTCGCGGCTGGCGAGGCCTTCGGCGAGGGTAACGATATCCAGGGGCTGTTCGCCATTACTCAGCTCGCCCATAACCGCAAAGATCTTGCGGTGACTGGCGCTGAAGAAATCCTCTTCACTCAGCTGTTCGGCAACGGCATCAATACGGCCCGGGTCTAGCATCAGGCCGCCGAGCACAGACTGCTCCGCCTCTACCGAATGCGGCAGGGGTGAACTCTCTTCGCTGTGGATCTCTTCTTCAGGGGCGGCGTTTTCGTCGATCATGGAACTTTACTGGATAGTAAAAACAAAACAGGCGCTGGACCCGATAGGGTGCAGCGCCCGATTGTAGCGCGGCTGGCGCCCGAAGCACCAACCGTTCGTCAGCAAAACCTTACTCGGCTTCGATAACGACTTTAACTGCAGCAATTACGTCGGAGTGCAGCTGTACGTCTACGTCGTACTCGCCCACTTCGCGCAGCGCGCCTTCCGGCAGCTTAACTTCAGCTTTAGCTACTTCAACGCCACCAGCGGAGATCGCTTCAGCGATGTCGCGAGTGCCGATAGAACCGAACAGCTTGCCTTCGTCGCCAGCGTTAGCAGCGATGGTAACAACCAGATCGGCCAGCTTGGTAGCGCGGCTCTCAGCTTCAGCCAGCTTAGCAGCGGCAGCGGCTTCCAGTTCAGCGCGCTTAGCTTCGAACTCAGCAATGTTAGCGGCGGTAGCAGCAATTGCCTTACCAGTCGGCAGCAGGAAATTGCGGCCAAAACCGGCTTTAACATCAACGCGGTCACCCACGTTGCCCAGTTTGCCTACTTTATCGAGCAGAATAACTTCCATCTCGGTTTCCTCAATTTCTGTATTGTGCGGGCGCGCTTATTTGGAAGAGCGTCCGCGAATATCTATCCAGCTATCTACCAGGGCCAGGCCGCAGAGGAAGCCTGCCAGGGGCAGCCCTCCAATCACCAGCATGATGTACATCGCCACCAGGGGACCTACCCCCCAACCGCGACTGGCAACCAGCCAGTGGACCAGGGCAATACCAGCTACCACCATCGGGAACGCAATCACCGCTCCCCAAAATGCGTAGCCTGGGGTTACCAAGCTGACTACCCACAACAACATACTTGTCGCTGACAGCCACAGGGGCAGGCGCAGCTGGTGGAACTCCTGGCGGAAACCGCCGGGGTTGTACAGCAGGGCCTGCCAGTAACGCCCCAGTACCAGAGCCAATGTGGCGCTCATCGCCGATATCAGGCCCAGGTAACCGGTAATTTGCAATTCACCCGAAAATATCTGCTTCAGTTCATCCATTGGAACAGTATTGGGCTGTTCCGCTGCATTCTCGACTGCCTGCAAGAACCCTTGCATCAGTCCTCCACTGAAGAGAGAGGTCAGCAATATGCCTGCTGCTGATGCCGCCGTTACAGCCACCAGGCCAGCGGCCCAGGAGCGACTGCTGCGCAATGCCATGGCGCCGCAAAAAACTGCAACAAAATGGCCTGCGGATATACCAGTCACCAGTGGTGGTACATGACCACTCATACCCATAACGACAATCGGCAACAGAGCCCAGGCCAAAACCATCAGGCCGTCACTGCTGCCTCGGCGCAAACTCACCAGAGCGAGAATTGCCGGGCTTATCAGCGGAATCCCCAACATGGTGAGGATTACCGCCCTGACGCGTCCGCGCATAATAAATTCAGCTACGGCGCGCATATCTAGATAGCTTCTCTATTAATGAGTCTAAGCAAACTGCGGCTTAGGCTTCGTGGCTGTCCGTGTACGGCAGCAGGGCCAGGTAGCGAGCGCGCTTGACCGCAGAGGCCAGCTGACGCTGATACTTGGCTTTGGTACCGGTAATACGGCTAGGAACAATTTTGCCAGTCTCGGAGATGTAGGCTTTCAGGGTATCGAGATCTTTGTAGTCGATACGCTTAACACCTTCAGCGGTGAAACGGCAGAACTTGCGACGACGGAAAAAACGTGCCATCTGATAATCCCCTTACTCTTCGCTTTCAGCGTTATCGGAAGAAGCTTCTGCAGCGTCGGAAGAAGCTTTCTCTTCTCCGGCGCGCTCGCGACGCTCGGTGCGCTCTGCACGGGCAGCTTTGCGCTCACGGCTTTCTTTTTCCGCTTTCATGATCGGGCTCTCTTCAGTGATCGCCTCATCTTCACGAATTACCAGATTACGGATAACCGCATCGTTGTAACGGAAGTTGGTAGTCAGTTCCTCAAGGGCTTCTTCAGAACATTCTACGTTCATCAGAATGTAGTGAGCCTTGTGGATCTTGTTGATCGGGTAAGCCAGACGGCGACGGCCCCAGTCTTCCAGACGGTGAACCTGTCCACCGCTCTCCTTGATGGACGCAGTGTAGCGCTCCACCATGCCAGGTACCTGCTCGCTCTGGTCCGGGTGAACCAGGAATACAATTTCGTAATGACGCATTTTAGCTCCTTACGGGTTAATCAGCCTCTCGGACAGTCCGATGAGGCAAGGAGTACAACGGGTACGGATAAACCGGGCCCATTGCGGGCGGCGTATTCTAGGCAGTTGTGGGATTGGTTGCAAGTTGATCAATTACTTCAGCCCAATGCCTTCGCTAACCCGGTTGCAAGTCAACCAGTTACATCAGGCCCCGTGCCTTCGCCTGCCCGGTTGCAAGCTGATCAAAATGACTACCCTGCCACTCGCCTTGTTTCTGGGATTTGGCGGATTGGGACACAGCACTGCGCGGTCTGGTCATGGGTTTGGCAAGCTGGCTTCGCCTATGATGCCGGACTGTTAAAGGGAGAAGTACCATGCCCCAACAAACCCATCAATTAGAATTTGGCGCCTTCCAGGTACCAGTAACCACAGTACACAACGGCGAAGGCCCCCTGGTATTGGTGCTTCCCGCGATGGGCGTACCGGCCAACCGCTACCGCCTGCTTCTGGAAGAGCTGCAAAGGCTCGGTTACAGCACCGCCATCAGCGAATTGCCCGGCACTGGGGAGAGCCTGCCGCGCCCCCACCGAAATGCCGACTACGGCTACAACGATCTGGTGTTTTCGTTTATCCCACAGTTAATCCAACTGCTGGAACAGCAATTCCCCCAGGGGCCAGCGCTGATTCTCGGCCACAGTATCGGCGGTCAAACCAGCACCCTAGCAGCCCGCGCCGGCCTCACTGGTAACGCCAAGGTTGTCAGCATCGCCTCCGGCCATGTGGACCACCGCAGCTGGAGTGGCCTGCACAAGTACGCCATCCTGCTCTTCGCCTCAATTGCCAGTGTGACCTCAAGCCTGCTGGGTTATTTCCCCGGTGCGCGCATGGGATTCGGCTGGCGCGAAGCGCGCAGACTGATGAAAGACTGGGCCCGATCCATATTTAGTGGCCGCTTTGCTCCAGAGGATCGCTTTGGGCAAATGGAAAAAACAAGCCAGCCCACTCTGCATATTGCGCTGGACGGCGACCCCTTCGCTCCTATTCAGGCCGCCCGTAAATTAGCGGCAATTGTCGGCGGCGAAACCCGGGAGATGAAACCCACTTATCCCAAAGGCAACCCTCACCTCAGCTGGATCAAGAATCCCGCCCCCGTAGTGGAGGCGGTACAGCAGTGGCTACATAAAGATCCCGCTCTCAACTGATTTTCCTTTTTTCTTTTTCCTGCGTGGCCAAGAAAGCAATTCATAGCTTTCTTAGCCATGTATTAATAGAACCTGTCCGCTCCACCTCCCTCACACATCGCAGCCAACAATCTTAATTGTCTTTCCGGTTTTCACGGTTCAGTTCCGTTTGTGGCCAGTGAATCAATCTCTTGAGCGGTAAATTCACCACTCAAACGACATCGCTCAAGTAGGTTATCCCGATGAACAACAGCCCATTCAATACCTTCACCAAGTTGCACCAAACTGACGCCCCACTGATCCTGCCAAATGCCTGGGATGCTGCCAGCGCTTTAATCTGCCAAAACACAGGCGCCCAAGCAGTAGGTACCAGCAGTGCCGCCGTCGCCTGGTCGTTGGGTTATGCCGATGGCGGTGCCCTGCCAGTTGAGGAACACCTAAATGCTATCGCACGGATTGCCCGGATGACCTCTTTACCTCTGAGCGTGGATATTGAAGATGGATATTCCCAAAACCCCAAACAGGTAGCTGAGCTGGCCTGTAAAATGGTTGCGCTGGGAGTTACAGGCATCAATATTGAAGATGGTAACGACACCCCCGAATCTCTCGGCGAAAAAATCAACGCTATTCGCCAAGCACTTAACGGCCGCCCGCTTTTTATTAATGCCCGTACCGATGTTTATCTCAATGCACTCGCCAACGGCGATAAGGCGGTAAATATGTGCATAGAGAGATTAGAGCTTTATAAGAGTGCCGGTGCTGACTGCGGCTTTGTGCCTGGGCTCTCTTCAGTTGAGGAGGCAAGGAGTTTGGCAGCGGGTATCGACCTGCCAATCAATATTATGCTGCTTCCGGGTATGGCCCCTATATCGGATTTTTTTGCTGCAGGCATAAAGCGTTTTAGTACCGGACCAGCTTTATTCCAGTCAGTCTACGGCCATTTAAACGAATCACTAAAACAGCTGGCAGAGGTTAAAAGTGACAATAATTTGTTTAGTAAGGCGTTGGACTACGGCACACTGAACTCTGCCTTTATTAAAGAGGCGTAGAGAAAGGCAATATAGCCGGGGCATATCGATGTTCGATTTATTGCCATCTACGGGAGCCCCACGGGCAAACCTTTTGAGTGACTCTTATAAAAAAAACAAGCATAGACCAGAAAAAATATTGAGATAAGAAAAACCCAACATGAAATTTAAATAAAAACTTCAGTAGGGCTCAGGAAAACCACTATTGCTTAAATAGCTAATACTGGATACCCAATAAAGAAACATAAAACAATTACTTGGGCGTTAAATTGTAAAGTAATAGTGCTGGAGTCCACCTAATACAAAAGGTGAGCATTAGAAAATCCACGTATTTATTAAGTTAAGAGCCGACAACCAAGACTTGCTTTGATTGTCGGCTCAAGGCTTATCTACCCTGTAATATCCACCAGGTCATATCAGTGATATTACCTTCAAAAATGAGTAAATAGCCTGCATTTTCCGCAGTATCATTTCTATCTAATTAAAATCTATATCACTGCTATCAGCGCCGAAAGAACTATCACCCCAAGTCACTACGGACTTATCGTCTTTTATCGCCGAGAAGGCCTTACCGCTTGTTACTATCGTTAACACGCCACTCGTCAGTTGATCACTGGCGCTACTGCTGTTTTTTTCACTATCATTATCATGAAAACCCCAAGTCACTACCGACCCATCAGCCTTTATTGCGGCGAAATCATAACCATTCGAAACGATTGACTCCACATTTTCAGTCAGCTCAGAACTGACTGCGCTACTATCGCCACCCCAGCTACTCGCCCCCCAAGTGACAACAGAACCATCGGATTTAACAGCGGCAAAGGCAAAACCGCTCGCAGAGATGGTATCGACCCCCCTGTAAGCTGGTCACTCACATCGCTACTATCACCACCATTATTGGCATCGCCCCAAGTGACGACTGAGCCATCAGATTTCACGGCCGCTAAAGCTTCGCGATTCCCAAAGACCTCCACAACATCGCTGGAGATTTCCGAGCTCACTGCACTGCTATCGCCACCGTTATCTTCGAATCCCCAGGTCACTACAGAGCCATCTGATTTAAGTGCAGCAAAAACATATCTTGATGGAAAAATAGTCTCCACATCACTGGAGATTTCCGCGCTCACCGCACTACTATCCCCACCCCAATTATCAAATCCCCAGGTCACAACAGAGCCATCTGATTTTAGTGCAGCAAAAGCAGCCGATGTTGTAAAAACTGTGACCACATCACTGGAGATTTCTGCGCTCACCGCACTACTATCTCCACCTCCATTAACGTGCCCCCATGTCACAACAGAGCCATCTGTTTTTCGCGCAGCAAAAGCATATCCAGATGTATAAACTTCCTCTACTTCACTGGCTAACTGGGCACTAACCGCACTGCTATCCCCCCATATAAATCGTTCCCCCAAGTTACAATGGATCCATCAGACTTCAATGCAGAAAACGCCTGTGAGCCTGGATAAATCTTAACGACATTATCCGCCAGGCTCGCGCTCACGGAGCTACTATCACCACCCTCATCGTAGACTCCCCAGGTAATAACCGAACCATCAGACTTTAATGCTGCAAAAGCATCATTTGCAGGGAAAATTTCTACCACATCACTGGCTAAGCTGGCACTTACCTCACTAAAACTAATATCTGATGAATCGTACTCATCAGGCCAGGATACAACGGAGCCATTATTTTTTAATGCGGCAAATGCATGTAAAGAGGAAAAAATTTCACGCACATAGACAAGGTGCTCAATGTCCATATCCGCCGTTTCACCATCAAAGGTGGCGGTTAGCGTCGCCGAGCCACTCTCCAGGGCGGTGATAAGACCCGCCTCTACGGTTGCCAAACTGGTATCACTGATCGACCACTCGGCCTCTTCGGTAACATCCACTGAGGTGTCATCATCATAGTTAGCCGTGAGGTAGTATTGATCAAAATTAGAGGCATCCCTATCCAACTGCAGCCCCTGCAGCATTGGAGCCAACTCAACATCAACCTGCGCATCAACCCCCTCATAAGAGGCACTCAAAGTGAATGAACCACTATGCAAAGGAGTAAGCAGCCCTGCCTCAACCGTTGCCAGGCTATCGTCGCTCACAGACCAGTCCGCTTCCTCAGTAACATCAACAGAAGAGTCATCACTGTAATAGGCCGTTAGGAAATACTGGTATTCATTGGTGCTATCTTGTTCCAGCCCTACACTTTCCAGCGTTACGGTATCTGTCCCACCACTACCACTGCCATCACCGCTCCCATCGCCATCACTGTTGCTGTTATTACTACTGCTACCCCCTCCGCCACAAGCACTGAGCAGGCCAATAGTGAGTGTGAATAACCCGAAACGTAAAATGTGCAAAATGTGCAAATGCCAAGATTGATATTGGCCCGTAACTCCGTTCATATAAACCCCCTCCAGTAAAGCCGACATAATAAAAAGCCAAGTGCCATATAGCAATTCAAATGGCCTTCAAATTACAAATATTTCAGCCGACTCCAAATCTATAAAGGTATTAAAATACGATTCACTAATGAATAAGACCTAATATTATTTAAATAAAAACGAACAAAAGATTTAGATACATGAGTACTAATTAAAAAGAGCCAGACCTAAAACTCGGTGAAGCTATACTTATCTTTTCAATCAGCAGACACCCTTAAATCCACTTTTGAATTTATAGCTCTGCTAGGGATTTTCGTCATCAGCAATTGCAACATTTCCAATTACTTATATTTAAATTCTCACCGTTCTAAAAACTGCAAAAGAACGGTTACCTTACAAGATCGATAAAACTTAAATGATCATTCGCGCCAGCAGATCAAGTGGGCTTTAGGCCCAATGATTTACCGCACTTTAACGGCAACAAGTTAACTGCGACTGGCTTTATGGTTGCTTTGATTAAACAAAGCCATCGAATATGAGAATAAACCAAAACCCGATGATCCACACTAAAACCATATTATTACTGCAGATTAAAAATATAGCGGAAGCTATTATCGCAGCAACGTTGCAAAAACCTTGCTTTTTGCAATTCGATTTAGTGACAGGAAGAATTAGGGGAATTTATCGATAGATCACCAGAGGCTATCTGGAAATAACGTTATGGATATTATAAGCACCGACCTGTACGCCCAGAGATAAATTCTCCCCAGCCAGTACAGGTCATACAGGCCCCTTAGCCGTTGCGCTGACGCACAGCCTCAAACAGGCAAACACCCGTGGCAACAGAAACATTTAAGCTGCTTACCTCTCCCGCCATAGGAATTTTGATCAAATGATCGCAGTGTTCCCTAGTCAGGCGCCGCAAGCCGCTGCCCTCGGCCCCCATAACCAGCGCCAGGGGGCCAGTTAATTGGCTTTGGTATACATCCTGTGTGGCCTCACCGGCTGCGCCATATATCCACACTCCCGCCTGCTGCAGCTGCTGTAATGCGCGAGCCAGGTTAGTCACGGTAACAAAGGGCAATACTTCAGCTGCACCACAGGCCACTTTGCGAGCTGTTGGCGTCAGTCCGGCAGATTTGTCTTTTGGTGCAATCACTGCATGGACTCCAGCAGCCTCTGCCGAGCGCAGGCAGGCTCCCAGATTGTGGGGGTCCGTCACGCCATCCAGCACCAATAAGAAAGGCACTTCCCCGCGCTGATCCAGTTGTTTTAGCAGGTCGAACAGGAATTTTTCATCGTGTACCTTTGTTTTGCCAGAACAGATGGCAACAACACCCTGGTGGTTAGCACCATCCTCAACCTTTTCATCCAGCGCTCTCCGGTCAATAAAGCGCACGGCAATATCATTTTTTTCCGCCTGCTGGATTATTTTTTGCAGGCGCTGATCCTTGCGGCCACGCAGTAACATCAGCTCCGATACATTCTGCGGAGAACCTTTTAGAAGGGCCTGCACTGCGTGCAGACCATAGATAACTTCCTGACTCAATTTATTCCTCGATCACTTTTTCTTTTTACTGCTAGAAGAAACCTTTTTCTTCTTTTTTAATTTACCCGAACGGGTTTTGGCGTTTTCAGCCTTTTGCGCGGCTTTACGGGCCGCCACTGCAGGCCGCTTTCCACCCTTGCGTGTCGGGGTGCGCTTTTTAATCTTGCGTTTGGGCTGGGCATCATCACTTTGCCCGCCTTCACCTCGCCTATTGAGCGGCTCTTTTTCCGGTTTTACTACAGGGGCTTCAACGCTGGCCTCTACTGGCACAGCCTCATCTGAGCCCACCTTGCGCTTGCGGAAAGGCGAGGGCTTGGCTGTGGTCTCGGTATGCTTGGCCCAGGGGTTAGTACTGGTATTGCTGGGCTTTTCTTTTTTATCGCGGCCCCGGCGCTCGCGTTCTAATTGATGTTCTACTGCCATTTCCATAGCGCGGGCACTCACCCGCGTACTCTCTTTCTTTTTCTTCGACTCACGCTTAGCGCGTGGGACCAGTTCATTCAAGGTGAAATCCACCTTGCGCTCTTCGAGATCTACCCGTGCAACCTGCACGGTGACAGAGTCGCCCAAATGGTAACGTTTGCCACTACGCTCCCCGATAAGACGCTGGTGCGCCTGCTCAAAGCGATAATAGTCTTTGGGTAGGGCGGTGACATGAATCAGTCCCTCCACGTAGAGATCATCCAACTCCACAAATAATCCAAAGCCTGTGACCGCACTGATAACGCCGGAATAGGTTTCGCCCACATGATCCTGCAGGTATTCACATTTAAGCCAGCTGAGCACATCCCGGGTCGCATCGTCGGCGCGCCGCTCGGTCAGGGAACACTGCTCCCCAAGTTGCAACATGGCCGGCATGTCGTAGGGCAAAATCTGCTCGCGAGCAATCGGTTTGGCGCCGGGCACCGAGTAAACTTTTTTTGCCACCGCAGCTTGGTTGGCGCTGCCGTTGCGTATCAACCAGCGCAGCGCCCGGTGCAGGAGCAAATCCGGATAGCGGCGAATCGGGGAGGTGAAATGGGCATAGGCCGGGTAATCCAAACCGAAGTGTCCGCGATTCTCCGGCTGGTAAACCGCTTGGTTCATAGAGCGCAGCAGCATCACCTGAATAATATGCGCATCTGCACGGCCCTCAATCTGCTCCATCAGGTCCTGGAAGTCTTTGGGCTGGGGCTCACCACCACCGGGAAGGCGCAATCCCAATTCACCCAGGTACTCGCGCAAATTACTGAGTTTTTCCTCTTTGGGCGCATCGTGTACCCGGTAGAGTGCGGGTAGTTCCGATAGCTCCATCAGACTCGCCGCGCAGACATTGGCCGCGAGCATACACTCTTCGATCAGCTTGTGAGCATCGTTGCGCACCACCGGAATAATTCGCTCAATTTTTCGCTGGGCGTCAAATATTATCCGGGTCTCAGTCGTCTCAAAGTCAATAGCACCCCGGCGCTCCCGCGCTTCGCGCAACGCCAGGTAAAGATCGTGCAGGTTATCCAGGTGCGGAGTCAGGGTCGCAAATTGCTTGCGGGCACCACTGTCGCGGTTATCCCGCTCATCGAGTATTTGCCCTACCTGGGTGTAAGTCAGGCGCGCGTGGCTGCGCATAACCGCCTCAAAGAAACGGTAATCCTGAATTTCACCGCTTCGGTTGATGTGCATTTCGCACACCATACACAGCCGATCGACATCGGGGTTTAGGGAGCAAAGGCCGTTGGACAATTTCTCCGGCAGCATGGGTACAACAAAATCCGGAAAATAAACCGAGTTTCCACGGCCGTGCGCTTCCTCATCCAACGCACTGCCCGGGCGTACATAGTGGGAAACGTCGGCAATGGCTACCAGCAATTTCCAATTGCCATCGGGTAAAAGTTCGCAGTAGACCGCATCATCAAAATCCCGCGCGTCTTCACCATCAATAGTAACCAGCGGCAGCTGACGAAGATCCACCCGGGATTTTTTGTGATCCTCAAGCACTTCATCGGCGATTTCATTGACCTCGGCCGTCAGTGCACTGGGCCAGGTGTGGGGAATTCCGTAGTTGCGAATAGCAACATCGATCTCCATACCCGGTGCAAGGTGATCACCGAGAATTTCGCTGACCTTACCTTGCGGCACTTTATCCCGGCCCGGTTGGGTAACTATTTTTACTACAACATACTGGCCGTGATCAGCTCCGGCGGTATCCTCAGAGGCCACCATAATATCCAGGTTAATACGCGGATTATCCGGGCGCACAAAACAAATGCCGTTTTCCCGGTACAAACGCCCGGCCAGCTGCTCGGTATTGTGCTTGATCACCCTGACAACAGCGCCCTCGCGTTTACCGCGAAAACCTCCGGGGTTTCCCGCACTAATACCTCGTCACCATCAAAGACTTTACGCATCTGTCGATGGGATAAAAATAGATCGGTGCCACCATCACTGGGGATAACAAAACCAAAGCCATCCCGGTGCCCCATAACCCGGCCGCGTATCAGGCTCATTTTATCCAGTACACCAAAATCACCGGCGCGGTTGCTGGCAATCTGCCCATCCCGGGACATGGCGATCAAACGGCGCCTTACCCCTTCGCGACGATCCTCATCGGCTATTTCCAGTAAATCGGCCACCGCTTCCCAGGGCACAGGTTCCGCCTGATTCTCAAGAACTTGTAACAAGTACTCCCGACTGGGCACGGGCTTTTCATATTTCTCCGCCTCGCGCTGGGCATGAGGGTCAATATTGAAGGGGTCTGAGGTATTTTTTTGAGTCAAAACAGCATCCGTTGTTGGGCAGTTGCCAAGTTTGGCAACCTCCGGAGATTATCCGGCCATAAAGAAAGGCGGCGCTGATGATGGATTCCTGGTCAATAATTCGCCGCTATTGCACGCATTATAAGCGATTTCGCCAATTTTCCCGACCTAAGAAAAAAATGATGAAAAAAGCGCAACGCAGCCGTTGACACAGGGGGGCAGATCTCTATAGTTCGCGTCCTCAACGGAGCACACGTTGATTTGCCCAGGTGGCGGAATTGGTAGACGCGCTAGCTTCAGGTGCTAGTGACCTTACGGTCGTGGAGGTTCAAGTCCTCTCCTGGGCACCAATTCCAAAAAGGCTGACTCGCAAGAGTCGGCCTTTTTCGTTTGGGTGATTTAATTTTCCAGCCCTCGCTTTTAACTCTTTCCTTCTAAAACCCAGCCAAAAAAATTCCGGACATAAAAAAAGCCGGCCCCTAAAGACCGGCTTTTTTGCAAAGGGAGTTTACTTTAGTGTCCTGCACTACCTCCATTAAACTCCCCAAGATCTACAGTAATGTCGCTGGGCGCATCGCTGGTGCCCAGTTCGAGTTCAGCGTCAAACTTAGGTGCAGCTTCAACCTCCTCAGCAGCTGAAGCTACAGCCGGGCTCAATTCCCCAGACCTGAGACGCATCTCAGGGGAGTTCACTGCATCGACGCCACTACTGTAGGGCTTCACAGCGCTAAAGATCGCGGGGTCTACATGACTGAAGTCTTCTACTGCATTTTGAACTGCTGACTTGAGGCCCTGGGATGCCTGGGCACCGGCAACTGACTGCAGCTCGTCACCAGTGCTGGTAACCGTCGGGATCTGGCCAATAAAGTCAGGCTCATAGTAACTGACGGAATAGATATCCACTGTATTGGTGACATCCATGCGGAGAGGGTTAGTCGCCTCACCAATGATGGTCCACAACTCAGTTTCCGTTCCCAAGGTCACAGCGGATGCTGTGATATGGGTATCTCCATAAGTTTCAGCAGTCAGGGTGCCAAAGCTGGAGCTGGCCAGGGAAACTGTGCCCCGCCCTGCATCGATCTCATCGATAACGAGATCCCCTGCAGCCTGCACACTGATATTGATATCCGCACCCGAGGTGGCAACAGCCAGGACACTCACATCTGTCTCAATATCTACATCGCCACCAACAACCAGTTCGGCACGATCAGCGGTCAGGCTGCCACCGATAGTATCTGTTGAGCTGCTGGTAACATAAATATCGCCCTCGCCATCGTAGCCCAGCCGCATATCGCTGAACTGGAGCCCGGCACCATTTTTATTGAAGCTTTCAGATCTACTTCCACCATCTTCAAAATCAAATGCCAGATCGGTCAGGACGGTAATACTGTCAGAGGTGTTGTCCAGGTATTCGAAACCAGCAAAACTGAAGTTACCTACCTGATTGCCACTGCTATAAAGCTCCCAGGTCGCACCGGACAAGTTGTATTGGAAATCATCAGATCCGCCACCACCAGCAAGCTCTACGTCCTGGCCAATATCAGTTTCTACCGTCAAGAAATCATTGCCAGCACCAAGGGAAATACTGTCAATCACAGTGCCAGAGAAGGTGACGGTATCGCTGCCAGCTCCAGTATCAATCCCTGCGAGCTCACCACCATTTAAATTAAACTCATCAGCACCTGAACCGGCAGTAATAGACTCGATACCAGTAATCGTGAGTGATGCTCCACCACTGGAAACAGTGTGTTCAGAGTCATTGATATCCCAGACAGCATCAATATCTGCACCATAAACGGTATCTGTGCCAGAACCCGCAACAACACTATCCAGGTCGGCAAAGGTGACTCCGCCAATCGTCATGGTATCCAGAGCACTAAACTCATATTCACCATCGATATCCTGGCCAGTATAACTTCCCGCCCCCTCTACGAGTTCGAGGTTATCAAAGTAGACGGTCAGGCCATTAACTTCAGCCTCCACACTGCCTTCAACAAGGGAGTTACCGGAGCTGGTGGAGGTCCAGGTAGCTCCATCTGCACTAACCGTGTCGCTACCACCTGCGCCATCCACAGTTTCCAGCCCACTGAAGTCGATGCCTGCAACGCTGATATCGCCATCGGAGTTGAGGGTAAAGTTATCGTCACTGTCTGTAGCCACCAAGGTGTCATTACTGCCCGAAGTATTCACTTCTTCAAGGCCAGTAAAACTGATACCTGCCGTTGCTAATGCCTGGTCACCCTGCAATTCGAACTGAGCAGAATCATGGGTGTTTGTCAGGATAGAAGTGGCCGCACTGGAAATGCTATAGAAAGACAGTGAGCCGGCATCGACTTGATTATCAGTACCAGTTAAAGAAAGCCCATCGCTGTAGGCACTGGCATCCAAGCTGTCGTCACCGCCATTACCATCGACTGCAGACATGCCGGATACGGTCATACCGTAAACTTCCACATCTGCATCAGACTGCAGCACAAATGCGTCATCGCCAGTTGTAGCAACCAAATCGGCATTTACGGCAGTAAGGTTCTCGATATTGCTAAAAGTGATACTGCTGTTAACAGCCTCGTTGTCAGCTCCCGTCAGGCTCCAATCAGCACCATCTGCACCGGTAGCAGTATCGTTACCATCTAGAGCATTAATAGTGCTCAATCCGGTAAAGGCGATATCGTAGCTGGTCGCTGCATTATCCCCGTCTACAGTAAAGCTATCCGCTCCACTAGTGCCTGTTAACGCCGAAGTTACAGCACTGACGATGCCATCAAAAGTCAGGCTACCCGCCGTTACTTGATTGTCAGTGCCAGTGAGCGTCAGGCCATCACTATAAGCGCTGGCATCCAGGCTATCATTACCACCCTGGCCATAGACTGCCGACATACCTGAGACCGTCATACTGTAGACGTCAATGTCTCCAGTCGATTGCAGAGCAAAGGCATCAGCACCGCTGCTTCCCAGCAGGTCGGCATTGGTAGCAATAAGTGTATCTACGCTGCTAAAAGTAATTCCACTATTCGTTGCCTCATAATCATTACCGGTCAGGGTCCAATCGGCACCATCAGCTCCTGTCACAGTATCTGTACCACCAGCTGCATCAATGCTGCTCACGCCAGTGAAGGCGATGTCATAGATGGTAGTGGCGTTATCGCTATCTACGGTGAAATTATCCGAACCACTAGTTGCAGTTAACGTTGAGCTCACTGCACTGAAGATACTATTGAATATCAGGGCACCAGATTCTGCGGTAACCTGGTTATCTGTTCCTGTCAGGGCTAAGCCATCACTGTAAGCACTGGCATCCAGGCTGTCATTACCGCCATTGCCCTCGACCGAAGACATGCCAGAAACTGTTATGCCATAAGCTTCAACATCGGCATCTGATTGCAGAACAAAGTCATCAGCACCTGTAGTGCCGATCAGATCTGCATTCACGGTGGTGAGGCTATCCACATTGCTAAAGGTGATACCGCTGCCAGTGGCCTGGTTATCCGAGCCCGTTAGAGTCCAATCTTCACCATCAGCACCGGTAACACTGTCGGTACCAGTACCGGCATCAATGGTGCTTACTCCGGTAAAAGCAATGTCGTAACTGGTGACGGCATTGTCACCATCCACAGTAATACTATCTGCACCGCTCGTACCGGTCAGTATCGAAGTTACCGCGCTTACAATGCCATCAAAAGTCAGGGAGCCTGCCGCTACTTGATTAGAGGCACCTGTGAGTGTCAATCCATCACTGTAGGAGCTGGCGTCTAAACTATCCCCGCCGCCATTACCGTCAACTGCGGACATGCCAGAGAAAGTCATATCGTAAACTTCGATATCACCACCGGACTGCAACACGAAGGCATCTGCACTTGTCGTACCGACCAAGTCCGCATTCACAATAGCCAGACTGTCTACATTGCTAAAGGTGATTCCACTGCTCGCAGCCTGATTGTCGGTGCCGCTCAAGGTCCAGTCGGCACCATCTGCGCCTGTCACACTGTCTGTGCCGCCATCTGCATCTAAGGTGCTTACACCGGTAAAGGCAATATCGTAGCTAGAGACAGCATTATCGCCATCCACCGTGAAGCTATCGGCACCACTGGTACCGGTTAGCGATGATGTTACAGCACTCGCAAGACCGCTAAAGAGCAGAGAGCCGGCGGTTACCTGGCCGTCGCTGCCTGTCAGTGCCAGCCCATCGCTATAGGCACTGGCATCCAAGCTGTCATCACCCCCGCTGCCGTCCACGGCAGACATACCGGAAACGGTCATACCGTAAACTTCGATATCGCCAGCGGACTGCAACACAAAGGCGTCAGCATTAGCCGTGCCCACGAGGTCGGCATTTACAGCAGTAATAGTTTCTACACTGCTGAAAGTAATACTGCTGTTAGTGGCCTCATAATCATTGCCAGTTAAAGTCCAATCAGCACCACTTGCACCAGTAACACTGTCTGCCCCCTCTCCCGCATCGATGGTGCTCAGGCCCGTAAAGGCGATGTCATAAACGGTGGCGGCATTAGCGCCATCTACCGTAAAGCTATCTGAGCCACTAGTGGCAGTAAGCGTTGCAGTAACGGCGCTGACAATACCATCGAAGGTAAGAGCCCCAGACTCTGCGGTTACCTGTTTGCTGGTACCCGTTAGGGTTAGTCCATCGCTATAAGCGCTGGCATCCAAGCTGTCATCACCACCATTGCCCTCCACAGCAGACATGCCGGAAACCGTCATGCCATAAACTTCAACATCTGCATCAGACTGCAAAACAAAATCATCGTCACCGGTAGTACCCACCAGATTCGCACTTACGGTGACAAGAGTTTCTGCATCACTAAAGGTGATTCCGCTGCCAATTACTTCATTGTTATTACCGGTTAGAGTCCAGTCAGAACCGCTTGCACCGGTAATGTCATCTGTGCCATTAGCTGCATCGACAGTGCTAACCCCAGTGAAGGCTATGCTGTAGCTGGAGAGCGCATTGTCTCCATTCACTACAAAGCTATCAGCACTGCTGGTGCCTGTTAATGCTGAAGTAACAGCACTACTGATGCCATCAAAGGTCAGGGTGCCAGACTCTACAGAGACTTGATTATTTGTACCTGTTAGAGCCAAGCCATCGCTGTAGGCGCTGGCATCCAGGCTGTCAGTACCGCCATTGCCATCAACAGAAGACATGCCGGATATGGTCATACTGTAGATTTCAACATCGGCATCAGATTGCAGAATAAAGGCGTCGGCACCGCTCGTCCCGATCAAACCTGCATTGGTAGCAGTTAGAGCCTCCACACTACTGAATGTAATACCGCTGCCTGTCGCTTCATAATCCGCGCCAGTCAGAGTCCAGTCTTCTCCGTCAGCACCAATAACACTGTCTGCATCATCACCTGCATCGACCGTACTAACACCGGTGAAAGCAATCTCATAACTGGTAACTTCGTTATCACCATCAACGGTAAAGCTATCCGCACTGCTGGTACCGGTTAGAACGGAGGTTATGGCGCTGGTAATATCGTTGAAGGTCAGATTGCCGGATTCAGCGGTCACCTGATTATCGGTTCCCGTCAGGGCCAGGCCAGCACTGTAAGCACTGGCATCCAGGCTGTCAGTGCCGCCGTTGCCTTCAACAGCAGACATGCCAGAGATGGTCATGTTGTAGATAGCAACATCGGCGTCAGATTGCAGCACAAAGGCATCGTTACCGCTCGTGCCGACCAGGTCTGCATTGACCGCCGTTAGGATTTCTACACTGCTAAAAGTAATGCCGTTGTTGGTGGCTTCGTAATCATTGCCGGTTAAGGTCCAGTCTTCACCATCGGCTCCAGTAACACTGTCATCACCACCTCGCCCATCCACACTGCTGATTCTGCTAAATTCAATTTCATTCGCAGTCAGCTCATTGGCACCGGTAACTTCAAACGAGTCATCACCGGTAGAGGCTCGAAGGCGACCTCCACTCGCGCTGTCGATATTGCTGAACAGAATTGAGCTGGTTGAGGCTTGGTTATCTATGCCGGTGAGGGTAACAACATCAATAGCCGTTACGCTGTCAGTGCCATTACCCGCATCGACCGTACTAACGCCGGTGAAGGCAATGTCATAACTGGTAACTTCGTTATCACCATCGACGGTAAAGCTGTCCGCACCACTGGTACCAGTTAAAGTGGAGGTTATTGCGCTGGCAATATCATTAAATGTCAGACTGCCGGATTCGGCCGTTACTTGGTTATCTGTCCCCGTTAGGGCCAGGCCATCGCTGTAAGCGCTGGCGTCCAGGCTGTCAGTACCGCCATTGCCGTGCACCGACGACATACCGGAAATCGTCATGCTATAGACTTCAATATCGGCATCAGACTGCAATACAAATTCATCTGCGCCGGTGCTACCTAAAAGGTCTGCATTGATAGCAGCAATGACATCTACATTATTGAAAGTAATACTGCTATTAGTTGCCTCATTATCTGTACCGGTCAGGGTCCAGCTAGCACCATCTGCGCCAGTTACGCTATCAGTGCTATTTCCAGCATCAACTGTGCTAACACCGGTGAAGGCAATTTCATAACTGGTAACTGCGTTATCACCATTCACCGTGAAGCTATCCGCACTGCTGGTACCAGTTAAAGTGGAGGCTACTGCGCTGGCAATATCATTGAAGGTCAGGTTGCCGGTTTCAGCGGTCACCTGATTGTCGGTTCCCGTTAGGGCCAAGCCATCGCTGTAAGCGCTGACATCCAGGCTGTCAGTGCCGCCATTACCTTCAACAGCTGACATGCCGGAAATGGTCATGTTGTAGATGGCAACATCGGCATCAGATTGCAGTACAAAGGCATCATTACCCGTTGTGCCGATCAAGTCGGCGTTGGTGGCAGTCAGAGCCTCAACACGGTTAAAGGTCATACCGCTAGCGGTGGCTTGGTAATCCGTGCCGGTCAGGGTCCAGTCTTCGCCATTGGCACCGGTAACACTGTCACTATCCCCGTCACCGTCGACAGTACTCACACTGGTAAAGGCGATGTCATAGCTGGTTACGGCGTTGTCACCATTCACAACAAAGCTATCCGCACCGCTACTACCGGTCAGCGTGGAGGTTACCGCGCTCACAATACCGTCAAACGTCAAAGTACCGGATTCAGCCGTCACTTGGTTGTCAGTACCTGTCAGGGCCAGGCCATCGCCGTAGGCGCTGGCATCCAAGCTGTCATCTCCGCCATTGCCATCGACTGCAGACATTCCGGAAATGGTCATGTCATAGACTTCAACATCTGCATCGGCTTGCAGTACGAAGTCATCGTCACCGGTTGTACCGACCAAGTCGCCACTCACTACGGTGATCGCCTCGATCTCACTAAACGTAATACTGCTGCTGGTCGCTTCTTCGCTAGTTCCAGTCAGGGTCCAATCTGCGCCGCTGGCACCGGTAACGCTATCTGCACCGTTACCTGCATCGACCGTACTAACACCGGTAAAAGCAATCTCATAACTGGTAACTTCGTTATCACCATTTACCGTGAAGCTATCCGCACTGCTGGTACCGGTAAGAACGGAGGTTATGGCGCTGGTAATATCGTTGAAGGTCAGGCTGCCGGATTCAGCGGTCACCTGATTATCGGTTCCCGTCAGGGCCAAACCAGCACTGTAAGCACTGGCATCCAGGCTGTCAGTACCACCGTTGCCTTCGACCGCTGACATGCCGGAGATGGTCATGTTGTAGATGGCAACATCAGCATCAGACTCTAGTACAAAGGCGTCTGCACCGGTCGTGCCGATCAAATCTGCATTAACTGCGGTTAGGAATTCTACATTGCTAAAAGTGATGCCATTGTTCGTGGCTTCGTAATTAGTGCCGGTTAAGGTCCAGTCTTCTCCATCGGCACCGGTAACGCTGTCGTCACCGCCCCGCGCATCCACGCTGCTGATACTGCTAAATGCGATTTCATTCGCTGTCAGTGCATTGGCACCGGTAACTTCAAACGAGTCATTGCCGGAGGAAGCTTGCAGGCTGCCCCCACTGACGTTATCGATATTGCTAAACAGAATTGAGTTCGTTGAGGCTTGGTTATCTACGCCGGTGAGCGTGACAACACTAAGGGCCGTTACGCTGTCGGTGCCGTTACCGCCATCGACCGTACTAACACCGGTGAAGGCAATTTCATAACTGGTAACTGCGTTATCACCATTCACCGTGAAGCTATCCGCACTGCTGGTACCGGTTAGAACGGAGGTTATGGCGCTGGTAATATCGTTGAAGGTCAGGCTGCCAGATTCAGCGGTCACCTGATTATCGGTTCCTGTCAGGGCCAGGCCATCGCTGTAAGCGCTGGCATCCAGGCTGTCAGTGCCGCCATTACCTTCGACCGCTGACATGCCGGAAATGGTCATGTTGTAGATGGCAACGTCTGCGTCAGATTGCAGTACAAAGGCATCATTACCTGTTGTGCCAATCAAGTCGGCGTTGGTGGCAGTCAGAGCCTCAACGCTGCTAAAGGTCATACCGCTGGCGGTGGCTTGGTAATCTGTGCCGGTCAGGGTCCAGTCTTCGCCATTGGCACCGGTAACACTGTCACTATCGCCGTCACCGTCGACAGTGTTCACATTGGTAAAGGCGATGTCATAGCTGGTTACAGCATTGTCACCATTCACAACAAAGCTATCCGCACCGCTACTACCGGTCAGCGCCGAGGTTACCGCGCTCACAATACCGTCAAACGTCAAAGTACCGGATTCAGCCGTCACTTGGTTGTCAGTACCTGTCAGGGCCAGGCCATCGCCGTAGGCGCTGGCATCCAAGCTGTCATCTCCGCCATTGCCATCGACTGCAGACATTCCGGAAATGGTCATGTCATAGACTTCAACATCTGCATCGGCTTGCAGTACGAAGTCATCGTCACCGGTTGTACCGACCAAGTCGCCACTCACTACGGTGATCGCCTCGATCTCACTAAACGTAATACTGCTGCTGGTCGCTTCTTCGCTAGTTCCAGTCAGGGTCCAATCTGCGCCGCTGGCACCGGTAACGCTATCTGCACCGTTACCTGCATCGACCGTACTAACACCGGTGAAAGCAATCTCATAACTGGTAACTTCGTTATCACCATCAACGGTAAAGCTATCCGCACTGCTGGTACCGGTTAGAACGGAGGTTATGGCGCTGGTAATATCGTTGAAGGTCAGGCTGCCGGATTCAGCGGTCACCTGATTATCGGTTCCTGTCAGGGCCAGGCCAGCACTGTAAGCACTGGCATCCAAGCTGTCAGTACCACCGTTGCCTTCGACCGCTGACATGCCGGAGATGGTCATGTTGTAGATGGCAACATCAGCATCAGACTCCAGTACAAAGGCGTCTGCACCGGTCGTGCCGATCAAATCTGCATTAACTGCGGTTAGGAATTCTACATTGCTAAAAGTGATGCCATTGTTCGTGGCTTCGTAATTAGTGCCGGTTAAGGTCCAGTCTTCTCCATCTGCACCGGTAACGCTGTCGTCACCGCCCCGCGCATCCACGCTGCTGATACTGCTAAATGCGATTTCATTCGCTGTCAGTGCATTGGCACCGGTAACTTCAAACGAGTCATTGCCGGAGGAAGCTTGCAGGCTGCCCCCACTGACGTTATCGATATTGCTAAACAGAATTGAGTTCGTTGAGGCTTGGTTATCTACGCCGGTGAGCGTGACAACACTAAGGGCCGTTACGCTGTCGGTGCCGTTACCGCCATCGACCGTACTAACACCGGTGAAGGCAATGTCATAACTGGTAACTGCGTTATCACCATTCACCGTGAAGCTATCCGCACTGCTGGTACCGGTAAGAACGGAGGTTATGGCGCTGGTAATATCGTTGAAGGTCAGGCTGCCGGATTCAGCGGTCACCTGATTATCGGTTCCTGTCAGGGCCAGGCCAGCACTGTAAGCACTGGCATCCAGGCTGTCAGTGCCGCCGTTGCCTTCAACAGCAGACATGCCGGAAATGGTCATGTTGTAGATGGCAACGTCTGCGTCAGACTCCAGTACAAAGGCATCGTTACCACTCGTGCCGATCAGATCTGCATTGACCGCCGCTAGGGTTTCTACATTACTAAAAGTGATGCCATTATTCGTGGCTTCGTAATTAGTGCCGGTTAAAGCCCAATCTTCACCATCGGCACCAGTAACGCTATCCGTACCACCTTTAGCGTCGATATCACCGGAAAAGCCGCTGAAGCTGATGCTGTTGGCAGTCACACTGGTGCTGCTGGTTACCACAAAGGTGTCTGTATTATCAGAGCCTTCCAGACTGCCGCCGGTCACGGTATCGATATTACTGAAGGCGATTGAGTTGGTTGTGGCTTCGTTATCCGTACCGGTCAAGGTCACAACACTCTGTGCAGCAACACTGCCACCGCCAGAACCTGCATCCACTGTATTCACACCGGTGAAGGCAATCTCATAACTGGTAACTTCGTTATCACCATTAACGGTAAAGCTATCCGCACTGCTGGTACCGGTAAGAACAGAGGTTAAGGCGCTGGTAATATCGTTGAAGGTCAGGCTGCCAGATTCAGCGGTCACCTGATTATCGGTTCCCGTCAGGGCCAGGCCGGCACTGTAAGCACTGGCATCCAGGCTGTCAGTACCACCGTTGCCTTCGACCGCTGACATGCCGGAGATGGTCATGTTGTAGATGGCAACATCGGCATCAGACTCCAGTACAAAGGCGTCTGCACCAGTCGTGCCGATCAAATCTGCATTAACTGCGGTTAGGAATTCTACATTGCTAAAAGTGATGCCATTGTTCGTGGCTTCGTAATTAGTGCCGGTTAAGGTCCAGTCTTCTCCATCGGCACCGGTAACGCTGTCGTCACCGCCCAACGCATCCACGCTGCTGATGCTGTTAAATGCGATTTCATTTGCTGTCAGTGCATTGGCACCGGTAACTTCAAACGAGTCATTACCGGAGGAAGCTTGCAGACTGCCCCCACTGACACTGTCGATATTGCTAAACAGAATTGAGTTCGTTGAGGCTTGGTTATCTACGCCGGTGAGCGTGACAACACTAAGGGCCGTTACGCTGTCGGTGCCGTTACCGCCATCGACCGTACTAACACCGGTGAAGGCAATGTCATAACTGGTAACTTCATTATCACCATTAACCGTGAAGCTATCCGCACTGCTGGTACCGGTAAGAACGGAGGTTATGGCGCTGGTAATATCGTTGAAGGTCAGGTTGCCAGATTCAGCGGTCACCTGATTATCGCTTCCTGTCAGGGCCAGGCCATCGCTGTAAGCGCTGGCATCCAGGCTGTCAGTGCCGCCGTTGCCTTCAACAGCAGACATGCCGGAGACGGTCATGTTGTAGATGGCAACGTCTGCGTCAGATTGCAGTACAAAGGCATCGTTACCCGTTGTGCCAATCAAGTCGGCGTTGGTGGCAGTCAGAGCCTCAACGCTGCTAAAGGTCATACCGCTGGCGGTGGCTTGGTAATCTGTGCCGGTCAGGGTCCAGTCTTCGCCATTGGCACCGGTAACACTGTCACTATCGCCGTCACCGTCGACAGTGTTCACATTGGTAAAGGCGATGTCATAGCTGGTTACAGCATTGTCACCATTCACAACAAAGCTATCCGCACCGCTACTACCGGTCAGCGCCGAGGTTACCGCGCTCACAATACCGTCAAACGTCAAAGTACCGGATTCAGCCGTCACTTGGTTGTCAGTACCTGTCAGGGCCAGGCCATCGCCGTAGGCGCTGGCATCCAAGCTGTCATCTCCGCCATTGCCATCGACTGCAGACATTCCGGAAATGGTCATGTCATAGACTTCAACATCTGCATCGGCTTGCAGTACGAAGTCATCGTCACCGGTTGTACCGACCAAGTCGCCACTCACTACGGTGATCGCCTCGATCTCACTAAACGTAATACTGCTGCTGGTCGCTTCTTCGCTAGTTCCAGTCAGGGTCCAATCTGCGCCGCTGGCACCGGTAACGCTATCTGCACCGCTACCTGCATCGACCGTACTAACACCGGTGAAAGCAATCTCATAACTGGTAACTTCGTTATCACCATTCACCGTGAAGCTATCCGCACTGCTGGTACCGGTAAGAACGGAGGTTATGGCGCTGGTAATATCGTTGAAGGTCAGGCTGCCAGATTCAGCGATCACCTGATTATCGGTTCCCGTCAGGGCCAGGCCAGCACTGTAAGCGCTGGCATCCAGGCTGTCAGTACCACCGTTGCCTTCGACCGCTGACATGCCGGAGATGGTCATGTTGTAGATGGCAACGTCTGCGTCAGACTCCAGTACAAAGGCATCGTTACCACTCGTGCCGATCAGATCTGCATTGACCGCCGCTAGGGTTTCTACATTACTAAAAGTGATGCCATTATTCGTGGCTTCGTAATTAGTGCCGGTTAAAGCCCAATCTTCACCATCGGCACCAGTAACGCTATCCGTACCACCTTTAGCGTCGATATCACCGGAAAAGCCGCTGAAGCTGATGCTGTTGGCAGTCACACTGGTGCTGCTGGTTACCACAAAGGTGTCTGTATTATCAGAGCCTTCCAGACTGCCGCCGGTCACGGTATCGATATTACTGAAGGCGATTGAGTTGGTTGTGGCTTCGTTATCCGTACCGGTCAAGGTCACAACACTCTGTGCAGCAACACTGCCACCGCCAGAACCTGCATCCACTGTATTCACACCGGTGAAGGCAATCTCATAACTGGTAACTTCGTTATCACCATTAACGGTAAAGCTATCCGCACTGCTGGTACCGGTAAGAACAGAGGTTAAGGCGCTGGTAATATCGTTGAAGGTCAGGCTGCCAGATTCAGCGGTCACCTGATTATCGGTTCCCGTCAGGGCCAGGCCGGCACTGTAAGCACTGGCATCCAGGCTGTCAGTACCACCGTTGCCTTCGACCGCTGACATGCCGGAGATGGTCATGTTGTAGATGGCAACATCGGCATCAGACTCCAGTACAAAGGCGTCTGCACCAGTCGTGCCGATCAAATCTGCATTAACTGCGGTTAGGAATTCTACATTGCTAAAAGTGATGCCATTGTTCGTGGCTTCGTAATTAGTGCCGGTTAAGGTCCAGTCTTCTCCATCGGCACCGGTAACGCTGTCGTCACCGCCCAACGCATCCACGCTGCTGATGCTGTTAAATGCGATTTCATTTGCTGTCAGTGCATTGGCACCGGTAACTTCAAACGAGTCATTACCGGAGGAAGCTTGCAGACTGCCCCCACTGACACTATCGATATTGCTAAACAAAATCGAGTTCGTTGAGGCTTGGTTATCTACGCCAGTGAGGGTGACAACACTAAGAGCCGCTACGCTGTCGGTGCCGTTACCGCCATCGACCGTACTAACACCGGTGAAGGCAATGTCATAACTGGTAACTTCGTTATCACCATTAACCGTGAAGCTATCCGCGCCGCTGGTACCAGTTAAAGTGGAGGCTACTGCGCTGGCAATATCATTGAAGGTCAGGTTGCCGGTTTCAGCGGTCACCTGATTGTCGGTTCCCGTTAGGGCCAAACCATCGCTGTAAGCGCTGGCATCCAAGCTGTCAGTGCCGCCATTACCTTCAACCGCTGACATGCCGGAAATGGTCATGTTGTAGATGGCAACATCGGCGTCAGACTCCAGTACAAAGGCGTCCGCACCAGTCGTGCCGATCAAATTTGCATTAACTGCGGTTAGGAGTTCTACATTGCTAAAAGTGATGCCATTGTTCGTGGCTTCGTAATTAGTGCCGGTTAAGGTCCAGTCTTCTCCATCGGCACCAGTGACGCTATCTGTACCACCTTTAGCGTCGATATCACCGGAAAAGCCGCTGAAGCTGATGCTGTTGGCAGTCACACTGGTGCTGCTGGTTACCACAAAGGTGTCTGTATTATCAGAGCCTTCCAGACTGCCGCCGGTCACGCTATCGATATTACTGAAGGCGATTGAGTTGGTTGTGGCTTCGTTATCCGTACCGGTCAAGGTCACAACACTCTGTGCAGCAACACTGCCACCGCCAGAACCTGCATCCACTGTATTCACACCGGTGAAGGCAATCTCATAACTGGTAACTGCGTTATCACCATTCACCGTGAAGCTATCCGCACTGCTGGTACCGGTTAGAACGGAGGTTATGGCACTGGTAATATCGTTGAAGGTCAGGCTGCCAGATTCAGCGGTCACCTGATTATCGGTTCCTGTCAGGGCCAGGCCATCGCTGTAAGCGCTGGCATCCAGGCTGTCAGTGCCGCCGTTGCCTTCAACAACAGACATGCCGGAGACGGTCATGTTGTAGATGGCAACGTCTGCGTCAGATTGCAGTACAAAGGCATCATTACCTGTTGTGCCGATCAAGTCGGCGTTGGTGGCAGTCAGAGCCTCAACACGGTTAAAGGTCATACCGCTGGCGGTGGCTTGGTAATCCGTGCCGGTCAGGGTCCAGTCTTCGCCATTAGCACCGGTAACACTGTCACTATCGCCGTCACCGTCGACAGTGCTCACACTGGTAAAGGCGATGTCATAGCTGGTTACAGCATTGTCACCATTCACAACAAAGCTATCCGCACCGCTACTACCGGTCAGCGCCGAGGTTACCGCGCTCACAATACCGTCAAACGTCAAAGTACCGGATTCAGCCGTCACTTGGTTGTCAGTACCTGTCAGGGCCAGGCTATCGCCGTAGGCGCTGGCATCCAAGCTGTCATCTCCGCCATTGCCATCGACTGCAGACATTCCGGAAATGGTCATGTCATAGACTTCAACATCTGCATCGGCTTGCAGTACGAAGTCATCGTCACCGGTTGTACCGACCAAGTCGCCACTCACTACAGTGATCGCCTCGATCTCACTAAACGTAATACTGCTGCTGGTCGCTTCTTCGTTAGTTCCGGTCAGGGTCCAATCTGCGCCGCTGGCACCGGTAACGCTATCTGCACCGTTACCTGCATCGACCGTACTAACACCGGTGAAAGCAATCTCATAACTGGTAACTTCGTTATCACCATTAACCGTGAAGCTATCCGCACTGCTGGTACCAGTTAAAGTGGAGGTTACTGCGCTGGTAATATCATCGAAGGTCAGGTTGCCAGATTCAGCGGTCACCTGATTATCGATTCCTGTCAGGGCCAGGCCATCGCCGTAAGCGCTGGCATCCAGGCTGTCAGTGCCGCCACTGCCTTTAACAGCAGACATGCCGGAGAAAGTCATCTCATAGACTTTGACATCCGCATCGGACAACAACTCAAAAGAATCATCACTGGACGTACCAACCAGGTTCGCATTAACGGCTGTAAGCTCTTCTACGTTGCTAAAAGTAATACCGTAATTTTCAGCTTCGTTGTTGTTGCCGGTTAAGGTCCAATCTTCACCATCGGCACCAGTGACGCTATCCGTATCGTCGCTACCTCCGGCATCAATAGTGCTGCTAAACCCTGTAACACTAATGCCATTGGCGGTAAGTTCGGTACCCGAAACTACCGTAAAATTATCATCAGCTGCGGAACCTGCAAGGCTAAAGTTGCCGCCGTCACTGCTGGCATAATTGATAATTTCAATTTCACTGAAATTAATATCAGAAGAAGTTGCTTCGTAATCAGTACCGGTTAGAGACACACTATCAATCACGGCTACGGTATCTTCACCGGAGTCCGCGATTACCGTGCTCACCCCACTAAAACTGATACCCGACTGAGTGTGATCTAAAGCTCCTGAGCCAGTAATTGTGAAGGTGTCAGTGTCGCTGTGCCCGGTTAATTTAACAGCACTCGCGGTAGCAATATTTTTGAAAATCAGCGAATCAGTTTCAACTTTTCCGATCGCATCAGTAAGTGTCAAACCATCAGTATATTCACTGGCATCCAGGCTATCACCTCCGGTTATAGTGTTGCCCCCACCATCACCAAGGACCCGGTTCATGCCAGAAAAGATCATGCCATTAACGTCGACATCACCACTAGAAAGTAGTTTGAAACTCTCTGCACTAGTGGTACCTAAAAGATCGGCATCACCACTTACATTAATATTCTCTATATTGGTAAAAGTGATGCCGTAATTTTCAGCTTCGTAATTATTGCCGGTTAAGGTCCAGTCCTCATCATCTGCTCCGGTGACAGTATCCTCACCATCTTTTGTATCAATGGTAGTACTGGATAAATCACTAAAGCTAATACCGTTAGCGGTTACACTGGTGCCACCGATCACTTCCAAGGTATCGGCACTATCAGAACCTTCCAGACTACCGCCTGTCACGCTACTGATATTACTGAAGTCAATTGCACTGATTTTGGCTTCGTTATCAACTCCGCTAAGGATCGTCGTCGTATTACTAATGGCCGCAATACTATTGTCACCTTCACCTAAATCGACTTCCTCAATATCCGTGAACTCAATTGTGGCACTGGGATCTGTGGCACCAGAAGGAGTGGTGGCAAGTGTAAATTCATTATCGCCATCGATAGTTATTGCATCATCATTATCTGACAATATAAAAATATCTGTGCCAGTTCCACCGGTGATAGCCGCTGTGTCAGCCGTAATATCCCCCAGTGTATTAGTAGTATCAGATCCTGTTCCGAAACCTACAGCGAGGTTAAATCCACTAACGGCGATGCTTCCAGCATTAGTAAATGATCCGCCAGCCTCAATATCCAGACTTCCCGAGCCGGAGGAAATTATTACGCCATCAGCGATTGAAACATCGGCATAGGACTGTAAGAAAAGAGTGTTTTCAGACCAGATAATGTCACTGGCAACACTGATGCCATTCGAAAAGTCATCACCAGACTCCGGCTCCAGAGAATCATCTCCATTGTATGACCCAGAACCTGCATCCGTCACTTGGATAGTTATGTCGCTAGTGCTCAGAGCAGATTCAAGGGTCCCTGTTGAAACACAATTGCTACCACTACAAGTATCAGAAATTTCCATCCACCCCGGGTCCAACAGCCAGAGGCCTGTCTCTCCATCCCCGTGACTCAGGGTGGAGACAACCATATTATCCTCATCCAGATTCAGGTAAATCTTGCCGGAGGTTTCTACCAGGCCACCATCACCACCATCTTCCCCTGACTCGGCGAAAATCGTACCGCCAAAATTGGTGGTGTCATCGGCCCAAACAATAACAGTACCGCCATCAGAATCTCCGACACCACTGGCATCGATTATAGATTCCGCCGCAACTGTGGTGGTTTCGGCATTGCGAACATCTTCGTTATTCCCTTGGTAGTCGCCGCCAATAAGGACTTCGCCACCGGAGGAAGTGCCGCGGGCATCGATATCCCCGCTGACAACAACTTCATCACCCAAAACAGCAACGTAACCGCCACTGCCAGAGTCAGCTGCTACTGAAATATCTCCGCTGTGCTCGGCAAAATCGCCCTCCAGGACAACCTCACCACCGGCACTGCCGGATGCATCCAAAGTTCCGCTATTCACAACTCCGGAACCCGAGCCAAACAGGCGGATTTTGCCCCCGCTGGTATCAATACCGCGTGCAGTTACTGTGCCTTCATTATTTACTGCAGCAGTAAACAGGTCACCGGAAACGCTGGCTTCCATTAAAACCTGAGCGCCTTCGATGGCCCCTTCATTTAGCACAGCACTATCTAGGCCGAGGTCATTCTCCATAACCTCTTTCGTGACCTTAACGCCAATCATTCCATCGGCATCAAAAGTTAATAAGGCTTCATCGGCTGCTGCCAGGCTGACGAGTTCAGCGCTGATCAAGCCGGTAGAGGCATTTGTAACCTGTTTACCTACCAGAACCGCGCTGGATGCATTAATCACACCTCGGTTAACAACAACCCCTGAAGAACCCGACTCGCCTTTAAAGGCAAAATCACCATTCATAAAGTCTTCTGGACTCATATCGAGCCCGGACGCGGTTATGGCGCCGACATTAACCGTGGCTGTCTCAGTAAAAAGAACTCCTCGCGGGTTCACCAGGATAACGTGGCCATTGGCCTCTATCGCACCTTGGATGGTAGTGACATCCTGGTCCAGGATTCGGTTAAGCACGATAGAAGACGAGTCTGGCTGCAGGAATTGGACCAGCTCTTCTTCACTTAAATTAAAAGAATCCCAGTCGATTGATAACAGGTCTGTTACCTGGTCGACTGTGGTTGTAGCCCCGTCAACATCAATAGTGCCGCTACCGCCGGTTACCACTCCGCCTTCAGGTCCAGCATGAACCATGGGACTAATCAGCCCTGCAAACAGGCCGGCATAGGCAAAACTTGACACCTTAATGGCACTTGCTAATTTTCTTAACTCAAGCTTTTTGTTTTTGGCTTTCATACCAGCACCTTGCGAAGAGGAACCTTGCTACTTTTAAGTATTCAGGAAACAGTAATTATTCAGTTATAAAAAATCGAAAAGTCAGCGTAGACGGTGGGCTCGTCTTCACCAACTCCAGTATTTACTATCGAGGAGCTAGACATAATTGGCCAAGCAACAGAGACTTTACTCGAGAAACTGTCACTCCAATTCATCTTAAACAGCATTCCGCCACCGGAGAATCGAGCCCAGTCGTCCTCCACGGTATCCTCATAGTTATTCACATAGCCATATCCAACATCGGCAATCAGTGCTACTTGGAAAATGTCATTTAAACGCTGATTAAACAGGATGGGGTTCATAAATTCAGGGAAGTTTACATACCACTCTGCGGAAACAACTGCGCCCATATCTGCAGAAAAATCTCTTGCAGAAAAAGCACGCACACCATTGGCTCCACCCAGTGACAATTGCTCAAATCCAGGCAGGCTGCTCTCACTATATTGAGCTCTTCCTTTTACTATCAGCCTTGAGTGGTCATCGGTAAAAGGCATAGGCAGGAAGATCAGAGAACTGGTGTTAATGGCCAGCTTATTGAAGTCATCTCCCCTACCCGGTTCAACCGCATTTTGATGCTCACCATACTGTGCGGTAGCACTTACTATATTCAGCATTGAAAGGAAGCCATTAGAAAGGCTATCCATATAAATACCAACTTCCCCGCCATAAACGTGGTCATTGGTAAACTCGATAACGCCATCCAGGTCTGATTTTTTTTCTGTCAGGCCGAAGGATCCGGTGAGGTTGAAATCCCTTGAGCGTCGAAACTTATGATCTAAAGACAGTGCATAAGTTTTGTTCACACCTGATATTTCCAGCCGATTAACTAAGTCACTATCATCTTCTTCATTGAAAAGACTAAATTCATTGTGATCTGCTGATATTTCCAACCGGGTGCGGGGGCCAAACAGAGGGAAGCTGTATCTGAACTGCCCGAGATCAGAACCATAATCCTCATCTGATTCAGGGTTGGATTTCAAATAACCCAATGTTAAAGCATCACCGATTCCAAGGGGATTCAGCCAGTCAACAGTCGCATAAACTCTTTCGCTACCGGTATAGAGAGAACCGTGATTATCGGCCCTAAATGAAGCGCGCCAGGAATCCGTTTCACGTACTTTTAAATTAAGCTTGGTTTCACCAGGGTTGTCACCCGCACTGAAATACCCGGTAACGTTTAAGCCTGGCAGGTCATTAAGTAAATATAATCCTTCCTCGATATTCTCATGATTTACCAGATGGCCACGCTGGTCTTCAAAGGGTTCTGCCAGTTTTTCGTCTGTGTATTCTTCGTTATCTTCGGCAACAACCTGCCCGAGAAGCCCCTCTTGTACTGTAAGAGTGACCACTCCATTTTCCACATCTTGAGCGGGAATTTGCACTTGGGCTAAAAACAGCCCTTGGCGACGATAGAAGCTTGTCAGTTCAGCAGCAATCTCTTCGAGATCGCCATAACTTAAGCCCCTCTCTTTATTTTGTTTTTCAATTACACTTACCAGCTTCTTAAGCTCAGCGGGCCCCAAGCCACCAGGATTAAATTGAGCATTCATATTGCCCAGTAATATTGCAAGCTCTTCCAGGTTGTCTACGGTATAACCGCTAGCGAGGATTTGATCCTCTTTCATGAATTTAGCCCGAAGTTCCTCTGCCATTTCCTCTACGGTTTCTCGGGAAATACCAAATTCGGGATATTCTTCTAAACGATGAAACTTAAATTCTTTTACAGTAATCCGCGGCCCCTGATTTCTCTGGGAGATTTCAGGAATTTCTGTATTTAAGTTGGGGTCTTCAGCTTCATAAGTACGCTGGAGAAAGTCTTGGGTTACATCCACTTCATTAATAGTAGACGTATCCTGATTAAAGGCTTCCCGCACTCGGTTGCGAAAATTAGATCCATCTTCCTGGGCAAAAGCCGGCACTTGCGATACAAGAAAGCCAGCACCTATAAATAATGCCAACTTACTTTTTCCTAGCCCAAGCATATTTCCCCCAGTTTTAATCTCTTAATCTTTAATCTAACCAACTCAACTATCGTATCGATATTCGCTGGTAATTGTTTAATCTAGTTAACATCTCTAACGACACGGAAACCGGTAAACTCATCGGGCTGGCCATTATGAAGCTTCTTGGTTGTTGCCAGACAACGGCTCATTGGATCAATGCGGCTACCTCCCAAAGCGAGCAACTCGCCCTCTGTGCCTAATCCCCACTCCTGGACATTACCTACAGCATTAAGTAACCCAAATCCGTTAGAGGAGCCAGCTCGGGCAGGTACTAACTCAGCACCTTTTTCAATACCGCCATACTTCAAATGACAGTTTCGATCCGCTACTTCGTCTTCCCCCTGGCACTTGCAGCAGCAAACCACTCCTGCTCAGAAGGTAGGCGGTAGCGGTAGCCGGTCTCATCACTGAGCCAACTTAAATAAGCCTCTGCAGTTGCCAGGGATAAGTTATTTACCGGCAAGTCCGTTGCTTCTGGAGTCTGCTCTCCGCACTGACCAGCAATGCGGCAGAATTGAGCCAACTCAGTACTGCTCACCTCATATTTACCCACAGCCAGTGGCCTGCCACTCAAACCTTTAATCACCACCATTGCCGGCCCCTTGCTGCCATCCGCAAGACGGTCACGACAGGTGTAGCGATCACCACGTCGGCCGCTGCCAGGAACCAGGTGCCCACAAAAATCCAGCTTAAAGTCTTTCAATGGTTGGTATGCGGGCAGTAGAGCCCTGAATTGATCAACCAGGGCTTCCGTCTGTATCGGATCCTTAGTGCCAAGATTAGATGCGCAATTTACCAGCTCTTCGCCCACCACTGGGCGGATCTTCAAGGCTTTTGCACTATCCAGCTTTGCCAGGCTGGACAACTGTGAACCTATTGCAGTGGCACTCATGGAGAAGCTGCAGGTGAGTGCTACTTCCATATCATCGAGCACAGCATCAATCTGCTGCTGCTTTTGCGCAGCCAGGCGGCGACGCTCTGCCCGCTCTTCCGCCAGGCGAATACGCTCGGCTTCGCGCTCTTCAGCGATCCGCTCCGCTTCAAGGCGAGCGCGCAGATTCTCTCTATCATTCGCCAGTTGAGTTTTGATAGCCTCAGCTTCTTTAGATTCACCATACCAGTTGGCAACCCCCGCCAGCATGACATCGGCCTGATCGAGGTTACCCAGGTTTAACTGACCGGTTGCAGCAGCCAGGAAAAGTTCTGATACCTGGCGACGGGAGGAATCCAGGAACTCTTTATCCGCAGGGTTCAGCTCAGAGTACTCCTCCAACTCCAGTTGAAGATCTCGCTCCCAGGCTGGAGTCAAAATACTCAGGCCAATCAACCGGGTGATAGCCTCTTTCTTATCAGCAATACGCCTGGCCAATAGCTCCTGTTCGTGCTTGCGCTCGAGCTCGATTCTGACTCGCTCTTGCTCTACGGCATTTTGCTGCTGCAGATGGCCATAACCCACTACAGCACCGCCCAACAACATGACAAACGCACCGCCTAGTACCCACTTCCAGGCATGGCTAACAAAGAACGCCTGTACAAACTTCTCTACGGTACTAGTGCGGTTTTCGCGCTTTAGCTCTAGCGCTGACTCAAGTGCGCGCCACTGCCTGCGATTAAGCCCTTTGATCCGCTTGGGGCGTAGGCCCTGCTCCATGGCTTTATCGGCAGGCGTTTTGTCATAAGGGTGGCGCCCGCAGAATAGTTCGTAGGCAACACAACCCAACGCAAATACATCATCACTCGGTGCCGGTTCAGCTCCCTTGAGCATCTCAAGGCTCGCATACGCCGGAGTCAAGGCTCCGAGAGTGCCCGCGTCAAATACTGTCGTTTCGCCAGCTTTATTTGCGATTCCCCCTTCAGAAACAGCTCGGGCAATACCGAAGTCAAATACTTTTGCACCTTTCTTATTGGTGACAAAAATATTGCCTGGCTTAAAGTCCGAGTGAACAATTTTATGGGAGTGGGCATATATCAGGGCTTGGGAGATATCCCAAAATACCGAGCGGGCACGCTCGGGCTCCAACCCAACATCGGCATGATCGCGCAACAACTTGTCCAATGGAGCACCCTCAAGGAACTCCATTGTCATAAATACGCGATCTCCATCGCGGTCAAAATCGTAAACCGTTACGATATTAGGGTGAGCAAGCGTTTGTGACTTGCGCGCTTCCCGCTGGAGAGAAATAAAAGCATCGGGGTGCTTTTGGAAATCATCATTAAGCAGCTTGATAGCAACATAGGGCTCGCTGTCACTGGCTTCTAATTTACGGCGGTCAAGGGCTTTGTAAACTGCCCCCATTCCCCCAACACCCAGGAGTTTGTCAAGCTCAAATCGGCCTTTGATTACAGTTTTGGTCACTGCATTTGAGCCAGAAGCTTCAAAGGGTTCAGGTATTACTGCCGAATCGGCAGAAACCCCACCCAAAACTTCATTGGTCCCAGCCCCACTTCCCATCCGATTAGGATTAGGGGAAGGCGCAAAGACAGTAGCATCTGAGCTAAAGCTGGCAGCAGCCGAAGGGATTACCGGTTGGGCACCTTTAACCGGGGGGTGATCATTTGCTCCAGTCTTATCCTGCTGCACAACAACGGTGATATCACCATCTTCTGTCAGCCCGCTGGTTGATTGGCCTGAGCCCGGCGGAGTGTCACTCGGCCGAACAATACGCGTCTTATCGTTCAATTCCGCCTCCATGGGAAACCATTACGACACATCCAAATCTGCAAAAACTTTGTTATTGATCTAATGGGCAAGGCAATAAAGTAGGGTGCGAAGTATATCGAACAGCCTATGTGGCAACAATGAATCAATATTCAAATAAATTTGCCTTAACACGCCATCAAACTATTATCTTGATCCAGCCCCCGAAAACACTGAGTATCGCTCCGATATAAGGCTGAATTACATATTATTACAAAGCAAGCTTATCAAAAAAATACCAGTAAATGCTTTCAAATAGATATTTGACTGTCAATCAATATCCATGACTCAAACCACTTATTTATCCCCGTTAGAGATTTGTTAGTTTTTAGCAATATTAAATTAGTGTCAGAGTCAATTTGAGCAAACAGGCATAAATCGTAACGGCATAAAATCGCCTCTCGAAATTAGTGCCAGAGTCGATTAAATAACTCGAAAATTAGTTTGTTTTTAGCTTTCTCTTTGTTTAAATCATCACAGTTGCCACCGCGACGACCACCTGAACTACTGCGAATCGCGGTGGTAAGGGATTAACCACCAACATCACACGCCAACTAATGAGGGACATCCCATGGCTATCTACATGAACTACAACAACAAAGCCATCAAAGGCAATGTTACTGCTTCCGGCTACGAGGACTGGATCGAAATTGACAGCTTCAACTTCGGTGTTGGCCGCGGCATTACCATGGAAGCTGGCGCCATGTCAAACCGCGAAGCTTCTCGCCCAAGCCTGAGCGAAGTAAGCTTCACCAAGCGCATCGACGCTGCTTCCGGCGGTCTGTTCAAATCTTCTGTAACCGGTGACGAAGGTGTTACCGTTGAGATCCACGTAGTACAAACCGGTGCTAACTCTGTAGAGAAGTACGCTGTTTACAAACTGGAAAACACCCTGATTTCCTCCTACAGCATCGGTGCTTCCGCTGGTGGCGCTCCGGCTGAGTCTGTATCCCTGAGCTACGCTAAAATCGAAGCGGACCTCAACCACGCAGACAAGACCAACAAGAACCCCAAAAATATGCGTGTTGGATACGACCTGGAAACAGCCAAGCCGCTGTAAGCCAGCAGAACCTGATCTGCATATACAATGGTCTGCAGGAAATTCTGCAGACCATTATTTAGCAGTTATTTAGCTGAGCGCTTATTGAGTTTTCAGCTAAATAACTGAATGTATAATAACTAGTACTATTCTCCAAGGCACCGTAGGGATAGTAGGGGCTGCCCATGACTACATTAAATCAAGATAGAAGACTGATTAAAGTCGACAGCCCGCTCGGCACGGATGCGGTAATCGCTACCAGCCTGCAAGGCGAAGAGCACATATCCAAACTCTTCCGCTATGAACTTCAGCTCCTGTCCGATGACCATGCAATAAGCCAGAAAGATATCGTCGGCAAGGCTGTTACCGTTTCTGTACACCACTCAGAAACTCCTCGCTATATCAATGGTTACGTTACTCAACTGTCTCTGCGCGATGTAAATGCTGAGGGAGTACGAAGTTATAGCGCCACGATTCAACCAGGCCTTTGGTTTACCAGCCTCGGGGGTTCCAACAGAATTTTTGAAAAGAAATCTGCTAAACAGATTCTTGAAGAAGTTTTGGGCGAGTACAGCAAAGTTGTAAAACTAAGCGTTAAATTAAATGCTGAATATATAACTCGTGAATATTGTGTGCAGTTTGATGAAAGTGATTTTGAATTCATCAATCGCCTTATGGCTGAAGAGGGTATCTCCTATTACTTCAAGCACTCAAATGGGCAACACGAACTTGTACTTTGTGATGATAGCCAGGATTTCTATGACTGCGAAAGCGAACAGATAGAGTACGATGGGAGCGGTAGTCATCCGACAAAAAATACCGTAAGTAGCTGGCAGCGAAATTTCAATTATCATGGTGGCGGCTTTGAACTGAAAGATTATTGTGAGTTCACCGCAACAAAAGATAATAAGCAGCAAGTTAAAACCACCAGCCAACTAAATGATGTCAGCAATTACATGCGCGGCCTTTATGGGCTAAATCATTTTCAGGCTGACGGTGAAAATAAGCACAAATTTACAGATAGCTACCATAAGGCGCTAGCCGAGCGCTCAATGGAAGCACAAGAAGCTTTATTTGATGTGAGCCATGGGCGCAGTGACTGCCCCTCATTCACAGCTGGCGGCCGCTTTAATTTTGACCACACATTATCGTCAGAAAAAGGGAAGTACCTAATTACTTCCGTACATATCTCTGCTACAGACGGCAATAGTGCGGAAACACATTTCCACAATACTTTCAGTTGCATTCCATCATCAGTAACTCCAAGACCTGAGCCAAATATTTTTGCGAAGAAGGTACACTCTCCGCAAGTCGCACGCGTTCTTGAAGTTAAGGCCACCACTTCTGATAGTTCACAAGACCCCTACACCCAAATCAAAGTCAAGTTCCCATGGAATTCACAGCAGAACAGCTGTTGGGTACGGGTGATGCAGTCATTTGCCGGAAAAAACTGGGGCGCCAACTTTGTCCCCAGAGTCAATCAAGAAGTTATTGTTACTTATATTAATGGTGATCCAGATAGACCACTGATAACTGGAGCCGTATATAACGGTGATAATCCTGGTCCCAACTACACTGCGACTCAAAGCGGCTGGAAAACTGAGTATGAAGGTAGCGCCTTTAACGAACTTCGATTTGATGACAAAGGCGGAAGCGAAGAGCTTTATATGGAAGCCGGCAAAGACCATAACTTTGTCGTCCATAATGACCAAACAGGTAAGATAGAGAACAAACAGACCCTTGAGGTTAAGCAAGACCGGACTATTACGGTTACCGATGGCAGTGAAGTTGTCACCATCTCAAAAGGTGATCAGAAACTCAATGTCAGTAAAGGCAATCAAGTTGTAACTATCGGGTCAGGAAATCACACACTCAAGGTCAGTAAAGGTTCTCAAACTACTGATGCAATGGGTGCAATTAAGATTTCCTCCAAAGCATCCATTGAATTAAAAGTCGGCGGTAGCAGTATTAAACTGACTCCAGCTGGTATCACCATCAAAGGAACAATGCTTTCCTGTAAGGGCGACGCTACTGCAGAAGTTAAAGGTGGCGGGATGCTGACCCTGAAAGGCGGCGTAACCATGATTAACTGATGGGGATATTCCAATGACAGACCTCATTAAAGTAGAAGCTCTCACCGCAGATGAGCTACTTAAGAATTTTGAAGTTAGTGACGAGGCAGAAGATCATCTGGTACCGGATACAGCACCAGAAGTCAGCATAAACCGCCTTGTGGAAGCAGGCCTATTTCCAGACGCGATCAAGTTGCTTGCTCATGGCCTACCAAAGCGGGAAGCCGTGTGGTGGGCTTGCCTCGCGGCCCGAGATATCCAAGGCCCTCAAACTGACGATGACAATGTGAATGCGCTTAATGCAGCAGAGACTTGGGCCAAAAAGCCCAGTGAAGAAGCCCGCTTACGCTGCAAACTATTCGGCGATAAAACAAAACATAAAACTCCAGCGAGCTGGGCGGCTACTGCAGCGAGTTGGTGTCATGGCAGCTTAGCAGCCGAAGGTGAGCCGGTAGTAGAGCCGCCAGAACACCTTTATGCTCATGCAGTCGCAGGCAGTGTTACCCTTGCTGCCGTGCTATCTGACCCAGTCGATCCAAACAAAAGGTTCATGCGCTATATGGAGCAAGGTCTCGATCTAGCACGAGGCGGAAACGGTAGGGTTGAGGGATAAACTATGGGTAAGCCAGCTTCCCGTATTGGTGATATGCACGTATGCCCAATGGTCACCGGCACAGTACCTCATGTGGGTGGCCCAGTAGTAAGCCCAGGAGCACCCACCGTTATCATCGGTGGGATGCCCTCAGCAACCGTTGGTAGCACTTGTACCTGTGTTGGACCGCCCGATACGGTCGCCATGGGAAGTACAACGGTAATGCTGCAAAAGAAACCTGCAGCAAGAATGGGAGACACCACAGGGCATGGTGGAAAAATAGTTATTGGTTGCCCTACAGTATTGATAGGTGGATAAAATAGGTCCATCCCGCGTACTAACTAAGTACGGTGTGTCGGCATAGATAAAATTGGAAACTGGTGTTGTCCAATTAAGATCATCCCATATCTATGCTTAAGAGTACTCACACAAGTCCATTCTTATCGAGTGGGCATCTCTCTGCCACACCATATCTGCTGAATAAAGATAACGGCTTAAAATATAGGCCCTAGTACACAAGACAATATTTCTGTGTACTAAAAGTGACGCCCTCTTTTATTAGGATATTTAGCCGGCCGCAATGGTAAAGCTAGCTATCTAGCACAATTATTTTAAATCCAAAAATCGTTACTCGTACATTAACGCATGTCTTGCATAGGCTTAGGAAAACCTACCTAAGAACCGGAAATATTAAACAACTTTATTCAGCTAAAAATAGCACAGAATTACCAATCAAATATAAACAATATGTTTATATAACCTACGGATCACTAATTAAAATATTTCACACAATAAATTTTCATTAACAATATATTTTCGATGACTCTTTATTAAAGAACTTAGCCTAGGACCGAAATATAAGTAAAGATTACAACCAACCAGAAAATAATCACTTTAGCCAAAATGGCCAGAGGGTTTTTACCATGCAAAAGAAACATAAATTTAAATTATTTTTAATATCTTTTTTATTAATTGCCATATCACCTGGAGGGACTAACGCTATGGCTTCATTCAACCCCTTTAAAGCTTGTACATTTTCAGAAATGAAAATCAAGTTAACACTAAATGGCGAGCCTGTATCAGGGGCTAAGATCACACGCTCAATACAATGGCAAAAGGAATGGATCGATACATTTACATCTGATGAAGACGGAATCGCAGTCCTCCCAGCTAAATTTTCAAACTCTTTAACACAGGTATTACCAGTTGAGTTTGTAGTCTCCCAGGCCATCGATGTTAGTTACGAAAATAAAAACTATGAAGTTTGGGTTTACGCTAAAAGAAGCCCGGGTGAGAACTCCGAAATGGGAAAGCCGCTTAACCTCACATGTGAGCTAACAGATGAAACCAGGTTAGAAGAAATATTTGATTCAGCCTTATTAACATCATGCCAATTTAATTAACACTAAAATAAAAGGAAAGATCAATTATGCTAAGTCCTAAATATACCGCTAAACTTGCTGCGGACACTTACTTAGTAAAAGAAAGTAGGACAAGGAAAATATTTTATGAAATGTATAAAGATGACTTTGATATTGACGAAAAAATCACAGACAAAGTAGATGCGGAAGCCGGTGCTCTTATTTTCCTAAAAAGTACAGACACAAGAGGAATAGCAACTTTAGGGAAAGGGCAACACAAAGGTAGCGCTTTTTTTAGTATTTTGGGAACTGATAGCCTATATGATGTGTTAACAGACCTAAATGCTGGAGTTAAGCGATTTCATACTGGCGGAGCAGTACATCAAGGTTTTTATTATACTTTTGAGTCTCTACTACCTCAACTTGAACAGTTTGCGCAAAACCTACCCAATGATGTTCATACTATTCACTGCCTTGGCCACAGCCTTGGTGGGGCGTTAGCCACGCTTGCTGCTGATTGGCTTTCCTCAAACACGGGAAAATCTATAAAACTATATACGTTTGGCAGCCCAAGAGTTGGGCTTGATCACTTCGCTAACAGCTGTAAACGTAAACTTAAATCTGAAAATATTTATCGCGTATATCATCGTGCAGATCCTGTTCCTATGGTACCTACGTGGCCATTTATTCATGTCCCGAATGGTGGAACTGGAGACTTTGAGCTACCTACACCGAGTCTTAACCCAAAAATAAGCCATAGCAGTCAAACCTATGTTAAATCTGTATCCCCTAATGGAACCAGCTTAGATTGGGATACCGTTAAATTACAAAAACCTAAAGGAAATTTAGAAAAGAGCGTCGAGGCATGGTTAAGATCTGACGGTGTACTTTCCCTTACCATGAATACAGCATGGATCGCTGGAGAGGCACTGCTCTGGGTGCTTAAGAAAATCACTCACCTTGCAGGAATTTCTTTGGTGGTTGCCGGTGGCACGACTTTTACACTTCTCGACAGACTTGCGATATTCCTGCACAAAGCATATCAGATTAGTAAAGATATCTCTTTTTGGATTTTGCGACTTATCCGTAGGCTGGCACAACTGATCGGATTGGCTATTGTCGAAGGTACGGATATCACGGTTTCCTTTATTCGTATGGTATTTCTACGTATGCACCGCGCTGTTTCTGACTTAGTAATGAGGGCAGGAAGACCAAACCAGTAATTATTTCTTAAAACCAGTTGTATCTATATGGTTATTAGTGGTACCAAGCCCAGCAATGATTTTTTATTAATATCACTGCCGGGCTTATATACAATTCTCTATTCTACAGTGTAACTAAAGTCCCCTTCTTCCGTTGCGGATACTTTAATTGCTTTAACCTCTTCACCGCGCGCCATTTTATCCAAACATTCACTAGCCAACTCCGGCAATAATGTTTTGTTCAGAATAACTTCAATATTACGAGCACCTGTATCAGCTTCGTGACAACGAGCAACGATGTTAATCAAAACATCCTCGTCATAGCTAAAGGAAGCTCCGTAATGCTCGTGAACGCGCTTTTCAATCTTACGCATATTGATTCTGCAAATCTCTACCAGATTCTCATCATCGAGAGGGTAATAAGCAATCACATTTGCTCGACCGAGGAAAGCAGGCTTGAATTTTTGTAGCAGATGTGGGCGGATATTATCCATCAATACGTCTGGCTCAGGCTTTTCTTCTACCTGACTGAAGATAGCTCTAATTGCATCCTCCCCTGCATTGGAGGTCATAATTATTACGGTGTTCTTGAAGTCGATATCCCTTCCTTCACCGTCTTTAATGGTCCCCTTGTCAAACAGGTTATAGAAAACATCTTGTACACCTGGGTGAGCTTTTTCCATCTCATCCAATAAGATTACCGAATAAGGCTTACGGCGTGCAGCTTCGGTAAGAACACCGCCCTCTCCGTAGCCTACATAGCCGGGAGGAGAGCCCAACAGCATAGATACTTTATGCTCTTCCTTGAATTCAGCCATATTGATGGTCGTGATATTTTGCTCACCACCAAACAGCTCATCAGCCAAGGCAAGGGCAGTCTCTGTTTTACCTACACCGCTAGTACCACAGAACATAAACACACCCACCGGTTTACGCGGGTCTGTCAAGCCTGCTCGAGAAGTGCGAATTGCCTGAGCTACAGCCTCGATAGCATGGGGCTGACCAATAACACGTTTATTCAGGCGCTCTGACAAAGTTTTCACAGCAATAATTTCATCGCTAACCATCTTGCCGACAGGAATTCCAGTCCAGTTGGCAACTACTGCGGCAATAGCCTGTTCATCAACAGCTGGCTGCATTAACGGGGTATCCCCCTGGATAACCTCCAAGTCCGCAGTTAATGTTTTGAGCTGTTGCTGATAGTCGGCTAATAAGGCCTCGTCGGGTGTATCTTCACCTTCACCACCTTGGGCCTTCATAAACTCTACATCGATCTGATCGCGGAGTTGTTGAATCTGTCCGATTAGTTCATTTTCTTTAAGTAATTGCTGTTCGAGCACTTCCAAACGCTTTTCTTCGGAAGCTTTAAACTCTTTTAGCTCTGCCAGTTGCTCCTCATGCTCACCCATTGCTGCGTTTTCACGCTCAAGTTTAGCCAGGGTAGTATTAGTGCGATCAATATTGATACGAGCATCTTCAATCGCCCCAGGAGTAGCAGACTGGCTAAGAGCGACGCGCGCGCAGGCCGTATCCAGTAAGCTAACAGACTTATCTGGCAATTGGCGCCCGGGAATATAACGATGAGATAACTTGACCGAAGCTATGATAGCTTCATCCAGAATGCGTACTTTATGGTGCTCCTCCAGCGAGGTTGCGATACCACGCATCATATCAATCGCGTTGCTCTCATCAGGCTCTTCCACTTTTACTACCTGGAATCTACGGGTCAAAGCAGGATCACGTTCAAAATACTTCTTATATTCCGCCCAGGTTGTGGCAGCTAAAGTACGCAATTCACCACGAGCCAGTGCAGGTTTCAGGAGATTAGCCGCATCCCCCTGCCCCTCTTTACCGCCCGCGCCAATCATGGTGTGCGCTTCATCAATAAATAGAATAATTGGCGTTGCAGATGCTCGCACTTCTGAAATTACAGACTTCAAGCGGTTTTCAAACTCACCTTTTACACTGGCGCCAGCCTGAAGAAGTCCCAAGTCAAGCGTGCGTACGGCTACACCGCGCAATGGCTCAGGTACATCACCACTAGCTATTCGAAGAGCAAAGCCTTCAACGACGGCAGTTTTACCAACACCTGCTTCACCAGTCAGGATCGGATTATTTTGACGCCGGCGAGTTAAGATATCGATACATTGGCGTATTTCCTCATCACGACCAAGTACAGGGTCAATCTCTCCCTTCTTCGCTCTTTCAGTTAGGTTGATTGTATATTTGTCCAAAGCTGGAGCTTTAGAAGCAGCTGCAGCAACTGCAGCTGCGCCATCATCCATATCCGCCGTAGCGCTAATATGGCTAGACTCTCCACTTTGTCCAAACATTGCACGAGCGGTTTCGCGAATCGATTCTGGAGCTATCTCTTTCAGTTCTGGGCAGGATTCTAAAATCTGGCGACGAGAAGTTTCTTCCAGTAAAAGCGCAGCCAAAAAGTGTCCGGAACTGATTGCTCTATGTCCATAATCAATAGAAGCCAGCATCCAAGCATTCTTCGCTGCTTCTACGATAGTTGGGGACAGGGCTGGTGGACGGCTGCTGCCGGCCCGAAATCCAGCAATCGCTGTAGCCAGCTGCTTGGCAAAATTTGCTGGATTACAGTCGTGTTTTTCCAACAGATGGTAAAGGTCAGTATCAGACTGATCCAAAAGTTTCAGTAACCAATGCTCTAATTCAACATTGTACTGGTTCTGTGACAGACAAAGCCCAGCAGCGCCCTCTAGTGAGTCACGCATATGCGGAGTCATGGTATCAACCAATCGCTTCAAATCGATATTGATCACGTTGAATATCCTTTCCTAAATAATAATGTTGTTAATTTTACTTATGCAGCAGGTAAAGCTTCATCAGGTGAAATATTGTCTGCACTTAAGGTTATTTGTACTAACCTTTCACCATCTTGTTCACTAGCCATGTGAGTATTCCATCCCAGTAAAGGTTCATTCTCAGCTTTTCTATTTAGCTGGATAGGTGCCACCTGGCTGGTTGAAAGTGTCACCGACAACTCAAAATCCAATTCGATACCAGCACTAAAGCGAATAAACTCCTTAAGCGATTCCAACTTTTTCGTACCCGGAGCAATAGTCATAAATTGCTCATAAGGCATTGACTCAATAATTACCTGAAATTTATTCTGGGCTTGGAAGCAGTGCGTACCCAGAATGGTATTTACTCCCAAGCAATTATTAATACCCTTCGGCACCTGAGCACTGGGCAGTCGGCACAAGATATCATCCGGTAACTCATCCCACTGTCCCTGGAATTGTTCAATACTTACCGTTAAATCAAAATAATGCTTGATCATGCTGGATAAAGCGGTAGCGGAACAACGTCCACTGGAAAGGTGTCCTCCCATTCCAACTAGTGCTTCATCCGGTATCGGCATTCGATAGCGCATTTCATTTGTACCAAGCCCTGCAAGGGACGCAAGAGCCTGGGTAAACTTGTCTGGCTCTCGAGAATTCTGCAGGCGTTGCCGCTCATAATTCACAGGCAACTGGTATTTATGCCAAGCTTGATAAAAAAGGGAAATACTTCGGTGATTAAACATATCCAGAAAATCACGCAGCGCCGTATTGTTCTCCCTAAGCTCCCTCTGCACTAACTCTGTCAGGTAATAGGGCATCACCCCCTGACTACCGATTAACCCTGTAAAACCCACCTCCATATGCCACTGATGAGTCTCATTTTCATCGGGCTCTTCATGTTCAACGCTTTTCTTCTCTAGACGTAAAACATCCGAGCTGACAAAAGACAACCCAGATTGAGCACTAAACCGAATCAGCTCTTTAGTCGGAGGGGCAGCGCTAGCTATAGGTTCTTTACTGAAACCTGTACCTGCCAGATGTACTGCACGCTCTACCAGCCTTACCGCTTGAAAAAAATCAAAGTTATAAGGCTCTCGGCGTAAACGCTCAATTACAGTAAAGCTTTTTCGCCGGCGCGAGGTGGCCATCGCTTCAACTCCCCATCTCGACCACTCATAGTGGCAATCAGTTTTGTAAATGAATTAATTGAACAGTATAAGCCCAGGAAACGCTCTATGATGCTAGCAAATAACAATGGACTTGTTCCTGTTAACATCATGGAATCAAGTTCAATCTCAACTTCTGTGCCGCGACATAAAACTACACTTTGATCAATCTGAATCGGAGCAGTAACCGGTTTAGTATTAAGCTTTAACAATGACTCGATTAAATTACGCGTACTAGCAGAGTCACGGAAGTCATAAAGCCTAAAAATTTCTTTTAACGCATTACATCCCTCTGCACCTGATAGAGAAAGATGATTTAAGTTAAGGTGAGAAATTAACCTCCAATACCCTCGCTCTCGTCGAGGCGGTCGTATAGTTGCCGTTGGGGAAACCACACAACTAATTCGGCTAACTGGCAAATCACCGTCAACAACCTCTAAATAAGGCTGGGCGCTACCACTAGGTAATTTTTTGGCTAGATTTCGATTACAGCAGGTTAACTTAATATCTAATGTCTGATCACTAATTCTATGCGGATTAAAGTCCAGATCGACTAAGCTTATATCAATCTCAGATGCTTGTTCATTCCGATGCTCTCCTTCGATCACATCTCTGCGACGACTAAACCAAAATGCAGATTGATCAGCATGATGTTGACTGTGTCGAATTCCATAGAAAGGCCGGTAACTGGTTGTCTCTCCATCACCATTAGTTGCTGCAACTTCATCCACTGAGTATATTTCTAAGCCATCACTCCTGCGGGCATCAGGGACCACATGGTAACTATACTGCGAGTGATTAAGTGGAATAGGATCTGCACTTTGTTTAAATAAATTAACAACCGGAGCACAGCCCAAAGCAAACATGCTTGGAGAAATCTGTTTTTCCAACTCCTCATGAGTTTCGGATAAATAAAAATACAGATTTAACGTGTCGTCAAAGCTCTCGTTTAACGCCTCACCAATGTTCAACATATCCAAGAAAAGGAACTTTTCTGGAAAAGCAAAATATTCAGTTAGGAGTCGATATCCTACGAATGCGGTATCAGGATATGGCAATAAACCCTCATCTGGACTTAGCCCCACTTGACATATTTCATCCGGAGAGAGAAAAGTTGGCTTTGGATCACTCTCCCCATTGGCAACAACCAACCTTACACACTTACTTAGTAGCAAGTCATATAAACTATAGATATGAGATGGTTGGCCACGAAGGAAAAAGCGGAGACTCTCAGGGTTTAGCTCAGAAAATTTTATGCTTGGGCTAAAAGTTTTAAGGGATAATTTTAAAACTGCATTAGCGCCCTGAATGTCATTACAGCCCGGAGCGATAAATGGCCTTGGCATCAGGGTGGCACTCACCGCCTGAAATGGGCAAATTTCTGCTGGATAACAAGTTGTAAAGCGGCAGGTTTGCCCTTGAAAGCTGTCACTTTCGAGTAACGTCTTCGTTTCTACCCGGGTTATCGCATCCAAATCCTTTTCCGGTTCAAACTGAACAATGGCACAAGAAGGAATTGGACGAAGATAATGAGGATACAGAGTTTCCAGCATTGCATCCGTTAACTCCGGAAAATCATCACTCAGCTTTTGCTGCACCCGAGCATTCATGTAAGCGAAGCCGGACAACAGTCGCCCTACTAAAGGATCATCAACTGTGTCTGCATCCAGCTGAAGTCGGGATGCGGCAGCTGGGTGCATCTTTGCAAATTCAGCAGAAGTTTGCTGAATGAATGCGAGCTCTCGCTCGTAGAGATCTATTAATTTTTCACTCATCACATAATCTCAGAGACATCCACCAGCTGGGTAACTGGGTTGAGTGCCGAATCAAATACAATAACTTCCGACGCTGGATTTACATGTAATACAGCTTCAACACGAAAGCGTATACTAGGATCTTCGACATCCACTTTGTCTTGGGTGGTTACTTTTACCGAACGTATTCTGGGCTCAAAATTTAAAATTGTTTTTTCAATATCTCGACAAAACTGTTTTCGGCTAGCGGCAGAGGAAAGATTGACTGTTGATAGGTCTGGTAACCCGTAGTTAATATTTGACTGCTCTAAACTTTCATGAGTTGAAGGTGCGGAAATACATTTAAATCTTGTATTGAACAAGTATTCCAAATCACGACGCACCCCTTCACGCAACTGCCTCAACACTTGATGGGATTGATGTACATCCAATTTACTAGATGATTGTAATAATCGATCCAATACCGGGGCCAATAATCGCTTCTCTCTAACCATATTAATTAGGTAGCTCCGACGCCGATTGTTGCCAATGCGGTTGTAAGTTTTAGCTCGGATACAAGATGGTCAACGGTGTAATGACTCTTGAGATGAATCACACTTTGATAGCTACCCGCCTTGCCTGGTTCATCCGTTACTTGCACCCGGGACTCCCGTAGAGGGTATCGAGCCTGCATTTCCCAGGAAAGGTCATCCCTTCCCGTTGTGTATTCATCCAACCAATGCTGCAACTGCCGTTCGCAATCTGCAGCATTCATATAGGCACCCACCTTATCCCTTATCATTACCTTGATATAATGAGCAAATCGGGATGCGCAAAGTATTTGTTGTAACATAGAGCTAATACGCGCATTAGCCGTGGCTGCTTTAGATGTGTATTGCTTCGGCCTTTGAAGTGATGGAACACTATTAAAGGCGCTGTAAGGAGTATCGTAACAATGACTCAAGCATACATACCCTAAGTCACTTAAATCCCGCTCAGCAAAATCAGTTACCAAAATTGAAGTGGCCATTCGGATCATGCCAGGAGTACTATCTGGCCTATAAGGCACCATTGGAAGCTGGGTTACCAGCCCTCCGCCCAGATGGTCACGTGCAACCCCTCTAATATGTGAAAACCAGCCAACTTCACTAAACTCTCTTAACAGTACGGCACCCAATGCAAAGCAGGCATTCCCCCATAAATAATTCTGGTTATGGGATGCCCGTACCTGCTCCTGAAACCTCAAACCACGATAGGATGAAAATTCCTGATTATAAGGTTCTCTCATCAAAACTTGAGGAAGTGTCAAAGCGATAAATCGGCTGTCTTCCAGATCCCGAAGGCCATTCCACCGAATGTATTCTTTTTGACGGAACACTTCTGAAAAATTGATAGGCTTTGCTAGATCCGAAAAGTTGTCTACACCAAAAAGTTGCGGTGCTGATGCACAAACAAACGGGGCAAAGGCTGCGGCTGCAGTATGCGCGATGCCCTGCAAAGTAAATACATCATCATAAGGGTGGTCAGGCAGCGGCCGATGGGATACATAGTAATCTCCAAGTAACAAACCAAATGGCTCGCCGCCTGGAGTACCAAACTCTTCATTATATATAAGATGAAACAGCCCAGATTGGTCAAAATCCGGGGCCCGCTCTATATCCTTCGCGAGGTCTTTCCAGCTGGCATCCAAGAGTTTGATTTTAATATTTTCAGCGTGGGGTGTATCAAACACCAATAAGGATATCCCCCGCCAGCTCGCTTCAAGTCTCTGAAACTTCTGGTGATGAATTATACAATTCAGCTGGTCACAGATTAGTTCGTCCAACTCGGCGATAATTCGACTCAGATAATGGCGAACGGAATAATTATCCCTATTTGTACAGGGGGATAATTCTGTGAGCCAATATTCAAATGCAAAAAGATCATCCGGTTCCTGCAGAAATTTATGTAGCTCTCTCTGCTGCCCTCTCGCCAATTTCTCCGGTAGAACATCTGATTGATCTTCCGATATTTGGTCATGTGCTGCACGGGGCACCGGTATACTCCAACAAGAATTATTATTTGAATAAATAATGGTAAAACGCAGGCCTTGAACAAGGCCATGTGAAGAGAGAACCCGCCCCTAGAGGCGGGCCCGGAGCCTTATCCCGCAGATGGGATATTTGCCACCATACGCAAGGACGTCGTCAATTCTTCCATCTGTAACCAGGGTCTCAGATAGGCAATCGCACTGTAACATCCAGGCTGACCCGGAATCTCTTTTACTTCTACTCGCGCCTCAGAAAGCGGGTACTTCGCTTTCATTTCAGGGCTCGCGTCGGGGTTGGAGTTAGTGTACTGGGAGATCCACTTGTTCAACCAGCGCTCACAATCACCAGCTTCCATAAAGGAACCCACTTTATCGCGAGCCATTACCTTGAGGTAATGTGCAATACGAGAGGTCGCCATCAAATAAGGCAAGCGAGCAGAAATAGCTGCGTTAGCAGTGGCGTCAGGGTCATCGTATGCCTTCGCCTTTTGCGCACTTTGAGCACCAAAGAATACCGAGTAATCCGTATTCTTGTAGTGACACAGAGGCAAGAAGCCTTGAGCGCTTAACTCCGCTTCACGGCGATCGGTAATACCAATCTCTGTGGGGCATTTCTGATCGAGATCCCCATCGTCACTCTTGAACACGTGAGATGGCAATCCTTCTACTTTACCACCACCCTCAGCACCGCGAATTGCAGTACACCAGGAGTTCTCAGCGAATGCTTGAGTCATGGTGGTGCCCATAACATAAGAAGCATTCATCCAGCAGTATTGATCGTGCTCTGCTGGACGGGAAACGCCGTCTTCATCCACTTCAAACTCTTCAAAGTCAAAAGCTTCAATCGGCTTGGTGTTAGCACCATAAGGGGTACGGGCCAGGGTACGCGGCATTACCAAGGTGACAAAACGGGAGTCGTCACTGTCACGGAAACTGCGCCACTTGATGTACTCGGCGGATTCAAAAATACCACCCAGATCTCTCGGCTTGGAAAGTTCCGTGTAGTCATCAAAACCAAACATGCCGGCACCGGCAGCTGCAACAAACGGACAGAAGCCAGCCGCAGCAACATTAGACATCTTGCTCAGAAGCTCGATATCCTCAGGGTGGCTGGTGAACTCGAAATCCCCGATCATTACGCCGTATGGCTCACCACCCGCAGTACCAAACTCTTCTTCATAGATTTTTTTGAAGGTCTGGCTCTGGTCGAACTCAACTGCCTTATCCAGGTCGCGGAAGAGCTCGCGCTTGCTCAGATTGAGCATGCGGATTTTCATGGTAGCGCCAGTTTCCGAGTTCATGACCAGGTGATTCAGACCACGCCATGATCCTTCCAGCTTCTGGAATTTCTCGTCATGCAAAATCGCAGACAGCTGCTGGGACATGGCCTTATCAATCGCGCTAACAGCTTTCTTGATGGTCTGGGTCAGGTTGCGATCCCAGGTGACCGTCCCTTTCATTACTTGCTCTGTCAAATTCGCAAGCAAGTCTTGTGCTTCTTGAGGCTCAGTTTGTTTAGTTGCCGCAATCGCCTGATCTAGGAGACTCGCCGATTGCTCTTCAGCTTCACTTCCTGCAACATTTTCTACTTCAGTGCTCATTCTGAGTCCTCTCCTTTATCCTCATTCAAGCCCAACTGGTCAGAGATAGCGCTGACGTTTTCTGTGCTCTTGAGAATATCCTCAAGTACTTTTTCAAGCTCCTCAGAACGATCAGCTTTACTCAGCAGATCACGCAGCTTGCTACGGGCTTCAAGCAATTGCTTTAGTGGCTCAACCTGCTCAACAATCTGCTCCGGCGAGAAGGCGTCCATGTTGTTGAAGTCCAGATCAACAGCCATCTTGCTACCGTCACCAGTCAGGGTGTTTTCCACCTGCAAGTTCAACTTTGGGTTTACTTTACCCATTACGTCGTTGAAGTTATCGCGGTCAATTTGGATAAACTTACGATCTTTCAGTGCCTTGCGATTCTCGGCATTATCACCAGAGTAATCACCCATAACACCCGCCACAAAAGGAAGCTCCTTTTTGACTTCGGCTCCGTTAGTTTCAACATCGTAAGTGATATGTACACGCGGCTTACGCACGCGCTTAAGTTTGTTGTGGATGCTTTCAGACATCTAAGGTCTCCTTTCCGACTTTAGGGACTGCTGTTCTCAGTTAATTACCAACCAGTGCTGGCTTCTTCTTGCGGTTGCTCACCCCAACCTTCATCAGAGACTGGCGCGGATACACTTTCAGTAGGTGTATCTGCGGCAACCGCAGGAGCTGATGACGTGCCACTTGTAGTCACTGGTGGGGTTATATATTTTTGTGTATCCGTGCCATCGAGACGAACTCCCGTCAACTGGGAGTAAAGCGCCTTCGACTGATCATCAGGTAGCAATTCAGACATCAATTGTGAAACGGTCATTCGTCCCCAGCCTATCAGCCTCTCCAGGCCGGGCGCCAGCGGCGTATGCGGCTCATAGGTACGAAAATACTTTGCCGCCTGCTCAAGCAATTTTAAGGCATCTTCTCTGGACACTACCGGACCGGTAGGGACAGCTACAGCAGAGGCAGCCACAGAAGTAACCGCTGCTGCAGCTGCATTTCCAGCTTGAACTTCCCCAGCAGGCACTTCTGATGATTCAGGCGCCACATCTTCTTGAGTCTGCTCCATAGACTCCAAGTGCGTCTTATAAATAAAACGGCTTGTCCGCAACACCTCATCCAATAGAGATGAAATATTCGTGGATGGGGGGCATCATGGCCGCAGCTTTGTCGCAGGCTATCATTTATGGTCTTAAAGTGCCCCAGCGCTGCCTCGATTGTCTGGACGAGGTTTTGAGCCCATTCACCACTCGCACTGTTTACACATTGATCAATCTGCTCAAGGTTGTAACCCAGTGTTTCTATTCGAGCAGCCTTGGCATCGTCATCTGCAATTCTGTCAGCATCCCGAGCCTGTTGGAATTGGAAGAATGAATAGTCCCCATAATCCCCTTCGGGAGTAATACCGGCACTGCGAATAGGCATTAGCAAGGTGCCATCACCACCATCACCATTCAAACCTGTCAGGGGTGCTACTTTTGTCTCAAGGCCGTCTTCGTCTGGTAAGGGATACAGACCTTCCCAATATTGCTCTACTAACGAGTCGATCACCTGCAGGCCATCTCTCAAGCCAATAAAGCCATGTAAGCGAATCAAGGCCTCGGTATACCAGCTGGCAACCTCCAAGTCCTTACTCTTTTTCCCTAGGATATTTTCTGCAGCTTTTGCTACATCCCTCCAAGGTGCAAGTAGGTCTGTGTCTGCATCATCGAACATTGCGGAGCGTTCAGCAGCTCTTGCACTGTTGCGAGCATCTTTGATCGAGTAATAATCAGAAGTTGGCGAACGATCTTCTCGGATATCTTCCCCTACGGGATTATCCTCTGAGATTGGAGCAACTAATTCATCGATATTTATCGTGTTTGGGAATGCCATCAAAAAAGGCCCTTATACCGAATCAAATCCTTTAATCAGAATTCTGAGAAGAGTACACGTTGTAGATATCTAATCAAGGCAAATAATGCGCTTGGTACCTATTACTTTAAAAAACATGTTCAGTTGACAATTTTACGCTATTTATTTTTGTTAGATTTTGGCTTCTTATTCCAAGCCATTACATAGGAACTGCTGTTGAATCGCAACTCCCCATACTAGTCACAAGTTTAAATGTGGCAAAAATATGCAAAAACTCAGACCTACTCTTTTCAAAGTTCTCAAGAGATGACCACAAAAACACAGAATAGAAACTATCCGGGCTCTGAAAGAAAGTGACCAAATAGCGAACTGGTGTTTTTACAACCTCAGCAGACATCTCATAAATATGGCCATTTTGACTGTTGCTTATCAGTGGTTCAGGCCCGGATATAATAACGCCATTTTCCACTCTAGTCAGACACTGCTGTATTTGTGCTTTACCGAAATGCTCAATCGACAAATCGTGGGGAAGCAGAGATCGATCTTGCTTTAGTACAATCAAATAGCGACTTAACTCTGAACTTCCGGCCTGAATCACAGCTTCCCTATTCAGATTGTCAAACCCTTGCCAACCGGCTGGAATACCAATAGAAACTGTGCCATCAGTACTTTCCAAAAATTCTAGAGCGGGAGGTAACGGAGGGTCACCACAATTACTAGACTTTTCAGTACAGTGTATTAATTGATCACCCAAGCAGAGCTGAGTATGCCATCCCGCTTCCCAGAACTTTTTCATTAGCTGGCAGGCTTCCCTTCTATCTTCCGTAGCCTTGATTTGAGATTTTGCCCCAGTCAGCAGTCCTTTTATTTGACTAAAGCCCAAACCAAATTCACGCCCCAATGCAGCAATTGCATAGCGCCGCTCTACAGAACCTCTTATCTCCCCAGTAAAAATTATTCTGTAAGACATATCAGTAACCTTAGCTTCCTGCTCTGATACTCACTTTACAACCAGAACCTCTAATACAATTATCTAAATTCAATCAAACTTTATAGGTTTTCTTAAATTAACGTTCTGATCAACAAATCCATAGGTAAAAAGCAAAAATCCACTCTTAATATCAGTGAAGAATTTTCGCATGAAATTTTTTATGCAGCGCACTTAAAGCTGTCGACTTCTGCAAGGAGAAAAGATGTGCATAAATAAAAGGTAAACAACCTGATTCACGCAATTCCAGGAAAGCTGCAGAATCAAGCTCTCCCAATCTCTTCTCTGAAATACAATAAACACCTGTTAATTTATGCTTAACATCACCTGGCAAGTCTATATTTATTTCTTTTTCTACCAGCAAATTATTCCGCTGCAAAATACCGACAAACTTCCAAACCTGCGTCTTTTTAAGATGGATATCCTCTAAGCGGCGCTGCGCTTCCAATAAGTGACCACTTGGATTCCCATTCTCTTCAAACAACCTAACACCTAAAGAACTATTTCCGTCTTCAGATAATAGAGACGATTCAACGCAAACAAATGCATTGGAAGAGTCACCTTCTTTATATTTTAAATAGAAGGGATAAGAGCGAATAGATGCGGGAATATAATCACCCTGCCATTGTCCCTCTTGCCAAAAAAGGTTTTCTCCAGGTGTTACGCCAAGTAATGCACAGCTCTCAAGCTTTCCCGTCTCTTTTGATCGAGCAAATATAATAGGACAGGCACGCGCCACCGGTATGAATTCAGGCAATAAGATTGGGCAAATATGCGAATTCTTACTGTGGGAAAGATCACTTTTGATTAATTTGCAATTGCGATGCTTCTTCTTATCCAAGATAACCAGCTGTCTCACGCTGTGCCCTCAATCCTAACTTATATTCTTCTGTAACTGCACACCAAGCATTGAGCTATAGAGCTCAGGGCTTGGCAATGATGGGCACAGCAAGGTTGTCGGGGCCAAGTGTTGAGACCCCTCACTCCACCACAGACTATATGCGGAGTAGCTACTTTTGCTCATCTGCCCTAATAGACCTGCAAAACCTCTTTCCAGAGTATTCGATTGGCCTGTGGAGACGACAAAGTCTCCCTGTGCTGGAGGCAGAGAGATAATGCCCGCCCTGTCAGGGGGGCACTAAATGCCTCACATAACTGGTCTGCATGTAGCATATTTTGCAGCGATGTAATTGCTAATTCAGACAAGCTCTGGAACCAGCTCTTAGCATCAGACATAAAAGCAAATGCATCCACTACCGGGGATAGCGGAGCAGCAAATGTCAACGGAAAATAGCGCCCAACACTATCCACACTAGGTACTAAAATTCCGGCCCACGCATTGGCATCAATGATGCCTTTGCTGTGGACAAACCTCCAAACAGGACTGGTCAAGTAGTAGTCCAACCACTCTTGACCAACGAGTTCACGAGATCCAAATACCGCTCGTTGTAACCAGCCATCCCATACAGTGACAAAACTACCTGGCAGCTGCCGCTGAACAAAGTCCCCGTGACCCGGCAACTTACCAAAAATACCAACTGTATTTTGCAAATCATCTACTCCGTCTACAGGGTCTCAGGGCATCGATATCCGCGCAGTAAACTGCGGTCGAACGGATTGTTTACATTAGATGCAATCAATTTAAATTGAGCCTTTCGCCCTTCCTCAGAGAAAGTAACAAAGTGTTCTGCGTTACTTCGCCCGGCTTCCAAATCTGAGCTCGCTAACAGCCTGTACCATGCCCAGTCCCCTTCAAAATGCTTGCGATGAACAGTCTCATTCAGATCTTCAAAGATAATGCGGACGCGATTACTTTCACCACCACGCCAAGTCAGCTTTTTAGTGGTTTTAGGGCCATGGGAGTAAGGAACTCGTTGCTCTCCAAGTTCAAGTTCAAACAAACGAACACTGGAATCCAGTTTCGTGGGCTCAATACGGAAAGAGTAAGAAGCTCCTTCGCCGGCACTGAAGAAAGTTTTTCGAATACGTTCAGCTCGACGCAACTGGGAAAGGGCTTCCCTTGAAAGGCTAATACCCTGCCCTTCAACGTATTTGATTTTCCAGTTTCTGGTATCCACAAATGGCTTCAGATACTGATTGACAAATTTCTCCTCAATACCACCTGGCTTGAAGTACTGGTTAAACTCCATCACCGGCACTTCCTGGTCACGGTCGCTACGCAGTGGGTACCGGTTTGCCAGGCTATTGCTATAGCTTTGATACACCTCTTCACGCCAGACACGGTTGATATGCGCCTTAGTCTTGGCCATTACCAGCCCCCAAGCGCTATCAGCAATATCTGTCAGCCACTGGTCAAAAGGTGCTGGCGCATTGGCAGCCTTAACCCTTAACTGTTTAATCGCATCGCTACCGCCGGCAAAACGCGCTTTGGCACGTCCAAAGGCCGCTTGATTCGAATCGGGAGCGCTGTCGATCTCAGTGAGGTATTCCTGAATTTTATTAATAGTATCCAGGTATTCTTGGATACGCGCTGGCCGCCCCTTCTCACTCTGAGTGATTCGCTGGACCTCCTCAAACCTAACATCAACAATGTTTGGCTTGTAATGATCCTGCAAGGCACTGGTTGCACTACCCAGTGCGGCTTGTCCCAACTTTCGAGTAGTACTGGATACAGGTAGCGGTACCCCAGAAGCATCGACTGGAACCTCAGGTCGAAGGGTCAGACGAGTGTTATCTGAAGTGATCTCGGTAATCGCAAGCAGGGGTGAGTAAATAGGATCAGACAACTTTGACAACACATCCAAAGCCTGTGAAGTGCTACCAAACCTCTGTATTTTGAACCCGCCAAGGAAGCCCTGCCAACGCTGTAAGTACTCCCCAAGATAGATTCGTTTTACTTCCTCACCAAGCTTTTCACGGTCGGCTTCGGTAAAGTCCTCACCGCTCAGATCTCCTCCATAAATCCAGCGCTCTTCAGCCATATTTGTCATCAGCTGAGAGTCCGCTCCAAAGTCCAGTTCTTTATAACCCGCCTTTGTATAGAGGAAGGGAATCGTGAAGTTTGGATTATTGGCTCCCATGCCAAAAATTTGCTGAGTGTCTCCACCAATTTCTTGATAGAGATCTACAGGGGTCAATCCGAAGTCACTATTTTGTAGTTGAGCAAATAACCGCTGAGGCACAGGGATACGACGCAGTTGTTGTCGCGCGCGAGCTACCACCCTCTCATTCTCTTCAATTGAATTGGGTAGAGGCTGAATAAATAGTTGATCCAGGTGGTAGCGCAGTTCTTCCTGCCTCCCAGCTTCACCGGGTAGCTGACGCTCCCAGCGAGCAGTGTAGTAAGCCTCTATGGTTTTCAAATCCATTTTATCTGGATTAAAAAACATCAAATAGGTTTTGAGAGTACTTACCAAAGCGGGATCATTACTTCCGAGACGACTTAAGTCACTCTCTATATCACGAAGTAAAGCGGGAAGATAAATAGTTTCTAATTTATGGCGATAGAGATCATTTGCCGCGGTATCAATTCTGGTGTCATAAAGTCCCAAATTGCCAATCCACGGATGTTCCTCACGATCGTAGACCGCACTAGCCCGCTTCAAAGGCTCTAACAAATTTAAGGCACTGATGGGCGTAATATTTTTACCTTTCAGCTCACTCTCTGCACCTTGGTACGCGCTGAGATTATCGCTAACCTCTCCCATGGATAATTTATTCTGTGCGAGACTGCCACTCCATAAGAAAATAGCTCCGACAAAGCCTCCCGCCAAAGTAGCAAAAACTCCCCGGCGTAACCAAAGGTTAGCTGACTCAATCCGGCGATTAACGCCTACTAATTCAGCCTCGGGGAAAACGACATCCTTCAATAGTCGATGCAAGAAAAAGCTCTTACCAACACCCTGGAATTTTGGCCCGACGCTACGCTCTAGTCCAAAATCAGCAGTTACGGAGGACATCATACGGTCAACAGGACTGCCCTCCTGAGTGCCACTAGTAAAGTAGACCCCTCTGACCATAGGGACGGTTTCGTAACGATTTGGACCGAAAGTCTGCTTTACAAAATCTGTCAAAATATCTGTAAGGCTTTCCATTCGGGCAGGAAAACCTTGCAACAACGCCCGCTTCTCTACATTCCTCTCCTGATGAACACGCCACAATACGCGTTGGTTCAAACGCTCTATCAGCTGCTCAAATTCTGCTTTGAAATTATCGAGAGGGGCCCCTACAGTGGCGTTAGCTTCACGGGGAAAACTCATTCCCCAAACTTGCTCACGCTCAGCTTGAGAGAGGTTGTCGAAAAACTCTGTAAACCCTGCAACTAAGTCACATTTTGTGAAAGTGAGATAAATCGGGAAGCGAATACCCAACTCTTGTTGCAGTTCATTTACACGCTGGCGGATAATTTTTGCCTGGTGTTGGCGCTGCTCTTCAGTTTGCACCATTAAATCTTGCAAGCTAATTGCAACCAGAGCACCATTGATCGGGCGGCGGCGGCGGTATCTTTTCAATAAGCTCAGAAAAGCTTTCCAAGCGCTATTATCGTAAACCCGGTGACTGTCCTGAGTCGTATAACGCCCTGCGGTATCAATTAAAACTGCATCATTGGTAAACCACCAATCACAGTTACGGGTGCCCCCTACCCCACCCAGGGCTTCCTTCCCATGACTCTGCGCCAGAGGAAATTCCAACCCGGAGTTCACCAGGGCTGTTGTTTTACCACAACCGGGAGGCCCAATAATGATGTACCAGGGAAGCTGATAAAGGGAAACTTGTCCCTTGTCAGATTTAAACCGAGCACTACGTAATACACCCATCGCTTCACGGAAGCGACCAGAAAGAGCATTCAACTCTTCCAGCGAGCGTTCTTCGTCTGGATCTGTAGAATCGGCTTCTTGTGATTCCTCAATGCCTTTTATTAAAGCCTGGTTTTGGCGTCTCTCTACCAACCATTGGCTGATATTCCACACAAGCCAAATAGCAAAAATAAAAACAATAATAGTTAGTCGGACAGAGTGAGAAAGCGTGGCATTATCACTACCAAACTTAATGTAATCAGCCGCAAACCAAATGAGGAGGGAAAGAGCTGAGAGCCCTATGAGCCCCAACACCCACTTATTGGTAAAAAAGTTACGCAAGCGTTTCATGAATTGCTCCGTCTTCCAGGGTATCGACCATACCCAGGATCAATATCAGCCCGAGTGTTACCCTTCTCCTTGCGGAGACTCATCATCACTTTTGGACAAATCTAAAATCTGGTCTGCGACCGGTGTCGTCGTTTCATAGAGCCACCAGCGATAACCACTATAAGTTGCAAGTAACAATCCCAGGACAACACTCATAATCACCCAGAGGGGTATATAGTGAATCAGCCGGGATTTTCGCTCTACGCATCCTTGCCAACGCGGCGAAAGATCTCGGTCCATTGGCTGCTTATGCTGTTCAATTGTTCTGTAGAGCTCATCACGAATCTGTTCTATTTGTTCGTGTCCACGCTGTACGAGCCGATACTTACCCTGAAAGCCCAAGCTCAAACACAGATAAAAAAGCTCAAGGAGTTCCAAATGACTTGCGGGAGTTTCCAGCATGCGCTGCAAAATGACAAAACACTTCTCCCCTCCAAAAGTCTCTTTGTGAAATAGGCTAAGTAGAGAGTGCTGGCTCCAACCGCTAGCTGTACCCCAAGGCGTGGTCAAAACAACCTCGTCCACGACAGTACATAGCAAGTAACGGGCTGTTAGCACTGATTCAGGTGTTAAAGCCAGCTGCTTTGCCTCACGCTCGAAGCTTTGGATTTCCGTAGTAAGTCGCTTGTGCAGATCTGGTACGTTGGCGTGGTTCATCGTTGTGCGCAATTTGATAATTACGCCTAACAATTTTGAAGCCGCAGACACCAATGGATTAAGACTGTTGCGGACCTGAGCCTCGACCGGGGCATCTTGGCTGGCAAAGAATTGTGGCTGAGCCTGAGCTGCTGCCGGTGCCGCTGCGGCACCGGGTGTCGGTATCAAAACCGTTCTATCCCCAGCATTAGGGGCCCGTGGAGGAGTAAAGCTGTCATTACTCATATTAATTATTCCTTATGGCCCAGAGTTCCATAGTTAATCCAGGGAACTCTGCGCCCAGATGCACTGCAAAACCACCCGAGCGAGTCATGGCCTGCCATAACTCTCCACTGCGCTCCACCTCAAAGTAAGTGAACCCTGCGTGATAGGGAATTTGTCGAGGAGCCACGGGAAGAGGGCGCAGAGTCAAGCCGGGTAACTGCGCTGAGATAAGTTCTCTAATCGCCTCGACAGGGGCAACTTTTGCCTGCGTGGGGAAGCGGCTGCGCAATAGATCGCCAGGCATATCCGCTTTTGCGGCCATAATAAAACTGGCTGATTTTAATAATGAAGGATCAGTAACCGGCGCAACATATATCCCAAATTTGCGCTGCACCAATTCCATAGCAATTGCAGTTTGCTCCAGTACTGTGGAGAGCGACTGCCTAAGTGCTGAAAACAGCCCGGCAAAGCTTACTTGCAGATCTTCATGTGCATACACTGGAATTTCTGGAGGGCGCTTAGACGGAGCAGTAAACGTCGAAAGTTCGCCTGCCAACTGCAATAATTCAAGAAATAAGTTGTGCGGATGTAATCGGGGCTGAGCCGTTATCTGCTTTAATAAGGGTTCAAAGCGGTTAATAACCTGCAGCAACAAATAATCAGCAATTTCTGCAGATCCGCTTCTTCCGCTGTCGCTCAAACGATGACCCAGAGCCGAGCCTCGATGGTCGAGCAATCCTTTTACTTCTTCAATATATGCATTGATAACCGCAGAAGTCTCCGCATTTAACAGCGGTGGGATATAGTCAGAATCAAGCTCTACCGGCTTTTCTGGTTGACGCTCTTTAATTCGGGCAACCCCAACCGCAGCATAGCCACTCAGATCATCACTACCTAATTTGAGACAAGCTCTTAACTTTCCGACTTGGATACGCGCGGACTCACCAGAAGACGCCGCACTATTACGGGCATCAAAGTTCGAAGCCTGATAACGTGCCTGCGGGAAGTCCTCTTGATCTCGAATCGACTCCTGACTACCTGGGCGCTTCATCGGCACACATAAATAGACTATTTCATCACGAGTATTAACCGGAACATCCAGAACATCCGGCAAATGCTCATTTTCAGGGGCAAGTATCGGGGTACCATCGGGAAAAACAGCTTTCACTCTCGATAGAGAAATTTTTCCCATCGATAATGGCTCACTATCGATCGCCAGCTCTACAATCCCCCAGGTATAAGGCCCGAGCGGAGCTGTGCGCGCTTCGACAAGCTGTTCGAGATAGCGATCCTGCTGTTGAAAATGCTGAGGGCGTAAAAACATGCCCTCGCTCCAGATCACTTTATTGTTTGCCGACATAAATGTTCCTTAAAAAGCTCTCGTAATATTTCCAGGGCAGCAATTTTTATTGCCCGGGCAATAATTTCTGCCCTATTGAGACCGCTGCATATCAGGGAGCGTTTTTTTCATTCTTTCATAATCTTCTTTGGAGATTGTAACTGTTTCCCCACTATCATCTTCGCTGCCACGAGTAGTCATTTTTGCTCGACGACGCTTGGCAATATCATCTGGCGAACCAATTCGTACATCGGCCAGCGATACTTCATATTCATTTTTTTTGTGGTCTGTAATTGGCAGCACCATTAGTGCCTCTGCATCCTGATACTGTACAAACTCAGCTAGAAGCCCGATATATTTTACGTCCGGCGTTAAAGCCAGTTCTTCTATACGCTGTTCCCCTGGAGCAAACTCTTTAAGGATTACAGTATCAATCAAATCCTTGCCGAGGCGGGATTGAGCATTCTCGTAAAGGTTAAGAAAATCTTCACGGGCAAACTGGCGCTCATCCGCGAGCATAAACACTCGTATAACAACGGGAGAAGCTCGGCCATCATCATCTGGGTTTACGTCATTCTGTGTCTCTACAACCAACTCGAGACTGGTATCCAGATTTAGAGTCCGCCTCGTTGTTTGGCAACCAACAACTGCAACTGCCAAAACAGCGATTAAACTGACCTGAAATAATTTTTTTATCGACACAAGCAATTCCCTCTTTTCCGTCAACTTATTAATTTTTAATGCTTCGCGCATTTTTTAACTCTGATAATTGATTTTCATAAGTAACTGCAAATTCATCACCAAACAACTTGCGATAGCAATTATCCGGATCACCAACTAGCTCCCTGTAAATTGCAGTAAATCCTTCCCATTTTTTTGCATTTTTGTTTCCAAAAACGCCGGAAGTATTCCCCAGTCTGCGCTCAATATTTTCCGGGCTAAAGAATTTGAGCATGGCGTTGTAACCTGCTCTCATTCCAGCCAAAACCGCAACTTGATGATCTGACAAATCATCAAAACTATCCTTCACTGCCTCAGCAGGATTCATAAAAGCACCGGTACCCGCAAACATGGCTTCCAATGCATCCCGTTCCGTAGCACTGAATTTCAGCGGATTATTAGCTTCCGTTTGAATCATGGTTCGCTGCACACGCAGCTCATTCTTTATGCTGTTTCTTGCGCGCAAAAGGTCAATAAGACGAGCTACTGTTTCCCGGACAATTTCAGCTGCTTGCTGGTCCGCCTGTTGCAACTGGACCGGGTTCATATTCAGGCCGAGAGTAGATGCAAAAATGCTGCCCCCTGAAGAACCTGTGGGCTGAGCAACTGGGGATTGCTGTAAATGCGAAAACTGCTGAGCTTGGGCAGCCAAATCCGGTTGTGGATTTGGTTTTGGCTGTAGTTGCGGTTGCGGTTGCGGTTGCGGTTGCGGTTGCGGTTGCGAGGACGATTGCCCGGAACCAAACCCTGGAGCGCCATCAACTTGTTGCCCCTGCATAGCAGCGAAAGAGTCTGCAAAGGGGTTATCTTGAGCAGGCGGAGAAATTGGCTGCTGATTAAACCCTTGGGGCTGCCCTAAGGGCTGAGATTGCATTGCCTGTGGCTGTGGCTGTGGCTGTGGCTGTGGCTGTGGCTGTGGCTGCATAGCCTGAGGTTGTGGTATCGGAGTCGCTACAGGTTGCTGTGAAATCCCCTGGAAACCACCCATAGGAACTTGCGGCTGCGGAGATACCACTTGAGATTCAGGCACCGCAACCGTCTCAACGACAGGTTCCGGTACCGGCTGGGGATTTATTTGCATTGAGTGCTGGTCAGCTGGCACATGATCATCGTCACTACCATCTTTCCACCACTCATCATCAGACCATTGATTACTGGATTGCTGCTGACCCGTAGAACCCACTAAGCCACCGACGGGTGACATCTCAGGAATACCACCAACAAGACCAGACGGGTCAGATTGGCCAAAGGCTGCAAGTGGGTCCAGAGGGCCCGATTCCGAGGTGAGAAGACTATCGCTAGTTGGGGTATTAGCCTGATTACCCAGCCCAATCGAGCCCCACTCCCCAGTTTGAGCCACATCTGACTGCGGGCTGGAACCCGGCTCAAGCCAACTATCCAATTCTTTCGCTTCTGCCTGGCTTTGCATTTTTGCCATGGCATCCGCGCTGAATGTTGTTCGATCCGAGGTATCGAGAAAATCTGCACTTCCCAGACCTTTGGGAAGATCTCCCTCTTCCTTAGGCTGTCGCAGTGAAACTTTCAATTTATATTCCCCGAGAACGATCATGTCGCCCTCTTTTAATGGGACTTGATTTCCCTTTCCTAACGGATTTTCTGAATCATTGTAATAGGTTCCATTAGTACTAGTATCTACCAGAAAAAACTGATTATCGGTAAAGGAAATCTGTGCGTGTTTTGAGGAAACCACTCGATCTGGATCGGGTAAAACCCAATAATTATCGGCAGAGCGACCCAAACTGCCACCAGCTTTCGTGAACAGTTTTGTATGTTTAAGCATATTGGCGCCAGAAGGGTCGGCCAATACTGATAGAATTAGATCCATTTATTCCTGACTCACAATAGTGGTTTATTCATAGTCTTCAGGTAGATTTTTGCCTGCGTATACCTGTAAAGATCCAATCCCTACACTTACACCCAAGGGCCTTTGAGGGTACCGCCACCCAGAGAGCTAAAGCTCGGAAGAATGACTTGATCCCGCCCTTGCACTGAACGCATAGTGCTAATACCAGCCTGCATAAATTTTGCAGCTGCCCTATCTGTCAGGAGCGCTTCTGCACAGGGCGTCAATAATTCGCCATTAGGTAACTTGCGTAAATGAAGGGGTAAGTCTTCATAGCTTGCAGACGAAGGGGGCTGTAATTTGCCAGTTTGAGAAAAGCCTTGGCAAACCGCTAACCCCAATAAATAAACACTATTCCCCCAAAGATAATATTCATGACCCTGCTCTGGGGTTAATTCTTCAAAATTAAAATACTCTGTTGTAGAAGTATTTTTCCCAAAGGGGAGTCTCAGCATAAATCTGGGAGCTGCCAACGCAACATGCTCACTAGCAGAGTATTCACGGACCGCCTGCCAACTTTCCGCAAACTGATCGCTCAACGGATAGTACCAATCATCAGGATCTACTGAACCTGACAAGTTTGGACAGCCTGCTAATTTTGGATCCCCACCCAATAAAAGTGCACTTCCCGCAGCCTCTGCAATCGTGGATAAATCTATCAGCAGGTGAAGGTCTCGCTCCTCATCAGTAACAAAGTAATCCCCTATGACCAGGTTATAGGGCATATTCCCAGAAGCTGTTTCACGCTCAACCAGTAACTTAAATGTCTGCGACTTTTCCAAGTCGCTTTCGGCTTCAGCAAAATCAGCTAGAAGCTCTTCTTTACTAACGTCTATTAAGTAAAAGTCCAGGTTCCCGTGCTCTTCGACACGTCTCAGCAAAAGTTGCAGACTCAGCCAACTAGCCTCTAACTGACGAAAATCACTGTGATGCATCAGTTTACGCATCGCATCAGACGTAGCTTCAGCCAGGGCATTTAGATATTCACCCTGGCGAGGGTCCTCACTTTTCTGCACGTAAGGAGCGACAATATCTTTGATTAGCTGGTCAACCTGGAAAGTATTTTGACCTTCCTTTGCATTACGCTCTCGACCTGCAGCCAGGATTTCATCCAATATCGACTGCTCGCTATCGCGCTGACCCAAGTCCTGCTGAGTGGCTAACTCTGGTTTCCACTGTTGAATTTCCTCAGCAGCCTGCTGGAACTGACGTGGATCGAGCAGCCTGCGCTCCAGCTCAATAAACTTCTTAAACAGTGGCAAACGGCTATAAAGGTAATCTGGGTGTAAATCATCAAAGCATGGTAATCCCAGAGGGCGATCCAGTACGGGCAACTGCAAACTCACACCTAGATCAGCAAAAACGCCCTCAAAGGTATCGCGGTTCAACAGGTATACCCTTCGACTGGAAATCGTTTCGGGTTCACACTGGCGGCGACTCGCTCTCCCGCTGAAATCACCCAGGATCGCAACTTTCAATCTATCAGTGCCAAAATCCATAACTGGTTTTTCCTTATTGTTATCGCCAAGGATCTGAAATCCCGTTGAAATGCTGGGCCTACTCACAATTTGTCACCTGCTGACAGGGCTTAATTACCCTACTTCTTATGGCCTTTTAATGCCCTCAACCCGACATTAGGTTTTAGCTAGGCAGTTTCTTTTGGTTCTTTTTCGACTTTATTTGCTTTTTTAGGACGACCACGCTTAAGCGGTCGTACTCTTTGGTTAACAATCTGCTCAATTTTCTCTTTAAACGCATCCCCGCCGAGCACATGACCTAACTTAATCGTTTCAGCGATATAGTCGAGCAACTTTCGATCAAAGCTATACTGAAATAACTTCCTATAAGATTGCGCTCTCTCCACCACTGTATTCCCAAGAGATAGATACAAGCGGTGATCCTTGATCAAATTATCTTTCTTAATGTTTGCGTGATGGTTAAAACTTGACCACTCATAATCCTCAAGGGAGTCTGACAATCCCAAATACAGTGGGCGCAACTCTACGTATCTGTAACAGGTCAACAAATACGCATCAGAATCAATCAAGCTGGACTTATAGCGCCCTCGCCATAGTGTTCCGGAGCGCTTGTAACGGTGATTGACAAACTGCACATAGCGACGCCCAAGGGATTGCATCATAGATGATATCCCATCCGGTATCGTGGGCGTAGCTATGATCTGGATCATATTGGGCAATAAAACATATGCGTGAACATCAACGCCATATTGGTCTGACGCGTTACGCAAACTAATCAAATAATATTGATAATCCTCCTCATCAAAGAAGCAGGGCAGATTGTTGTGGCCTACCTGCACAATATGCTGGGGAACATTTATCAAATTGAGCCTGGGCAAACGGGGCATTTTGCCTATGGGTCCTTTTTTAGCTGGCTTAAAGCCTTTTCTGTAGAGAGGTAAGGCTCTTATTATCGCAAATCAGTGAAAAGTATTTCAAACTTGGTATGCGAGCAAGTTAACATTAGCCTCGGTGATCGGTTGTAATAATATTACGCCGCATTGTATTGCTTTTTATTAAAGGGGAGTTGCACCAGACATGGATCAAATTAGTCTGGCGGTCAACGGGCGCACTGACATTGGTCAGGTTCGTGAGGAAAACGAAGATAGCATTCGCTGGTACGCGTCGGCGGAGCAGCCTTTTGCCTATATTGTGGTAGCCGACGGGATGGGCGGTTACACCGGTGGCGCCACCGCCAGTAAAATTGCAGCTGAGACGGTTCAAGCCCATCTCGATGACCTGCTGAAACACACTTTTTTCTCCTGCACGTCTGAACAGCAACAGCTTATATTGCGCGCCACCCTTATCGACGCAGTCAACAGCGCAAATACAGCTCTAATCAATACCAAAAACCTGAACCCCCAGTTTTCCAATATGGGAACAACTTTGGTTGCCGCGGTCATGTGGCGCGACTTTTTAATCGTTGCACATATTGGCGATTCTCGCGCATACCTGTGGAACAATTATGGATTGCAGCGCCTTACACGAGATCACAGCGTTGTACAGGAGATGATTGATTCAGGTCAATTAACCCCCGAGCAAGCCAAAGAGTCCAATGTCCGCAACCATATTACCCGTGCCTTGGGGGTTTCCAGCAGTGTAGAGGCGGATATAAATAGCTGGAAACTCACGCAAAACGCACTCCTTTTGTTATGTAGCGACGGGCTCACTGAATATCTTGATGATCATGCGATAGAGCGCGTACTGGCCACTCATCGTCCGGCATTAGAGTGTGTATATCGTTTTATTGACGATGCTAATCGCCTAGGTGGGCGCGACAATATTACTGCAGGAATATTGGAATATTCTTCACAATCATTGCGTCAAATACTCCCCCACGAACAAAGTGTTACCGAACGTCCCAGTTCTTCTGACGTAACAATTAGAAAGTTACACCGCTAATTTGATTTACCGGATACTGTAATATGACACCGGAACGTCTAACCCAGCTAATACCTAACTTACTCAATACGCTTACCCCTCCGACAATTACTCTTTCTCATGAGAGCCCTGCATCGGCTGTGCGCTGGCTCTCTCAGGTCGAACATACTTTAAAAAACATCTCATCCACTCCAGTGAGTGAGGGCTTTTGGCCAAAGCTGCCAAGTATCACGTCTAATCGCTTTAGTATCGATTCAGCACCAATATTACCCCTCCTGTATGAAGCTGAAGACAACCCCACGCAATTCACCAATACCCCTGGTATTAACCCCGAGAACGAGGTGGTACCAGCTTTAGATCGTTGCCATCGAATTAACGGGCACGTCGTTACCGCAACAGGGGAAGTCGCTTTCGAGCGAACAGACGTACTTATTCCTGGACCGCTGCCGTTTGAATGGAAACGATATTTTCGCTCCTCTCTCAATGAGGATACTGGCATTGGTGTGGGCTGGCGGCACTCTCTCAGTGAAAAGCTTGTTGTACACGATAACGTTGTAAAGCTGGTTACTGCCGAAGGGAGGTCTGTAAAATTCAAATTACCCGCCATTGGTCACGGGTGCTACAACCGCTTTGAGCGGTTGATGTTATTCAGGCAAAGCCTGCACAGTTATCGATTGACGACATTCAATCAGCATCACAAAATATTTCGCGCTGATGGTGTAAATAGCGCTCTACCACTTGTAGAAATCAGGGATCAATTTGGTAACGCCATAACAATCGACTATCAGGAGGGCCTGCCTAAGAAAATGGTCAGCTCCTGGGGTCGTGTTGTTGAATTTAACTGCCAGAACGGTCATATCCATAATTTAATAAATAGCCACGCTGCCGAAGGTCAAAGCGACCTCTGCAACTACAATTATCAAGATGGTCAACTACTCGAAAGTTGTAGCGGCCTTAAAAGAGAAAGATACCAATATAACAATACACAGTTGGTACAGTTAAATAATAGCCAATCTGGAATTCATCAATTTACCTACGATACACACGACCGGTGCCAGCTAATACAGTCCAATGAATTAATCACCAGTCTTAACTGGCACGCAAGTCATAATACCTGCACGATCGAGTCAGAGCTGTCCGGTCCCATTTATATACGCTTTAACAAGTTCGGCCAGAGAATTTCTGAACAGCAGCAATCTCGTAGCCTTAGCTGGCTTTTTGATTCCTACGGTAATCTCAGTGAAGAAATTCAGGCCAACGGCCATAGGCTTTTCTTCCGTCACGATGAATTCGGCCGGCTTGTCCGATCCACCTCTCACAATATTAGTAATCGATATCTCTATGACGATCGCGGCTATTTACAAGCGGCAGTTATCAATGGAGAGACCCTATGGCAATACAAGTTTAACGAGAAGGGACGCCCAGAACGTATTGTCGACCCGGCAAAACATGTTTGGCTGTTTCTCTATACAGATAGGGGGCAGATCACACAGATTCAGGACCCAGAGGGAGGCAAAGTGGACTTCAGCTGGGATGGGCAAGGCCAGCTGCAGTCCGTTCGTAGAGACGATAAAGTCCTGAGCTTTGAGTACGACCACTGGCAACGAATCACTTCGCTTAAGATGAATGGCGAAGTATGGCGTGAGTGGAGTTATGGCAATGCGGGTGAATTGCGTGAAGCCCACCTGGGTATTCACCAGTACGGTCTGGACTACTCTGAACGCGGCCTGCCCAATGCCATCCACGGAGACAGTGGACAGAGTATTCTTTGTGATTATGACAACGCGGGCCGCCCGTGCCATATCAATTTCGCTGATGGTAACAACTGGGAATTAATCTACAGCCCAAGGGATGAACTCACCTGCCTGGAGAGCCCCGTAGGGAATTACTACTGGGAATATGATCACTACGGGCAATTAGTCAGCCACAAGGCACCACAGGATCGATCTTGGCGTTGGCATTACAATATAGACGGCAGCCTGCATGAATATTGTGATAATGACTCTCGCTGGTACTTCAATTATAACAACAGCGGTGTATTAACCGGTATTCGCAATAACAGTGGCCAAAATAGTGAGTTCCACTACGACCAACACAACAGGCTGGTACAGGCAGATAATGCCCTTTCCTCAGTGCGCTTTAAATACGACAGCCGCGGTCGGGTAACCGCAGAGCATCACGACAGCGCCGATATCCGGGATTTCAGCCTTCAGTATCAATATGACAAACGCGGCTGGTTAAAGAGTGCCAGCTCCGACAATCTCGACTTGTCTTATACATTCGCCCCTTGTGGAGCCCTGTATGGTATCGATGCCAATGGTGAAGCCATTGTTCGCACCGAATCCAAAGGCCAAGATATCCTTCAGGTTCAAGGGGAGGTTCGCAGTAATCACAAATATTTATTTGGGCGCCTGGTAGGTATGGAGTCAGGTCAAGCACTTTCCTGGCACTTCGATAAATCCCCTCCCCTGCAAATGACCAACCCGCTGCGGGCACAGCAAAGTCCGACTCAACCTCAAACAGAAAGTGACAAGCGCGGCAATATTATTAGTGAAAGCAACATACCAGGCCGCAAGGATTATCAATACCAGTACGACGGCTGGGGCCTGATGAGCCACGCGGAGTGCGGGGAATTTAAAACCTATTTCCGCTACGACCCCTTCGGTCGGCGGTTAAGCAAGACATGTACCCACCGAAAATCAACCCGCCAGCGCCGCGTTGTCACTATTTGGAGCAGCCTGGGTATCTGGGGGGAAATTCACAATATTGACGGCAAGTCCCGAGGTTTAAGCCATTGGATTCACCAACCTCAAACCAATGCCATTCTCTGCCAATGGACTGCCGACAATATCGAGCATTACCTTTCCAACCCCGACGGCAAGCCACTCGCGATTTTTGATACCCAAGGTGCCGCTCAGTGGTCACAAGGTGGGGAGGCTGGAGAGAAAGGAAAAGACCCCCACAATCAAGGGCCGAGTGCCTGGCGGGGAACTAACTTGCTCGCGGATGTAGAGACTGGGCTGTGGTACCACCCCTCAGGCTACTGGAGCCCTGCCCTCGGTATCTGGCTAAATGGGGACCGCTCTCATAACCTGGCGACTTCTGCCCAATCAATCGGGCAGCTGTAGCGAAGTACTCGGGCAGCTGCATCAACATTTGCTGCCCGGGTCAACTCTTATCTGCCTATACACTATGGGTATATCTATTTGCCTATGAGTGTTATGGAAGAGCGCTCGGATTTTGAGATCGGCGGGGTCCATGTCGCCAGGGGCGAGTCCTGCCATATTGATCTGCCCGTTGTGCGGCTTTACACAAGCACAGAAATGGCAATCCCAGTTTATGTGCAGCGCGGTAAAAAAGATGGTCCCAAGATGTTCGTTTGTGCCGCCATACACGGTGACGAACTCAACGGTATTGAAATAATAAGCCGACTTATCCAAAGCGGCCGCCTGAAGTCATTGCGCGGGACCCTGGTTGCAGTTCCAATGGTTAATGTTTACGGGGTACTGCAGCACACCCGCTATCTACCTGACAGGCGCGACCTAAACCGCTCATTCCCAGGTTCGGCAAAGGGGTCTCTCGCCGCACGTATGGCTCACGTCTTCCTCAAGGAAATAGTCACCAAATGCGACTATGGCATCGACTTACACACAGGAGCCGTACATCGCAGTAACCTCCCCCAAATTCGCGCTAACTTGGACGATGAGCAAACCCGAAAACTCGCCAAGGCCTTTGGTGTTCCCGTGCTACTCAACGCTTCTATTCGCGATGGATCCCTGCGCCAAGCAGCCGCGGATCTCGGGGTAAGAGTATTACTTTATGAAGCTGGTGAAGCCCTGCGCTTTGATGAACTCAGTATCCGCGCCGGTGTTAAAGGTGTGATCAATATGATGAAGCACTTGGAGATGTTGCCGCAAACCCGGAAGACAAATGTGATAGAGCCATTTGTTGCTCGACGCAGCGGTTGGCTTCGCGCGGGGGATAGCGGCATCGCCAATCATCTTAAGGCACTCGGGGATCAGGTCTACCGGGGCGACCTATTGGCGACCATTGCAGATCCATACGGCCAGGAACTGGACCAACTGATCTGCAATGAGGATGGAATCATTATTGGGCGACAGAATATCCCTCTGGTCCAGGAAGGCGAGGCGATGTATCACATCGCCTACTTCCGTGAACCCGAGGGTGTTGTCGAGAATCTGGAGCTACTCCAGGATACGCTCCTACCGGATGAGAACTTTTAGGGAGTCTCTATTGTTTCTTCAACAACTCCAGGACTTCCTTGCTCGGGTAACCCTGAACTTCAACGCCGGCACTCTTTTCAAATTCACTCACCGCTTTGCGGGTACCCGGACCTGCCTTGCCATCAATTTCTCCGGTGTAAAACCCTTTTTGTTTGAGAAACTTCTGCAACTCTTCCACTTGAACACTATCCAGTGGAGTAAATGGGCGCTTCCAATCATTTACCAAAGGCGCACCGCCGCCAATCCGGTCTGCCAACAGGCCTATAGCTATCGCATAGCGATCTGAATTGTTGTAACGCTTGAGAACAAAGAAGTTCTTGAACACTAAAAATGCCGGGCCATTGCGGCCGTCTGGTAACTTTAATTCGGCAATGGCTTTCTTGCTGGGAAAGGGCTCCCCATTGGCGCGTGTGACACCGAGCTTCTCCCATTCGGCTACCGACATTTTCCCTGCAGGCATTTTACGAGCGGGTATATTGACCTCATACCCCCAGGGTTTACCTCGCTGCCAGCCATTACTGGATAGCAAATTGGCAGCGGTAGCGAGTGCATCCGGAATAGAATTCCAAATATCCCGTTTACCATCACCATCGATATCCACCGCATAGGCTTGGTAGCTGGTAGGGATAAATTGAGTATGCCCCATAGCTCCGGCCCACGAGCCCAATAGGTGCTGGCCCTCAATATCACCGGCCTGCAAGATTTTTAGTGCAGCCAGCAACTGCTGTCGGCCAAACTTTTTGCGCTGGGGATCCGCATAGGCCAGTGTTGCCAGGGAGCGAATGACACTGCGCATTACCTTATCGTTGCCGAGGATGCCTCCAAAGCTGGACTCCACAGACCAGATCGCCAGCAGGATATTGGGGTCCACCCCAAAGCGTTTCTGGATCTTATCCAGCCAGGGCTTCATTTTCTCCTTTTCCCGCTTGCCTCGCTCAATCGCTCTCTTTTGCACCCGGTTATCAAAGTATTGCCACACCGGCGCTTTGAATTCAGGCTGATAGGCTGCACGATCCAGAACCCATTGGTCTGGAGAAGTGATTCCTTTAAAAGCTTGGTCGTAAACCTCCGCAGAGATTCCACTCTTAATCGCGGTTTTGCGGAACTCCTTTACCCATTGTTCGAAGGCCGGATCGGCTTTCTCTTGTGCATGGGTATTGGAAGCCAGGAGAACTGCGCTTATCACGAGGATGGCAGACAGATATTGAAACCATTGCAATTTGGGCATGGAGTTACCTTCGACACAACTTTTGCTCGCTCAAGGGTAGAACGAGCCACTCTTATCCGAAAGGTGGATTGGCTGGTAACCGTTGAACTTCCCACCCACTATTAAACTGGACAGTCACATGAGAGGAAAGTTCGTGCTGCTCACCTTTAGGGTGAGCTCCGCCGCAAAACGGGAAGATTAGGGAATGACGTAAAACAGCACCGCAAAGAAGTGCAATATACCGCCCGCCAGCACAAAGAGATGCCAAATTGCATGGTGGAAGCGCAGGCTGCGCCAGAGGTAAAAAGCGATTCCGCCGGTGTAGCAGAGACCACCGAGAACTAACAGCCACAAACCGCCAGTTTCTAGGCTATCCGACAGCGGCTTGATAGCAGCCACCACGACCCATCCCATCAAGGCACTGAGAGTGATAGACAGAGCTCGAATCTTCTTCAGCGGAGTGAACTGAATAATCAATCCGATCAGCGCGAGCCCCCAAATAATACCGAACAGCCACCAACCCCAAGGGCCCCTCAGGGTAACCAGGGTGAAGGGAGTATAGGTTCCAGCAATCAATAGAAAGATTGACGAGTGGTCCAGGGTCCGCAGTATCGCTTTGGCGCCGATATGGCTGACTGCGTGGTACAGCGTGGAGGCTAGGAAACAGAGTATCAGGGTGGAGGCATAAACGCTGGAGCTGACAATATGCCAGGCGTCCCCGCGCAGGGCAGCAAATCCGGTCAATACACCCAGACCGGCAATCGCCAGAAGAGCTCCAACACCATGTGTCACACTATTGGCGATCTCTTCAGCAAAACTGTAACGACTGGCAACGGAAACAGAAGATGACATAAATTAGCCCGGTTAAATTCAGGTCATAAGCCTGCGTGTAGTGCACGACCAATAACTTGGAACAGGTCTAATGATCAGAGGCCTCACTTAAAATAGCAAGGCCATCACCAGACTGCACATTCACAACCGGGCGGTCAGGGCTTAAACGCTAGCGTTGTGAATACCCATTTCGCACAAAGCGGAAGATTCGCGAACAATAGTTTCGTTGCGATCGGGGCCTGTAGAAACAATGTCTACCGGAGCGCCCACCAGCTCTTCGATTCGAGCAATATAGGCGCGTGCATTGGCCGGCAAATCCGCTTCACGACGCACACCGACAGTGTTCTCTGTCCAACCGGGCATAGACTCATAAACCGGCTCGACACCTTCCCAACCTGCCGCATCAAATGGTACTGGGACTTCTTCACCAGCGCTGTTGCGGTAGCCCACACAAACCTTTACCTCCTTGAGGCCATCGAGAACATCCAGTTTGGTCAGGCACAGGCCAGAAATACTGTTGATTCGGATCGCGTGGCGCACAGCAACAGCGTCAAACCAACCGGTGCGGCGCTGGCGGCCAGTAGTAGCGCCAAACTCGTGACCTTTTTCACCCAGGTGACGACCAACTTCGCAGTCCAGCTCGGTAGGGAATGGGCCACCGCCAACGCGGGTGGTGTAGGCCTTGGTAATGCCCAATACATAATCCAGGTACAGAGGACCAAAACCAGAACCAGTAGCGGTACCGCCAGCAGTGGTATTAGAGGAGGTTACGAACGGGTAGGTACCGTGGTCAATATCCAGCAGGGAACCCTGGGCGCCTTCGAACAGGATATGCTCTCCGTTCTCGCGCGCTTTGTGCAGGTGGTCGGCAACGTCGGTGATCATCGGCACCAGTTGCTCACGCCAGATCTTGGCCTGCTCAACGGTGTCCTCATAACTGACCGGGTCAACTTTGTAGTATTCAGTCAGGGCGAAGTTGTGGTAATCAATCAGCTCTTTCAGCTGGTGGCAGAAGTTATCCCAGTTGCACAGATCACCCAGACGAAGACCGCGACGAGCAACTTTATCTTCGTAAGCGGGACCAATACCGCGACCTGTAGTACCGATCGCTTTGGCGCCGCGTGCTTTTTCACGGGCCTGGTCGAGGGCAACATGCACAGGCAAGATCAGCGGACACGCCGGGGAAAGACGCAGGCGCTCGCGCACAGGAACTTCGCGCTCTTCCAGCTCAGCCATCTCTTTCAGCAGCGCCTCCGGGGAGAGCACCACACCATTACCGATCAAGCAGGTTACGCTGGGGCGCAGGATACCGGAGGGAATCAGGTGCAGTACGGTTTTTTCGCCATCGATAACCAGGGTGTGGCCCGCATTGTGACCACCCTGGAAACGCACTACTAGCGAGACCTTCTCGGTTAGCAAATCGACAATCTTGCCCTTGCCCTCATCGCCCCACTGGGTACCTAGTACTACTACGTTCTTGCCCATCTGTATAAATCTCTAAACTCAGGTTTTTCTCTGCGGGAGCCGGGGCCCCACATAAATGGATGTCTGCGGGTAGGCCCGCGCGATAATAGGCACATCCACTGCGCCCGAAAAATCAGTCTCGTGGTTTTACTACCCACGAATCACCCTCAGCAACCAACTCGCGGTCACAGCGGGAATCCAGTTCACTATCGGCACCACCAGCGAGAGCTGTGATGACCACTTCGCCTTGAGCCCGCAGCTCGTGAATCGCCTTCCACAGTTCAGCGCCCTGGGAGCCTCTGACATCTGGCGCCAGTATCGCAGCGCCCTCTTCAACGGCGGCGCTGCCCAGATTACTCAATGCCACCAGGTCACTACTGAAGCCTGTTGCTGGGCGATCGCGCCCAAACACGGCTCCGATACCGTTGTAGCGTCCACCGTTGGCCAATGCCTGGCCGTGGCCCGGTGTGTAGGCGGCGAATACCAGACCTGTTTCATAGTCGTAGCCGCGTACTTCACTCAAATCGAAGAACAGTGTCACCTCTGGATAACGCTCATTCAGAGCCTCAGCTACCTGCCTCAAATCGGAGACTGCCGCCAACAAATTTTGCGGGGCTCCAGAAAAGAGTTCACGAGCCTTATCCAGGCATTCCCGTCCCCCAACCAGCCCCGGGAGTGCCTTCAGCCACTCGGCAGCCTTCTGGTCGCCAACATTCTCCTCGACCCACTCGCACAGATCAGCAGTCGCCTTGCTCTGTAACATTGCCAACAGGGCGCTGCGCTGCTCGTCATTGAGGCCCGCCGCTTCAACCAGACTCTGGTAAATCGCGACGTGGCCCAGGTCCAGGTGCACTTGGCTGACACCCGCTACCTGAAGGCTTTGCAGCATCAGCGAGATCACCTCGAGGTCTGCACCGAGGTTGTCCACACCAAACAGTTCGGCACCAACCTGTATCGGCGCTCGCGAACCCATCGGGGTTCGCGGCTTGGTGTACACCACCTGACCGGCATAGCAGAGGCGGTTAGCGCCTCTGCGGGGAAAGCTGTGGGCATCGATCCGGGCAGTCTGCGGAGTCATATCCGCGCGTATACCCAAAGTGCGACCAGATATCTGGTCGGTGACCTTAAAGGTGCTCAGATCTACATCATGGCCCATCCCAATCAGGAGGGACTCGGTGAATTCCAACATCGGCGGTATCACCAACTCGTACCCCCAACAGTGGTAGAGGTCCAGTAGTTGGCGGCGCAGAGTCTCCAATTGCACGGCATCCGCAGGCAGAATTTCTGCAATGCCATCCGGTAACATCCAGCGATCGGCTTGAGTCATGATGAAATGAATTCGTCAGCGAAGAAATTGCGGTGCCACAGCGCTTGCCACAAACGAGCCGCAGCACTTCCCACAAAAAAACCGGGCTGGGCCCGGTTTGCGTGATTTTAGCATCAAGTGCTAACAGGAAGGTAGGGTTATCGAATCTAACCCGGCGCCTATAGCACCAGTTGCCCAGTGCTACACAGCATTTTCAGCCCTACTCTCCTTTCGGGTCTTTCAGGTAGCGGAAGAATTCGCTATCTGGATCGACCAGCAGCATATCTGACTTGCTCCGGAAGGACTCCTTATAAGCCTGCAGACTGCGGGTAAAGCGGTAAAACTCCGGATTCTTGCTGTAGGCCGCAGCGTAAATAGCTGCCGCCTCTGCATCACCCGCACCGCGTAACTCTTCCGCCTGGCGGTAGGCCTCAGACTCAATCACCACTCTTTGGCGATTGGCATTAGCCTTGATACGCTCACTGGCCTCCTGACCCTTGGCGCGATGATCCCGCGCCTCCAGCTCACGGCCAGCGCGCATACGCTGGAACACAGACTCGGAGACTTCCGGTGGCAGGTCAATCCGCTTGACGCGCACATCAATCACATGCACTCCCAGGTCATCCTGAGCCACCTTATTCAGGTTCTTGGTGATCTCCGCCATCAACTCATCGCGCTCGCCACTGACTACCTCATGCAGATCGCGCACACCAAACTCGTTCCGGAGCTGATCATTGATCCGCTCCGACAGCAGGCGCACCGCATTGCGATCGTCACCACGAGTGGCGATATAAAACTTATCCACATCAGAGATTCGATATTTGGCATACGAATCAACCATCATGAATTTGTTTTCACTGTTGAGCATACGAACGGGGCTGGAATCCACCGTCTGAATACGCGCATCAAACTTGCGCAACCTTTCCGCAAAAGGGATTTTGAAGTAGAGACCCGGCTCGGTGTAGGTGCGCACCAGCTCACCAAAGCGCAGTAACACGGCTTTTTCAGTCTCTTTCACTACAAAGGCGCTGGAAGAAAGTACCAGTACTCCAACCAGGATGACAACAATGATACCCAGTGTTTTGTTATTCATATCATCCCCTCCTAGCGAATAGTCTGACTGCGACGGGTGCTGGCGTCATCCCGACGAAGGCGCTCAATAACACGCTGATAGACTTCCTCAATCATTACAGGCGAGGTGTCCTGGCTTTGGGCTGCTCGCGCTGCTCCAGCGCCGCCTTGTGCCAATTTATCTAGTGGCAGGTACATCATGTTATTGCCGCCCTCGACATCCACCATCACCTTGGAGGTGTTGGCCATCACGTCCTGTACCGCATCCAGGTAGAGACGCTCGCGGGTAACTTCCGGGGCACGCTCATATTCAGCCAGCAGTTTCTCAAAGCGCACAGCTTCACCTCGGGCACTCTCGATGACGCGGGCTTTGTATGCCTCGGCCTCTTCGATAATGCGCTGAGCCTGACCGCGGGCAACCGGGATTATCTGGTTAGCATCAGCCTGAGCTTCATTTTGCAGACGCACCTCGTCCTCACGGGCTTTGGTTACATCGTCAAACGCATCCTGCACTTCGCGCGGCGCCTTAGCATCAGTCAGGTTAACCACATCAATGCGTATACCGGTCTGGTACAGGTCCAGATATTCCTGTAATCGTTCCTGCGTATCGGCAGATACTTGGGTCCGGTTCTGGGAAATCACACCGTTTAAAGTGAGAGAGCCCACCACGTGACGAAGGGCGCTGTCGGTGGCTTCCTGCAAGCTCTTCACCGGATCGCGAACACGCAGTACAAAAGACTCAGCATCCCCAACCTGCCACTGCACAGTGAGTACCACTTCTACGATATTGGCGTCTTCGGTCAGCATCTGACCGGTAGTGCGCTCGGTACGCACCTCAGTCATATTGACCTTGGTGACGTTATCGATAAGCGGCGGATTCCAGTGCAGGCCAGCAGATTCCGTGGAGTGGTATTTGCCCAGGCGCAAAACAACCGCCTGTTCGTTGGCGTTGACCTGGTAAATCCCCAGGCCGCCATAAATCAATACGGCGAGACCAATAACCAGTACCCAGGGAAATTTGACAGAGTCGCCACTTGGGCTGCCGCTGCCACCACCACCAAACAGGCCACCTAGTTTCTGCTGAATTTTTCGCAGTAGTTCATCGAGATCGGGCGGGCCTCCGTTATTGCGGTTACCGCCACCACCCCAGGGGTCTTTATTGTTACCACCCGGCTCATTCCAGGCCATTTAACTTACTCCAACTATGATCACTTAATCTTTTACTTCGGCGGATTCTAGCATCCATTGCCGACAAAATATTGCCGACAGGCCCTAGCCTGAGGCAAGTGGGCAGTCTGCGGAGACCAACCCCGAACAAATTCGACTAAAGGTCGCAATATGACCTGAATTTTAAAATCAATGTTTATACGACAACTACTCAGCAATGGGTTCTTCCAAAACCCATTCCGGCGCGTCATTGCCAGCAATATGTGGCGCCAGCAGACGCTGGAAATCACTACGCGGCAATAATATTTGCAATTCGCAGTCACCATTGTCGCGATAGACTTCCGACTGTACCGCATTAATTTCAAATAGCTGCGCTCGCAGTCTGGACTGATGAGGCTTCACTACCAGTTGCCCGCGCACCATTTGCTCGCCCAGGCGCTCGGCAATAGCCTCAATTAAAAGTTCACAACCCGCGCCTGTTACCGCAGAGAGCCAAACTGCCCGGGGTACACCCTGATCATCCCGGTCTATACGCGGTTCAAAATCTGCCAGCAGGTCAATTTTGTTATAAACCACCAGTTGCGGCAGTTCTGAAGCATCAATTTCCTCCAGAACCGTTTGCACCTCTTCCATCAGGTGTAACCGATCATCTGCCGCAGCGTCCACCACATGTAGAAGCAACGTCGCACTGGCGGCTTCTTCCAGGGTTGCCCGGAATGCCTCTACCAGTTTATGCGGCAAGTGAGAGACAAATCCCACCGTATCAGCCAATACCATGGCGCCAACATTGGGTAATTCAACCCTGCGCATGGTCGGGTCGAGGGTGGCAAACAATTGGTCCCTGACATAGACATCTGCATCGGTCAGGCGATTAAACAGGGTCGACTTGCCCGCATTGGTGTAGCCAACCAGAGATACGGTGGCCATTTCTGCCCGGGAACGCGCGCGGCGCCCCTGCTCCCGCTGGCGGCGTACCTTTTCCAGCCGCTTCTCGATGGAGTCTATGCGCGCGCGCAGCAATCGCCGGTCTGTCTCCAACTGGGTTTCTCCGGGCCCACGCAAGCCGATACCACCCTTTTGCCTCTCCAGGTGGGTCCAACCTCGCACCAGCCGCGTTGCCATATGGCGCAGCTGGGCCAATTCCACCTGAAGCTTACCCTCGTGAGTTCGCGCACGCTGGGCAAAAATATCCAGAATAAGTCCTGTGCGATCCAGCACCCGGCACTTTAATTCGCGCTCAATATTGCGCTCCTGACTCGGAGACAGGATGTGATCAAAGATAACCAAGGCGGCTTCCTGATCTTTGACCACCTGGCGAATCTCCTCCAACTTACCTCGGCCAACAAAGGTCTTTGGGTCTGGAGTGGCGCGCTGGCCGAAAATAAAACTGACAGGATCTGCTCCGGCAGATAGGGCCAACTCCTCAAATTCACGAGGGTCGTCGGGACTGTCGATGGCGGAGAGTTCTAGGTGTACCAGTACTGCGAGCTCACCGGATTCCGGTCGATCGAAAAACAATGGGAATTCTCTATTGCGAAAAGGGCGCGATAAGCCCTGACTGAGGTGACAACCGGCAAGCCCTGCAAGGGGCTCACCGAGCTGCTGGCGCCCCGGCAAAACGGGGGGCAGGTGAAATTGATACGGATCTTTTAGCTAAAGGATTCGCGCTCACCGCCTTCACCATTACCCTCGCCGCCGTGCTGGGCTGCGGGATTCAATAGCGGTACGCGCACTGCACGCGACGGAACAACCGTAGAAATGGCGTGCTTATACACCATTTGGCTCACAGTATTTTTGAGTAACACCACGAACTGGTCGAAGGATTCAATTTGCCCTTGGAGCTTGATGCCGTTTACCAGATAGATAGAAACCGGAATACGCTCTTTGCGCAATACGTTGAGGTAAGGGTCTTGTAAGCTGTGCCCTTTTGACATCTTTTTTCTCCTTGTCAAAAAGCTGAATGCGGTATGCAGGCCGCAATCGCACCCGCGAAGAGCGCGGATCAAAAAACGACTGAGGTTGAATACGCGTATAAGTAGTGTAGTAGCGAGCCGGAAAAGGCCGGACTCTGTGAAAACTGACTGAACGGGCTTGTCGTTTAATAGCCCAACCACGTTATGGATGCTTAAGCGAGAAATTTCAAGGCTTCAGCCAATATTTCGTCATTCTCACGCACCCCACCTTGCTCATCCTGAGTGTACAAAGTTAGCAGGTCTGGCCAGCGCCGCAGCCAGGTTAACTGGCGCTTGGCAAGCTGCCTCGTCGCCGCAATTCCAGCGGCCACCATATCATCGTAATCGGTTTGGCCTTGCAAGTGTTGCCAAACTTGTCGATATCCCACCGCGCGAATTGCCGGTAAGTCCTCGTGCAGGTCTCCTCGGTCCAGCAGACCCTTGACTTCATCAATAAAGCCCGCCGCTAGCATCTTGCGAAAACGCAGTTCGATGCGCTGGTGAAGCAGGGAGCGATCGCGGGGCATAATGGCCATCTGGCACACCTGGTACTGCTCCTGTATTCCCCCAGCTTCCTGCTCGCGACGCAACTGCGAAAGCGGAACACCGGTGAGGCGGTAAACTTCCAGCCCCCTTTCGATACGCACCGAATGGTTGGGATGTAGCTCTGCCGCCAACTGCGGGTCCACCTGGGCCAGCTCTGCATGCAATGCGGGCCACCCTTCACGCTCTGCGCGAGCTTCTATTTCTGCTCTCACCGCTGCGTCCGCCTCAGGCAATTTTGCCATGCCTTCCAACAGAGCACGGAAATACAACATAGTTCCGCCAACCAGTAATGGCACTTTACCAGCAGCGCTAATTTCTGCCATAGCTTCCAGCGCATCTTTGCGGAAACGACCTGCCGAATAGGACTCAGACGGGTCACAGATATCGATCAAGCGGTGAGGGTATGCTGCTAGCTCTTCTACTGAGGGCTTGGCCGAGCCGATATCAAGGCCTCGATATACGAGAGCGGAATCAACACTGATTAATTCCACGGGCAAACGATCGGCGAGCGCCATGGCCAGATCCGTTTTGCCGGAGGCCGTTGGACCCATCAAGAAAATTACACGGGGCTGATCACCCGGCAAGCTGTTATTCAAACTACCACCCACTTCTGCCGCGTACCTATTGGCCGCGCATAAACCACTTATCCATATCTGCCAGTTTAACCTGGGTCCAGGTCGGGCGACCGTGGTTACACTGGCCACTGCGCTCCGTGCGTTCCATGTCCCGCAACAGAGCATTCATTTCCGGGATTGTCAGGCGTCGATTTGCGCGAACAGAACCGTGACAAGCCATTGTCCCCAGCACTTCGTTGATACGCTCACCAATACGGGCGCTGTCGCCTTCGCCGAGCAGGTCTGAGAGTACATCGCGCACCAGCTGTTCCACTTCCGCGCCGTGTAGCATTGTGGGTACCTGGCGCACCAGCAAAGTCTCCGGGCCGGCCCGCTGCAATACGAAACCAAGCGCGGTAAACACCTCGCTGCGCTCCTCGAAGCAGTCCGCTTCCCGCTGGCTGACGGCCAGGCTTACAGGAACCAGAAGGGGCTGAGCCTGGATTCCACCGGCCGCATAAGCCACTTTCATCTGCTCATAGACAATGCGCTCATGGGCAGCGTGCATATCGACAACAACCATCCCGTGCTCGTTTTGCGCGAGAATATAGATTCCGTGCAACTGCGCCAGGGCAAAGCCCAGCGGCGGCACTTCTGATTCGCTTTCAATGCTCGCACCGGCCCCTATGGTCGCCCCGGAAGACGCTTGGGGCACAGACACTGGCCGGCTGCTAGGGGCATCCTGCAGCTGTTGTGTCGCCGGAGATGAGTCCTCATACGGTTGGTGCAGAGCGCCGTAAGCATTCATCTGCTCGCGCAAATTTGAGGGCGAGGGGCGATTGCTGAGTGGCATTTTATGCTGCCCGGCAAATTCACCGGCCTGCAAACCCGTGACCTGTTCCTGGCGTTCCTGCTCCGGCTCGCTTTCTGTTTCCTCTTTCTGCCCCGGGCGCACATCCGCCAGGGCCCGATGCAAACTGCCAAACAGGAAGTCATGCACCAGGCGACTATCGCGAAAACGCACTTCGTGTTTGGTCGGGTGCACATTCACATCGACGGAAGCCGGGTCCAGCTCCAGGTAAAGTACAAATGCCGGATGTCGACCGTGGTACAAAACATCGGCGAACGCCCGGCGCACCGCGTGGCTGACCACTTTGTCGCGAATAGCCCGGCCATTGACATAAAAGAATTGTAAGTCGGCCTGGGAGCGCGAGAATGCGGGCTCCGCAACCCACCCCCACAGGCGCAGGCCGCTGCGCTCCACGTCGATATGCAGCGCATTCTGCATAAACGCCGGCCCACACACCTGGGCGACACGGCGCTCCATTTCCACCCGCCCGGTGCCCGCGCGCAGATTATGCACACCCTTGCCGTTGTGGCGCAGGCTGATAGAGACATCAAATCGGGACAGCGCCAAGCGCTTAATCGTCTCGTCAATGCGATTGAATTCTGTTTTTTCTGTGCGCAGGAATTTCCGCCGAGCGGGCGTATTGAAGAACAGGTCGCGCACATCCACCGTGGTGCCACGGGGGTGAGCCGAGGGCGCGAGCTGTGCCTGCATGTCGCGGCCCTCCGCACTTACCTGCCACCCCTTGCCGCTTTCATCGCGGCTGCTGGTCAATGCCAGACGCGCCACCGAGGAAATACTGGCGAGGGCCTCACCGCGAAAGCCCAGGGTGGCCACCGCCTCCAGATCCTCCAAAGCGTGAATCTTGGAAGTCGCATGGCGGGCCAGGGCCATTGGCAGGTCTTCCCGCTCTATGCCCTTGCCGTTATCGCGCACTTTCATGCGCTTGCTACCCCCGCCGTCCACATCGACCTCAAGTCGTGTAGCGCCCGCATCAAGGCTGTTTTCCAGCAACTCCTTGATTACTGATGCCGGGCGCTCAACGACTTCACCAGCCGCGATCTGGTTGGCAAGGCGGGGAGAGAGTTGCTGGATTTTATCGTGCATGAATCTGGCCTGTTAATGCTGCAAGGACCGCTCGACACTGAGGTCTCAGCCGGAAGGAATGCTCAGGATCTGCCCCACTCGAATCACGGAGTTCTTGATGCCATTCGCTCTCATCAGGGCGGCGACGGAAATATTATATCGCGCCGCGATACCCGAAAGGGTCTCCCCGCGGGCAATAACGTGGTTGCGAGACTTATCGCTCTGGTTGGCGGCGAGCCAGGTATCCGCCGGGGGGCGACTCTTAAAGTGCGCCACTATACCGTCACTGAGCTTTTGCGCCAGCTTGCGCTGGAAACTGGGATCGCGCAGGCGTTTCGCTTCCTGGGGATTAGTAATAAAACCCGTCTCCACCAAAATTGAAGGCACATCCGGCGAACGCAGCACCGAGAAATTGGCCTGCTCCACCTGTTTTTTATGCAGGTGAGTGACGGTGCCAATCTGTGACAGCACACTGGCGCCGATATCCAGGCTGGCATTCATGGTGGCAGTCATGGAGAGGTCGAGCAATACGCCGGCAAGGGTGTCATCCTTATCGCCCAGGCTCAAACTGCCGGCACCACCGATAAGATCGGATTCGTTTTCCCGCGCGGCCAAAAAGCGGGCGGTTTCACTGGTTGCGCCTCGGGAAGAGACCGCATAGACCCCAGCGCCACGGGCATCTTTACGGGTAAAGGCATCGGCGTGGATCGACACAAAAAGGTCCGCACGCATATTGCGCCCAATTTTTACCCGTTCCCGCAGAGGAATATAGTAATCCCCGGTGCGCACCAGTTTGGCGGTAAAGCCCTTCTCACCGTTTATCTTTTTGTGCAGCTGTTTGGCAATCGCCAGCACCACATCCTTTTCCCGCAAGCGACCGGGACCGGAAGCCCCGGGGTCTTCCCCGCCGTGCCCTGCATCAATAGCGACAATGATATTGCGTTCACTACTGACCTGCTCCAGCGTCTTCTCGCTGCCTTTAACCTCGTCGTAAAGATCGATCACCAATCGATCCGGCAGGTTTTCATGGCGCCGCAAAGCAAAGCTGCGCGGATTGGCCTGCTGCTTAAGGTCCAATACAACCCGTAGATCTTTTTTATTCTGACGGGCGTGGCGCACCCGGGCGATCGGCGTCTTCTCCAGGTCCAACTTGTCCAGCTCGGCCTTCAACTCGGTATCAGAGAGGTCGACAACCACCCGGTGGGGACTCTTGAGGGTGAATAACTTGTGCTCTGCCGGGCCGCTCAAATCTAAAACCAGACGCGTATGGTCGGGTGCTCGCCAGACGCGCACACCTTCCACTTGCGTCGCAGAAGCTGGCAGGAAAACTGCCAGCCACAGCGCGACAACGAACAGAGACCGCCACATAAAACTCATTACTTCCCAGCCCCTTTGCTTATTGGTATCAGTATTTCCCTGTGTTCAGGCGTTTTCAGGATGCTCGCAGCAGCTTTTGCAGCAGGTCTATTACGCGCTCCCCCTGGGGCGAGTGCGCAATTAACCTGAGCTGGCGACCACTTTCCGGCACTTCCAACTCAACTTCCAAGTCTGGAGCGGGCAATATGCCCTCGCCCCGCTCAGGCCACTCTACAAGGCTCAAGCTCTGCGCAGAGAAATAATCCCGCACCCCCATAAACTCCAACTCTTCCGGGTCACCCAGACGATAAAGATCGAAGTGGTAAACCCGGTGAGCCTCGAGTTCGTAGGGTTCCACCAAGGTGTAGGTGGGGCTCTTTACCGCACCCTCGTGCCCAAAGGCCCTCAGTACCCCCCGACAAAAAGTTGTCTTTCCCGCGCCCAGCTGGCCATTTAAATACAGCGTCAGCCCCTGTTGCAGGCCCGCCGCAAGACAGGCCTGCCCGAGCGAGCTGCCGCCGGATACGGTGGCTGCTTCATCGGCCAAATGTAATTTCAATTCACTCGCCATCAATCTACCAAACGTCTAATCCAGGGCAATAAATCCGTAGCGAGTAATCCCCGCATACCCTCTTCGGCAGCGCGATTACCCGCCTCTCCATGTAACCACACCGCCAGTCGGGCAGCCTCCACCAGCGGCAAGTGCTGGCCAATCAATGCTGCAACAATACCGGTGAGAAGGTCTCCCATACCACCGGAAGCCATACCCGGGTTACCGCTGTTGATAAGGTCAACACCACCATCATGTGCAATCAGGGTGCCGGCGCCTTTTAATATCACCACGCCACTGAATTTTTGCTGAACTGCAATAGCAGCTGCGCGCGGATCGGCGAGCACCTCGGCGGTATCACAACCCAGGAGGCGGGCGGCCTCCCCCACATGTGGGGTCAACACCCAGTCATCCCGCCGGACCCCGGCCAGAACCCGGCCCTCGGCGAGAATATTCAATGCATCGGCATCTACGACCAAGGGCGCCTCAGCTCGGCCGGCTCGCGCCAGCAGCTGCTCACTCCAGGGGGAGCGTCCCAAACCGGGGCCCACTGCAATTACGCTGGGGCCTTCGAGCAGCGGTTCCAGCTCCTGCCCGGAAATCACCGGATGGGCCATCACTTCTGGACTGCGAGTTAACGCTGCGGACAAATGCTCAGGGCGGGTCGCCAGGGAAATCAGCCCGGCTCCACAGCGCGCTGAGGATTGCGCAGCCATCAATGCAGCACCGCCAAATCCGGTATCACCGCCGACAACCAAAATATGGCCAAACTGGTTTTTAAAGCTATCGGCGGCACGCGCTGGCAGGCGACGGATGGCATCAGCCTCGTAACGCATAGCCAAAGGCTCAACTGCTCGGTAGGCAGCCTCAGGTGCCCCCAAGCCTTCGAAAATTACCTCTCCGCAGAGCGCCGGGCCGCGACCGCAGTAGAGCCCCATTTTGCGGCCGATAAAAGTCACCGTTATATCGGCACTGACCGCCTCGCCGGCACTGCCGGTATCGGCACTCAGACCGGAGGGGATATCCACAGCCAACACCGGGCCAGGGCTTTTGCGGATTCGCTCAACCGCATGCGCCACGCCGGAGCGCAGCTCACCGCTAAAGCCCGTTCCCAGCAATGCATCCACAATCAGTGTATTGGCATCCGCCGTATCCAGTTCTGCGAGAGAGTTCACCACCTGGACACCTTCCCTGCAGGCGTACTCATAGGCCTCCCGGGCATCGCCCCTCAAGTGCTGAGGATCGGTACACGCATAGACGGTGACCGGGATTTTCTTTTGCGCGGCGAGGGCGGCAATCACATAGCCATCCCCACCGTTGTTCCCACCACCGCAGAAAACCTGGAGGCGGCCGATCTCCGGCCAGTGCCTGCGTAGATGTGAAAAAGCCGCGCGACCGGCGCGCTTCATCAGTTGAATGGAGGGGATTTCCAGTGCAGCAATCGTCTGTCGATCCAGCTCACGTACCGACTCGGCACTGTATAGAGGTTGAGGCGTGTCCATGCAGCTCCCGCGATGTGGTCAAGAATTCATCTGTGGCAAAATAGGCAATTACATCGCCATCGTTTGCGCCAACCGCAAAGTATACCGCCCCGGCCAGGCATTGTGCTTGCAGGGAATATCGAGCCGCTTTATCTATGACCGAATCACTGCTCGCCGACTTAGCCCAACAGATCAAAATTTGGGGCAGAGAACTGGGCTTCCAACAAGTGGGTATTACCGATTGCCAGCTGGAGGAGGAAGGGGAACGCCTGCGCGCCTGGATTGATGCGGGCTATCACGCTGATATGGACTGGATGGGCGCTCACGGTGAGAAACGCTGGCGCCCCGAATTATTGGAGCCGGGAACACTGCGGGTAATCAGCGTGCGTCTGGACTACCTGCCGCCGGACACCCAGCCGATTAAAGTGTTGAAGGATTCGAGTAAGGCCTATGTATCCCGCTATGCGAATGGCCGCGATTACCATAAGTTGATCCGCAAACGCCTGGCCAATCTATCAAAGCAAATTGATACCTATTGCGCCGAGCGGGGCATTGAATCGAAAGGTCGGGCTTTTACCGACAGCGCCCCGGTAATGGAGAAGGCCCTGGCAGCCAAGGCCGGCCTGGGCTGGATTGGTAAAAATACGCTGGTACTGAATTCGACCGCCGGCTCTTACTTTTTCCTCGGCGAAATCTACACCAACCTGCCACTCCCCATAGATATCAGCGAGGAGCATGATCAGTGTGGCGACTGTGTCGCCTGCCTCAGGGTTTGCCCCACCGATGCCTTTATCGATGACCGCACCCTGGATGCGCGGCGCTGCATCTCCTACCTCACTATTGAAAACAAAGGCCCAATCCCTGAGGAATTTCGCGAGCCCATCGGCAACCGGATATACGGCTGCGACGACTGCCAAATAGTGTGCCCTTGGAATAAATTCGCCAAACCCACCAAGGAAAAAGATTTTCATCCACGACATGGACTGGACAATGGCGAGCTGCTGAAGTTGTTTACCTGGAGCGAAGAGGAGTTCCTGCGCAAGACTGAGGGTTCGGCGATTCGCCGAATCGGCCACGAGCGCTGGCTGCGCAACCTGGCTGTTGCCTTAGGCAATGGGGAGGCCACGCCCGAAGTCATCGATACCCTGGAGAGTGCCCGCGCCGACGCCACGCCCCTGGTTCTGGAGCATATCGATTGGGCGCTGGAGCGGTTGCGCAGCGGGCGCAGGCGCAAGCGTAAAATCAAACGCAAGCCCGCTGGCTAATCAGGGGTGGTCGTCAGAGGCGGAAAAAAGTCTCGCGGTAGTGGCGTAATTCCTCGATAGAATCGCGGATATCGTCGAGCGCCAAATGGCTGCTGTGTTTTTTAACCCCGTCCAAAACCTCTGGGCGCCAGCGGCGAGCCAATTCCTTCACCGAGCTGACATCCAGGTTTCGGTAGTGGAAATAGGATTCCAACTCCGGCATATATTTCACCAGGAAGCGGCGGTCCTGGCCGATAGAGTTGCCACACATGGGAGATGCTCCCTCAGGGACCCAGTGTCGCAAGAACTCCAGGGTCTCCCTTTCCGCGTCCCTTTCGGAAATACTGGACTCTTTAACCCGCGTTACCAGCCCGGAACCACCGTGCTGTTCGGTATTCCATTCATCCATTGCATCTAGCAAGGCATCGCTCTGGTGGATGACCATTGAGGGACCCTCGGCGAGAATCTCCAGGCGTGAATCCGTCACGATTGTGGCAATTTCAATAATGCGCTCTTTGTCCGGATTCAGGCCTGTCATCTCCAGGTCAATCCAGATCAGGTTGTTCTGATCCACAACGGGTCTCCTCAAACTTTCCGCGCAAGTTACCGCAACTACCCTGCAATAGCTATAATCCGCCGCTAGTCTCCAGGTGCTAGTGCATGAGTAAACGCAAATTAAATCGCCGCCAACAGTGGCGTATCAACAAAATCCAGCAGGAACGCGAAGCCCGCGCCCGCAAGCGCGAGCAATCTGCCGAAGAGGCCCTGGAAGAGGGGCAACTGGGGCAGGAACAGATCGGCCTGGTTATCGCCAACTATGGCACACAGGTTTTAGTAGAGAGCGAGAGTGATCCGAGCCTGCGCCAGCGCTGCCATTTGCGCGCCAATATCGAAACCCTGGTGACCGGCGATCGCGTTGCCTGGCACCCTGCCAGTGAAGATAGCGACGGAGGCATTGGTGTTATCGGCGCGCGCCTGCCGCGCAATTCCGAGCTGCAAAGACCCGATCGCTACGGCGACCTGAAAACTGTCGCAGCCAATATCGATCGCATATTGATCGTTATCGCCCCTTATCCCGAACCTTTTGCCAATGCCATAGACCGCTACCTAGTAGCTGCAGAGACCACCGGCATAGCACCTATGCTGCTGCTCAACAAAACCGACCTGATCGATGAGCGCAATCGCGATTCATTGGAGGAGCTACTCGCCCCCTACCCGGGGCTCGGCTATCCGGTTTTACGGTTATCCACCAAAACTGGCGAAGGCCTGCCGGAGCTGCTGGAAACCCTTGCGCAGGGATGTAGCGTTTTTGTAGGGCAGTCCGGGGTGGGCAAATCATCCCTGGTCAACGCACTGCTTCCCAGTGCCGGCGCCCGCACCGGTGCCTTGTCAGAGGCCACACAGAAGGGGACTCACACCACCACAGCGGCGGAACTGTTTCACCTGCCCAGTGGGGGTGATCTGATAGACTCCCCCGGTATTCGCGAATTTGGACTCTGGCATATGGAGGAGGCCGCCCTATTGGAAGGTTTTGTCGAATTCCGACCATTTATCGGGCACTGCCGCTTTCGCGACTGCCGCCACCAGGGCGAACCCGGTTGCGCTATCCATAAGGCACTGACCGATGGAAAAATTAGCGAGCGCCGCATGAATAGTTTTCTGCATTTGCGCAACAGCCTGGAATCGGAGAACAAGTTTTGAAACTGATCATCGAAGCTGAAGAACTCGCGACTCAGCTTGAGCGCGAAGAACTGCTTATTGTAGACCTCAGCTCACCCCACAATTATCTCAACGGCCATATTCCAGGGGCTGTTCACTTGCCGTTCCAGGCGCTGATGGCTGGCACCGCCCCCGCACCGGGCAAACTTCCCGGTATCGAACAGCTGACCCAGATTTTTCAAGCTATCGGCTTAAAGCCGGAACAACATGTGGTCGCCTGTGACGACGAAGGCGGCGGTTGGGCTGGGCGCTTTTTGTGGACCTTGGAAATGATAGGCCACCGCAATTACAGCTACTTGAATGGTGGCATGTTGGCCTGGCGAGGCGCCGGCCTTCCTCTCATTACCGAGGCACCGGATATTGAGCCGAGTGATATTCAAGTCACCGTCAACAACGCAGCTGCGATGGACGCCCAGCAAATCCAGGATCAACTGGGCAATGATGAATTCCTTGTTTGGGATGCTCGCTCACCCCAGGAATATCGCGGTGAGCGGGTCCTGGCCATGAAGGGCGGTCATATCCCTGGAGCAATCAATTGCGAGTGGACCCAATTGATGGATCCGCAAAAAGACTTGCGTATTCGTGCGGATGCCCGTGAATTCCTCGCTGCACTGGGAATTGATAGCTCACACAAGATTGTCACCCACTGCCAGAGCCATCACCGCTCCGCTTTTACCTGGTTAGTGGGCAAGTCCCTGGGATTGGATATTCGCGCTTATCCAGGCTCCTGGAGTGAGTGGGGCAATTTGCCCAATACTCCGGTACAGCAGTAGATACATTGAGAAAAGACGTAGATTTATGAACCCTAAACTTTTTGCCGCCCTGCAATACCTAACGCCGCAACATGCACTCTCCCGCGCTGCCGGCTGGTTGGCGAATACAGAGCTCAAGTGGATCAAAGATCCTTTCACCCGCTGGTTTGTTGAGAAGTACGGTGTAGATATGCAGGAGGCCAAAGAGAGCGACTGTACTGCCTACCGCACCTTCAATAAATTCTTTACCCGCGAGCTGGTAGACGGAGCCCGCCCCATTATTGAAGGGCAACACACCCTCGCCAGCCCTGCCGACGGCGCCATCAGCCAGCTGGGCCAGATCCATAACGGCCGTATTTTCCAGGCTAAAGGTCACGACTACAGCCTGGTTGAACTGGTGGGCGGTGATCCCAAGGTAGCGGCGCAATTTAATGACGGGCACTTCGCCACCGTGTATCTGTCACCGAAGGATTATCACCGTGTGCATATGCCCATGGCCGGCACCCTGCGCAGCATGACCTATGTGCCCGGACAACTCTTCTCTGTAAATACGGTAACTGCAGAAAACGTTCCGCGCCTGTTCGCGCGCAACGAGCGCCTAGTCTGCGTATTCGATACGGAAGCGGGCCCTATGGCAATGATCCTGGTGGGTGCAATGATTGTCGCCGGTATCGAAACCGTTTGGGCCGGACAAGTCGCTCCTATCCAGCGCAAAGTCATCAACACAGATTATCTGGATAAGGCACCCATCCACTTGGAGAAAGGTGAGGAGATGGGACGCTTTAAGCTGGGCTCTACCGTCATTATGCTATTTGGCGCAGACCAAGTGAGCTGGCTCGACCAACTTGAGGCCGAGTCGCCCGTGCGCATGGGTGAGCATTTCGGCAATTTATTATCCGGCAAGGACTGATATTAATAAGAGACCGCGGCAGTTTTCACTGCCGCTTCGGGAAAGAGAGCGCTTATTTGGTCAGACGCGTCAGCAGCTGCCCCAGTCGGCCACCGCGGAATAAATAATTGTCGCGAATATTCGCCGCATCCACCTGGGGGTAAGCTCCGGGTTCTATATCCCTGAGGATACTGATCTTTTCCTCGACACTCATCTTGCCACGCTCGATAAGCTTCTGTTCTCGATCCTCAACTTCAGCCAAGTCACACAGGCGAGGCCTGCTGAGCGTTTGTTTTTGCCCATCGAGAACGATCATTACCTTTGGTCGCAAGCGCCGGTCGTAGGTCTGTTCCACCACCACGCCGACTTCTCCGGTGGACAACTCCACCTGAGTACCCGTGGGATAGAGGCCAATAGCCTGAATGAACTCCACTACCAACTGTTCCTGGTAGGCGATACCTCTCAGGTCATACAACTTGGCAACTGCCCGGGATGGCGCTACCGGCTCACTGGAACCTCTTGGATTAGTGGCTTCATCATAGAAAGTCACTATTCCGCACATGCGCGCCAACACTGAAATCCTGTCACCGCGCAAGCCCTCAGGGTAACCACTACCATCGTGGCGCTCGCAGTGGGCACTAATGACTTCGATAACCTTCGGATCTATTTGTGGGTCTGCCGACAGCATCTTGACGCTGTGCTGCACAAACTTTCGATACTCCAATTCACTGCGCGGGTCGCGCTGCTTCATCTGCAGCACTTCCCCGTCGATAGCCAGCTTGCCTACATCCTTCAGCAGAGTAGCCACCCCGAGCTTTAGTAAATCACTGCGTGAAAGACCGATATGGCGGCCGAATAGCACCGCCCAAATACTGGCACGCACCGAGTGACTGTAGGTGTGCTCATCCTTATCTCGCACACGAGCCAGCCAGGCAAACGCATCGGGACTGCGCAGCACACTTTCTACTAAATCCTCAACGACTTGGTTGACCTGCTGCACCGGTATGGGCCTGTTGTTGGAGACAAGCCCCATTACCTCATTCATACCATAGAGGATCTGGCCGTGGAGCTTGCGCGCATTACTGGCTTCCCGTTGCGCCGGCTGCGGGGGGTATTTTTTATGGGAAACAGTGACAGGTTTGCAGGGGATAGTGACCGCTGTGCGGCCGGAAGCACGGCCCTTTGCGGAAGTGTCGCTGCCCCCGAGTAATCGGCGCAGGGTAACTCCGGCACTGCCGACAGTTTTGTGTATATCGACATAAACAAACCGGCAGTATTTCTGTAGCTGCCGAATTTCTTCCAAATCGCGGATATAAAAACCCTGCAGCGCAAATGGAGTGCGTGTCCAAGGCCTGTCGAGCTTGGAGACAAACATGCCGCGCTGTAAATCACCGACAGAAATTTTTGCTTGTTCGATTGCCACTGGGGAAGGTGCCGACAACTGTAGTTAACGCTAAAACGCTGCCCTGAAAGACCCCGTGGCGTAAGATCCTCGGTCCTCTGGGCAAGCTCACCTTTATATCATGGAGAGATATTAAGGTTCACCCGCCCAAAGTGAGACTGTATTCACAGACTCAGAGATCAGTGGCCAGTTTAGGCGTGATATTGGGCTGACAGTTCTACCACAGCTTCAATCATGGCTCCGGCATGTTTGGGGTCTACCTTCGGGGTAATTCCGTGACCTAAATTGAAAACGTGGCCACTACCTTGACCAAAAGACTTCAAAACAGCCGCCACTTCTGTGCGAATTCGTTCGGGACTCGCGTAGAGAACAGCTGGATCCAAGTTGCCTTGCAGGGCCACCTTGTCTCCCACTCGGGCGCGGGCACTGCCAATGTCTGTAGTCCAATCCAAGCCCAGGGCGTCAGCGCCAGTATCAGCCATTGCTTCCAACCACTGACCGCCTCCCTTAGTGAACAGGATGGCCGGCACTCGACGACCGTCGACTTCTTTAATCAGCCCCTGGAGAATTCTCTGCATATATTTCAGGGAGAATTCACGGTAAGCACTGTGGCTGAGTGCCCCGCCCCAGGTATCAAAGATCTGTACGGCCTGGGCACCAGCGCGAATCTGGGCGTTCAGGTAATCGGTAACAGAGTCGGCCAGCACCGTGAGTAACTGGTGCATCAGCTCAGGGCGGTTGTAGAGCATTTCCTTACAGCGGGCAAAATCCTTGCTGGAGCCACCTTCAACCATATAAGTCGCCAACGTCCAGGGGCTGCCGGAGAAGCCGATAAGTGGCACGCGACCATTCAACTCGCGGCGAATGGTGGACACCGCATTCATCACATAGTCCAAATCCTTTTCGCTGTTCACCACTTCCAGGGCTTCGATATCAGCCGCCGTTCGCAGGGGCTTGTGGAACTTGGGGCCCTCTCCTTCAGAGAAATAGAGACCCAGGCCCATGGCATCGGGAATAGTCAGGATGTCGGAAAACAGAATAGCGGCGTCCAGCGGGTAGCGCTCCAGAGGTTGCAGCGTTACCTCACAGGCCAGCTCAGTATTGCGGCACAGATCCATAAAGCTGCCAGCTTCGGCGCGGCTGGCTCGATATTCCGGCAGGTAGCGCCCCGCCTGTCGCATCATCCACACGGGCGTTCGATCCACTGGCTGGCGCAGAAGGGCGCGAAGAAAGCGGTCGTTTTTCAATTCGGACGGTTTGGTATCAGACATAGGCACACCGAGCGGGCTAAAAAAACGGGCATTGTACAGGGGCTTGGCCGCTATACACAGGGTGGCAAAGATATTGCGAGGTGCCTATTGGGACTGGCACAAATGTGCACGGAATAATTGGGCAGTGAGGGACCGTGCCCCCACTGCAAATCAGAAACGATTAAATATCCAGGTAATCGAGGATACCTTCACCGGCCTGGCGCCCTTCCCAGATAGCGGTCACTACCAGGTCGGAGCCGCGCACCATATCACCGCCGGCAAACACCTTCTCATTGGAGGTCTGGAATTTGTATTTTTGTTTTTCTGGAGCGACGACACCACCCCAGTCGGCAACTTCAATATTGTGCTGTGGAAACCACTCTGCCGGGCTGGGACGGAAGCCAAAGGCCACCAGAACGATATCCGCCGGGATAATTTCTTCAGAACCGGGCACCACCTGAGGGCGACGGCGGCCGTTTTCATCGGGCTCACCGAGCTCCGTAGTGACCACTTTAACCCCGGCCACCTTGCCATCCCCAACGATCTCAACCGGCTGGCGATTGAACAGGAACTGTACGCCCTCTTCCTTGGCATTGGCCACTTCCCGACGCGAGCCAGGCATATTTTCCTCATCGCGGCGGTAGGCACAGGTTACGCTCTTAGCGCCCAATCGAATCGAGCTGCGGTTACAGTCCATGGCGGTATCACCACCACCGAGAACCACCACGCGCTTGCCCTCAACCGAAACAAATTCGGAAGCATCGCGCTCCCAGCCCATATTGCGATTTACGTTGGCAATCAGGAATGGCAAAGCATCGTGAACACCGGGCAAATCTTCACCGGGGAAGCCACCTCTCATGTAGTTGTAAGTGCCCATCCCCATAAAGACAGCATCGTAGTCATTGAGCAGCTGCTCAAAACTGATGTCCTTACCCACCTCAGTATTGAGACAGAACTCAACGCCCATCTCAGTAAACACTTCCCGGCGCTGCTGCATTACCGACTTCTCCAGCTTGAACTCGGGAATACCAAAGGTAATCAGGCCGCCAATTTCCGGGTGCTTGTCGAACACCACCGGCTGCACGCCGTTGCGCACCAAAATATCAGCGCAGCCCAGACCCGCCGGGCCGGCACCAATCACCGCCACTCGCTTGCCCGTTTTCTCAACATGACTTAAGTCTGGACGCCAACCCAGGGCGAAGGCTGTATCGGTAATGTACTTTTCCGCATTGCCTATGGTGACCGCACCAAAGCCATCATTGAGGGTACATGCGCCCTCACAGAGACGGTCCTGGGGACAAACCCGACCACAGACCTCCGGCAAAGTATTGGTTTCGTGGCAGAGTTCAGCAGCCTCAATAACATTGCCCTCACTGATCAGCTTCAACCAGTTGGGGATGTAGTTGTGTACCGGGCACTTCCATTCGCAATAGGGGTTGCCACAATCCAGGCAGCGGTGCGCCTGGCTGGCCACCTGCCGCTCACTGAAAGGCTCATAAATTTCAACAAACTCGCCGGTGCGGGTGATGATGTCCTTCTTCGGCGGATCGATGCGACTTACGTCGATAAACTGGAAGTCGTTGTTCAGTCTGTCTTTCATACTGTTTCTCCACCCCGCCTTTATTCGCCGCGCTTGCGCACGTCGGAAAGAAGATCTGCAAGGCTCGCCGCCTTTGGTTTAACCAGCCAGAAACGGCTCAAGTAATCATCGAAGTTATCCAACAACTCGGCGCCCCAGGCGCTCTGGGTCTCCGTCGCATACTCCTCGATAACTTCGCGCAGGTGACTCTGGTGTGGCTCGAGAATTTCGCTGCTGATTCGGCGCAGCTCGATCAACTCATGGTTGCAGCGATCAAAGAAATCCCGCTCCATATCCAGGACATAGGCGAAGCCACCGGTCATACCGGCGCCGAAGTTAAATCCGGTGCGCCCGAGAACCGCGACCATACCCCCGGTCATATATTCACAGCAGTGATCTCCAGCCCCTTCGACTACCGCAAAGGCACCGGAGTTGCGCACGGCGAAGCGCTCACCGGCACAGCCCGCCGCAAATAACTTGCCGCCAGTGGCACCGTAGAGACAGGTATTGCCAACAATACTGGTTTCCTGGGAGGCGAATGAGCTACCTTGCGGCGGTCGTATAACCAGCTTGCCGCCGGCCATGCCCTTACCCACATAGTCGTTGGCATCGCCATCCAGATACATATCCAAACCACCGGCATTCCACACACCGAATGACTGGCCGGCGACCCCTTTGAGGCGCAGTTTCACCGGAGCTTCAACCATGCCCTGGTTACCGTAGCGCTTGGCGATCTCACCAGACAGGCGCGCCCCCAGGGATCGGTCACAGTTGGTCACGTCGTAGCTGAACTCGCCACCTTTAAAGCCTTCGATGGTAGGCAGGATATCCGCCACCATCCGCTCCGCCAGTTCACCCTTATCCCAGGGATCATTCGTCGCGGACTGACAGGTTTGCGGCTTGCTGTCCAACAGCTCATCCGTATGCAACAGAGGCGCGAGATCCAGCTTTTTCTGCTTGTCAGTTTCGCCATCCAGCACGCGCAGTAAGTCCACACGCCCCACCAACTCTTCTAGGCTGCGCACCCCGAGCTTGGCCATCCACTCGCGGGTCTCCTCGGCGACAAAACGGAAGAAGTTCATCGCCATTTCTGCGGTGCCGATATAGTGCTCATCACGCAGGTCCTTCTTCTGGGTGGCGATACCGGTGGCACAGTTATTCAAGTGACAGATGCGCAGATACTTACAGCCGATCGCCACCATGGGTGCCGTTCCAAAGCCGAAGCTCTCGGCACCGAGAATTGCCGCCTTGATCACATCGAGGCCGGTTTTCAGACCGCCATCAGTTTGTACCCGAACCTTGCCGCGCAGATCATTGGCACGCAGGGTCTGGTGGGTTTCCGCCAATCCCAGCTCCCAGGGCGACCCGGCATAGCGAATCGAGGTGATTGGGCTGGCTGCTGTGCCGCCGTCGTAGCCGGAGATGGTGATCAAATCCGCATAGGCTTTGGCAACACCCGCAGCAATGGTGCCAACCCCGGGCCGCGATACCAGTTTTACCGAGACCAAGGCATCGGGATTGACCTGTTTGAGGTCGTAGATCAGCTGCGCCAAGTCTTCGATGGAATAGATATCGTGATGCGGCGGCGGGGAAATCAGGGTCACACCGGGCACCGAATAGCGAAGCCGCGCGATCAGTTCGTTGACCTTGCCACCGGGCAGCTGACCGCCTTCACCGGGCTTGGCGCCCTGGGCTACCTTAATTTGCAATACCTCGGCATTTACCAGGTAGTGCGGTGTTACGCCAAAACGACCGGAGGCAATTTGCTTAATCTTGGAGACTTTATCAGTGCCAAAACGGGCAGGATCTTCACCGCCCTCGCCACTGTTTGAACGCCCACCCAGGCGATTCATCGCTTGAGCCAGGGATTCATGGGCTTCGGGGGACAGGGCCCCCAGGGACATGGCCGCCGTATCAAAGCGACGTAAAATCTGCTCTGCCGGCTCCACATCTTCCAGAGCTACCGGTTCGATGTTCTCCTTGAAGTCCAGCATATCCCGCAATGTCGCCACCGGGCGCTGGTTAACCAGCTCCGCGTAGTCCTGCCACGCGGCATAGTCACCGGTGCTGGCAGCGCGCCGCAGGGTAGTCACCACATCCGGGTTAAAAGCGTGATACTCCTGGCCGTAGACAAACTTGTGCAGGCCGCCGGGGGAAACAGGTTTGCGGGCTTTCCAGGCAATTTCAGAGCGGGCCGCCATATCGGCTTGCAGCTCGGGGAAGCCGGCACCTTCAATGCGAGTGGGCGCTCCGGGGAAACACAGGTCCACCACATCCCTGGAAATACCCACCAGCTCGAACAGCAGTGCGCCGCGATAAGAGGCAACGGTGGAAATGCCCATCTTGGACAGGATCTTTAACAGGCCCTTGATAATGCCGTTGCGGTAATTTTTCTGCGCCTCAGCGGCATCCAGCAGCAATTCACCGGTATCGATCAGGTGATTGATAATGCTGTAGGAGAAATACGGGTGTACTGCGGTGGCACCGACACCAACCAAACAGGCCAACTGATGTGCATCGCGGGCGCTGGCGGTATCCACCACAACATTGGAGTCACAGCGCAAGCCCGCATGTACCAGGTGGTGGTGCACCGCGCCCGTCGCCAGCAGTGCATCGATTGGCAAGTGCCCCTCGCGAATATCGCGATCGGACAGTACTACAATCACAGCCCCCGCCCGCACTGAGGCCTCAACTTTGGCGCAGAGCTGTTCAATCGCCGACTTGAGGTCCTGTTCAGCGGGTTCGTAGTTCAGGTCGAAGATCTCCGCTTCGAAGCCCGGGCGATCAAGGGATAAGAGTGCCGTGTACTTCATATGGGAAAGTACTGGCGACGACAGGATTACCCGGTCCGCGTGCTCGGGAGTTTCCTCAAATACTGATTTCTCTCGACCCAGGCAGGTTTCCAGGGACATCACCACAGTTTCCCGCAGGGGGTCAATTGGCGGGTTGGTTACCTGGGCAAACTGCTGGCGGAAGTAGTCGTAGAGCGAGCGGTTGTAGCGGGACAAAACCGCCATCGGCGTATCATCGCCCATTGAACCGACCGCTTCCTGCCCCGCCTCAGCCATGGGCCGGACGACTTTATCGCGCTCTTCCAGGGAGGAACTGAACAGCTTTTGGTAGACCTTGAATTGCTGGTGGGAGAAGTTGTTGTCCACCGGCGCAGTAACCAGAGTAGAGCGGATACGGCGTGCTTTATCCTTGAGCCAGCGCTTATAGGGCTGTGCCCGCTTGAGCATATTATCGATGTCAGCGGTGTGGTAGAGCTTGCCCTCTTGGGTGTCCACCGACAGCATCTGCCCCGGTCCGAGGCGGCCCTTAGCTACAACATCTTCAGGGGCATAGTCGTACACGCCCACTTCGGAGGCCACAGTGATCAGGTCATCCTTGGTAATCACCCAGCGGGAGGGGCGCAAGCCGTTGCGGTCCAGGGTACACACTGCGTAGCGGCCATCGGTCATCACCAATCCAGCCGGCCCATCCCAGGGCTCCATATGCATGGAAATATATTCGTAAAAGGCGCGCAGGTCCGCATCCATTCCTTCAACATTTTGCCAGGCCGGTGGCACTAGCATGCGCACGGCCCGGTGCAGCTCCATGCCACCCGCCAGCAGCATCTCCAGCATGTTATCCAGGCTGGAGGAGTCGGAACCCTCACGGTTAACCAGGGGCACCAGCTCATTCAGCTCTGGAATCAGCTCAGTGGCAAATTTACTGGTGCGGGCAACAGACCAGTTGCGGTTGCCGGTAATAGTGTTGATCTCACCATTGTGCGCCAGCAGGCGGAATGGCTGGGCCAGGGGCCAGCGGGGCATGGTGTTGGTAGAGAAGCGCTGGTGGAAAACACAGATCGCGGTTTCCAGGCGCGGGTCGGCCAGTTCTGGGAAAAACTTGGGCAGATCAGCCGGAATCATCAGGCCTTTGTAGGAGAGAACACTGGTTGAAAGGCTGGCGATATAGACTTCACTACTTAAGCGCAACTCGGCTTTGCGACGGGCCACATAGAGACGGGCATTGAATTTCGCCTCGCCGAGGGGCTCGTCTGCATTGTTGATCAGCAACTGCTCAAAGTGTGGCAGGCAATCCCGGGCAATAGGGCCCAGGCATTCCGGGTTAGTCGGTACGGTGCGCCAGCCGACGGTCTTTAGGCCCTGAGCTTGCAACTCAGTTTCGAGAATTTTGCGGGCTTTATCGGCTTCGGCTTGATCTAGTGGGAGCATAATTGATCCCACTGCGTAGGTTGCTGTCAGCTCAGCACCAAACAGGGTCTTGGCTTCTGCGCGGAGGAAAGCATCCGGCTTTTGCAGCAAAAGACCGCAACCATCACCGGTTTTACCATCGGCGGCAATACCACCCCGGTGGGTCATGCAAGTGAGGGATTCAATGGCCGTCTGCACTAACTTGTGACTTGCCACACCGTGCAAATGAGCGATCAGACCAAAACCGCAGTTGTCCTTAAACTCATCCAACTGATACAGACTGCTACCCATAGAATTCCTCGTCGCTATCGATTGGGGGACCACCGGCGCTTAAAAAAAGAAGTGCCTGTTATGGGCGAATGTCACTTTAAGCTTCGCGCTACGCTCTCCTGCGGTCCCTTGGAAAAAGATCCCGAGATAAAAAAAGCCCTCTGCTGGGGCTTTTTTGTTGTTATTGGCGGTTTTTTGCCCCGCCTTTCCTTTCGGGGGGCGCAATATTACTTGTCCAACACTACATTTTCAACTTTTAGCAGTGTATTAGTCTGTCAAATCAAATAAAACCAAACTTATCTTCTAGCAGATAACCTTTCTGGTACTCAGTCCTATTATTTAGACAATAAGAGCAGGGTTATCACTCAGCACCACAGTTTTTCAGTGCATTTATAATCATTTTTCTGGGGGTATCATCGACAATAATTGCTTCTCCCAGTGCCTTTAGCAGCACCAAACGCAATTTTCCGTCCAGCACCTTCTTATCCACCTGCATTACTTGGAGGAATTCATCGGTTATCATGCCCTGCGGTGCCTGCTGCGGCAAATCAGCCGCCTCTAGCATCGCTCGCAACCGTTCCACCAGCTCTGCATCGATATCTCCGCGCAACCTGGATAACTCCAGCGCCATAACCATTCCGGCGGCAACGGCCTCACCATGTAACCAACTGCCATACCCCTGCACTGCCTCAATGGCGTGGCCGAAGGTATGGCCAAGATTCAGTATCGCCCTACGACCACTCTCGCGCTCATCACTGGCAACAACATTCGCCTTGTCGGCGCAGCAGCGCTCAATAGCGTAAGCCAGTGCATCGGGCTCCCGAGTTAATAACTTTTGTAAATTCTCTTCGATCCATTCGAAGAATGGGCTGTCACAGATCAATCCGTATTTAATGACCTCGGCGAGGCCTGCGGAAAATTCACGTGCAGGCAATGTGGCAAGGGTATCGGTATCCGCAAGGACAAGGCGGGGCTGGTGGAAGGCGCCAATCATATTTTTACCAAGGGGATGGTTAACGCCGGTCTTTCCCCCAACAGAGGAGTCAACCAAAGACAGCAGGGTAGTCGGTACCTGGATAAAGTTAACCCCGCGCTGATAACAGGCTGCAGCAAAACCGCACATATCTCCAACGACACCACCACCCAACGCGATTAGTGTCGTAGTGCGGTTGTGACGCTTTTCCAGCAGCACATCAAAAATTCGATTTACTGTGTCGAGTGACTTGAAAGCTTCACCATCGGGAAGTTCGACAACATCCACTTTATCGAGCCCTTTTAGCCCTTCCAATAATGTCGCCAAATAAAGAGGAGCAATAGTTTCATTGGTAACAATGCAAACTTGCCGGCCTTTAATGTAAGGGAGGATATATTGCGCGTCACCGAGCAAACCTGAACCAATAATTATCGGATAACTACGCTCGCCGAGTTCTACGTTAAGGCTTTGCATACTGCTCTCAATCCCCTAGTGCTTATCTCAACAAAAGTGAGACGCACTTTAGCACAGACGCTTGGGACTAATCGGACAGCAGGCTGCCTAAGTGTTCTGCGACCAGGAGGGATGCTTGCTTGGGGGAGAGGTCATTGGTGTCGCAAATAATATCTGCAACCTCACGATACAGAGGCTCGCGTTCCTGCAAAATTTCCGCAATACGCTGACGGGGGTTGGGTACACGAAGCAACGGGCGATTGGTATTCTTTGAAGTGCGCTCCAGAAGCTGATCGATATTGGCCTGCAAATAAACTACATGGCCATATTTTTGTAGCTGGCGTCGATTCTCCTCGAGCAAAACTATTCCGCCACCGGTACCAATAACCTGGCACTCACCCTGGCAGAGCTCTTCCAATATTTCAGTCTCACGACGGCGAAATCCGGCTTCGCCTTCCACATCAAAAATCCAGGGAATATCCGCACCAGTGCGCTCTTCCAGCACTTTGTCGGTATCGGCAAAAGGCAGCTGCAATTGAGCTGCCAACAACCTGCCGATAGTAGACTTGCCGGCCCCCATGGGGCCGACCAGGAAAATAGAGCGGGTGATCACTTAGAGTAGAAAGCCTCATCTTCAAGAATACGCGGTGTGATAAACATCAGGATCTCACGTTTATCGTCCGTGCGTATAGTCTGTTTGAACAAGTTACCGATATAAGGAATATCACCCAGTAAGGGAACCTTGGTTTCACTCTCTACAGCGGTACCTTCAAAAATACCACCTAGAACAATTGTTTCACCATTGCGTACCAATACTTTGGTCGCCAAGGTGTTGATATTAATAGAAGGGACCTGGCCATCACCCACACTTACATACTCACCCACACTATTCTGCTCAATATTTAGAGACATAATAATGTTATTGTCTGGAGTAATTTGAGGGGTCACATTCAACTCCAATACCGCCTCTCGGAAGGTAATAGAAGCAGCTCCAGAAGAAGTGGTTTCCTGATAAGGAATCTCGACACCAGATTGTATCGTGGCTTCCTGTTTATCGCCGGTAACAACTTTTGGCTGGGAAACAACTTCTGCGAGTCCACTATCCTCTAAGGCGGATAATTCCAAGCCAAGGAAGAAGTTATCCTTCAAAATATGATAGGCAAGACTACCGGCTGGGTTAGTGACTCCAAGATCAACCAACATTGGGTCAAATTCAGTACTTAGCTCTGCCAGGGAAGTGTCTTCTTCCAACCAGTTACTCGCCGAGGTTAGGCCATAAGTACCATCACCAATTTCGGTAAGATCAGCATAATCCCACTGAACACCTAGTTCTTTCTGGAAGTCACTAGTAGCAGTTACAATTCGCGCCTCGATCATCACTTGCCGGATCGGGATATCAATTGCCTCAATTAATGCTCTAAACTGTACAATTTTATCTTCAGTATCCGTCAAGATAATTGTATTAGTGCGTTCATCCACAATTGCACTACCACGGGCAGAAAGCATTGTAGGAGTGTTTGAGTTTCCACTACTACCACCTCCCGCAAATCCACCTTGGCCAGCACCTCCGCTCTGTCCCCCAGAGAAGAGTTCAAACAACTCCCCTGCGTCAGCGTAGCGGACACTAATGTATTCCGTTCGCAGCGGAGCCAATTCCTCTAACTGCTTTCGGGTTTCAAGCTCCTGGCGCTCTCGTTCAGCGATCTCAGCCGCTGGCGCAACCATAATGACACTGCCTTCCTGGCGCTTATCCAAGCCTTTAGCCTTAAGAATAAGGGCTAATGCTTGGTCCCAAGGTACACCATCTAATCGAAGTGTAATACGACCTTCAACAGTATCACTGGCCACTAAATTAAGGTCGGTAAAGTCGGCAATTACCTGCAATACTGAGCGAACTTCGATATCCTGAAAATTGAGCGAAAGCTTCTTACCATCAAACTGAAACTCTTTCTCTTTTTCACGAATTTCTTGAGCAGAGAGCGGCTTAACACTTAATACATATTCGGTGTCCGCCTGATATGCCAAGTAATCGTACTCAACATCGCTTGGATCAACTGAAATAACAGTGTTGCGCCCATCATAATCTACAGTAATTGAGCTAACAGGAGTCGCGAAATCTGTAACATCCAGCCTTTGGCGTAAAGACTCGGGCAGTTCAGCCCCAAGGAAAGTCAAATAGATTTTTCCGTTTGTACGCTCAACATCAATATTTACTGCAGGGTCTGTGAGACTGACTATTACCTTGCCTTCACCCTCTTCACCACGGCGAAAATCAACATTATTTACAGCCACACTCCCTGACGCTCGGAACTGTTTGTCACCGCCCAAGCTCATGCCAGCGTCATGTTGCGGAGCCGCAGCAACACTAGCTTCACCTTCAGAAGAATCTGCTCCTATCTCCATTACCAGCTGATTACCTTGACGCTCACTAGAGTACACTGGTAATTCATCTAGATTAACAATAAGGCGTGTGCGGTCTTCGCTGGACACAATGACAGCACTCCGCGCGGCTCCAATGCCTAGAGAGTATTTCTTTTGCGGAAGCACACTTTCTACTCCAGCAAAATCTAAAACTATTCGCGCGGGTTGCTCTATTGTGTAACCCGTTGGTTCTGGAGGTGTATCACTGAAGGTAAGACGAAGCTGAACCCGACTACCAGGCAGCTCAGCAAATTGAATGTCATTGAGCTGGCTTACCTGAGCATTCGACGCTATTGGAAATAACAACAAACCCAGCAGCATCAGCTGGAATCGAGTCATTAAAAAGGCGAACTGTTTATTGTTCATTATCCGTTGTCCCTCTCTTCCAACGCCAGAGCCCGCGGCCGTTCAATCCAGCCTCCGGTGCCATCCGGTATAATTTCTAAAATATCGAGCTGTGCATCAGTGGCATTCACTACTCGGCCATGATTTTTTCCGAGATAATTGCCAACAGTTATGCGATGAATTCCGCCTGCGCCATCGTCTATCAGAGCCCAAATCTGTCCATCACGCGACAAGCTACCAACCATAGATAGCACATCAATATTAACGCCCTCCAGTAGCTCTCGCTGACGAGTTAAATCTGGAGCAACATCTAACCTGCGTCCCACTATACGCTGTTCGGACTCAAGAACTGGCTTGGTAAAGGGGCTTCGCTGGGCAGTGGCAACATAAACATAGGGGCTGTAAGGAGTAAATGTCGGTATCGGCTCAATTTGACCTTTCGGCCTACGTTCCACTTCAGCCATTCGCTTACGCAACTCACTGTGATCTGAGTTTAATTCACACCCGACAATTGATAGCAGAGCAACTGCAACCGAGAGGTACTTAATCATCCCTCTTCACCTTGATCTTTATAGCGATAGGTCTTGGCGTTAATTGTCATACTGAGCAAACCGCCTTCTTTATCATTTACTATCTTAAAATCATGCAAAGTCACTATTCGGGGCATACCAGCAATACCACTCACAAAAGCACCAAATTCATGATACCCACCTTTAACGAATATCTGGATCGGTAACTCTACGTAAAATTCACCAACCCGCTCCTGTTGCAAGTCAATATCACTTATCGTTAAGCCACTTCCCCGTCCATACTCATCAATATCTTCGAGTAAACCAGGAACTTCGGTGTCTTTGGGTAGCTGCTTAAGCAATGCACCAAAAGTTTGATTCATTTCCTCTAATTGAGCCCTATAGGCCTCTAGGTTGTGGGCCTGCTCTTGCTTCACTTCAAACTGCGAAAACAGCTGCTGCTCTTTACTCTCAGCCAGCTCAAGCTGCTGATATCGATCACTAATTAAAAAGTGATAACCAAGTCCAACAATGATTGCCGAAATAACAACCAGCAGGGCTATGCGCCCAGGTAAGGGCCAAATTCCCATACGGGAAAAATCGATATCATTGAGGTCAAGCTCATTGATCTGCTTCAGCGTATCTGCCAGTGCCATGGTGCGGTCCCTTATTTTTTTGCAGCGCCTTGGTCATCTTCCTGCTTTCTACCTGTGACATTAACCGTCAACTCGAAAGCACTCGCTTGTTCGCCATGTCGCGGACTAGCAGTAACCCCTGCTAAAGCTGGAGACTCGTACCAATCAGATTGATCCAGATTTCGCATAAAAGAAGAAACCCGATTATTAGATTCTGCCACACCTGACAGGGATAACTTATTGCCCACTCGCTCCATAGAGCTGAGCCACACACCTTCAGGCGTAGCCTGAACTAACTCATCAAAGTAACGCACAGCAAGCGGCCTGTTACCCTGTAACTCCTGGATCACCCGCATACGATCAATCAATTCCTGCCGGCGTTTTTTCAGGTTTTTAATTTCTTTTACCTGGATGTCCAACTCACTTATCCTGTTTTTCAGGATTTGATTGCCGTCATTTTGATAGATTATTTGCTTATCAACTGTTTTCATCCAGCCAAAAACGGCGGCAGCCACAGCAAAAATAACGACTACCATTATTTGCTGAAATTCTTTTTGCTTTTGTGCACGATATTCCTGACGCCAAGGCAGAAGGTTAATCTTTGCCATATCAGTAGTCCTTCTCCCTCATCGCCAACCCTGTGGCAATCATTAGTGAAGGGGCTTCATTTGCCAAAGCCTGGCGATTAACCCGTGAAGACACACTCATTTTGTGAAATGGATTAGCAATCAATGTCGGTCGACCCAGCTTTTCACTAACAAGTTCACCAATTCCTTCCATCGCCGCAACTCCACCGCCGAGAAGGATATGGTCCACATCACTATATGAGGTAGAGGAATAAAAGAATTGCAAAGAACGGGTTACCTGTTGAACTACCGCGTCTCTGAAAGGCTCCAACACTTCAGCAAAATAGTCATCTGGTAAGCCACTACCTCCCTGGCGTTTCGCCAGAGTAGCTTCTTCTACTGAGAGCCCATAGCGACGCTGTATCTCGTCGGTGAGCTGACGCCCCCCAAAGAGTTGTTCGCGGGTATACACTGTTTTGCCATCCACAAGAACTGACAGGGCACTCATCGTCGCTCCGATATCAATAACGGCTACGACTAGTTGCTCTTGAGGAGGGAGCTGATCTTCCAGCAATGTGTAAGTTCGCTCTATTGCGTAAGCCTCAACATCCACCACACCGGGTTCCAGTTCGGCCTCACCCAACGCAGAGATCCGCTGTTCAATGTTTTCTGTGCGGCAAGCTGCAAGCAGGACCTCCATTTGACCTTCCCCCTTCTCGGAAGGCCCCTGCACCTCAAAGTCCAGGCTGACTTCTTCAAGCGGATAGGGAATATACTGGTCAGCCTCGATTGCGATCTGGGCTTCCAATGCTTCCTCAGTGAGGTCCGCCGGCATTTCGAGGGTCTTGGTGATCACCGCTGATCCAGACACAGCAACGGCAGCTTCGCGTAAGCGCGTCTTGGAACGTCGTACAACTTTGCGAATAGCCTCAGCCGTCGCCCCCACATCATTGATATTCTTATCAACTACAGCATTGGGTGGGAGAGGTTCCACGGCGTAACTTTCGACACGATATTTGTCGCCGTTGCGACTTAGCTCCAGCAACTTGACCGCAGTAGAGCTAATATCGAGTCCCAACATGGCCTTGGGGCCTTTGCTCAGAAAAGGGAAAATTCCCATTTTTTCTTATCTTTTCCGTGGGTTATGAGGGTTTGATGTTATAGCACTTTAAATTAACGCTTCAACCTGCATTTGCATAGGTAATAGCGCACAATATTCGTATAATTATTCACCTAATCACTTTGATGAAGTACACAGAAGCAGTTTCATGACCGTAAAAGCCCGCAATCGTCTGCTCGCACTGCTTTGGCTCGGCCTTGCCGGTGTAGCCGCTACAGCAATGGCCCTGGCCAGTATCTATCTCTACCTCAAACCGGGGTTGCCCTCGGTCGAGAGCCTCCGCGATATCCGCTTACAGACCCCTCTGAGGGTCTACTCACGGGATATGAAACTGATCGGTGAGTTTGGTGAAAAGCGGCGCAACCCTATCACGATCGAGCAAACGCCAGAACCCTTTATCAAAGCGATTCTCGCCGCCGAAGATGCAAGCTTTTACTCCCACAATGGTGTTTCCATCAAAGGTTTGATGCGGGCGGCCTCGCAGCTGATTAAGACCGGCTCTATCCAGTCTGGTGGTAGTACACTGACAATGCAGGTGGCGCGCAACTTCTTTCTCAGCCGGGAACAGCGTTTTGTGCGCAAGTTCAATGAAATTTTACTATCGCTGCAAATCGAGCAGGAGCTGACCAAAGACGAGATCCTCGCCCTATACATCAATAAAATCTTCCTCGGAAACCGCGCCTACGGTTTCCAGGCTGCAGCTCAGGTGTATTACGGCAAAGATATCAAGGACCTCAATCTGGCCCAGTGGGCTATGATGGCGGGGCTTCCCAAAGCGCCATCGACCTTCAACCCTCTCGCCAACCCCTCCCGAGCCCTGGTACGCCGCAACTGGATCCTGATGCGGATGCTCGACCTTGGCTATATCAATCAGGATCAATATAACCAATCTATTACTGCGCCAGTAACAGCCAGCTATCACAGCCGCGACCTCGACCTGGATGCACCCTATATCGCCGAGATGGCACGGAAGGAGGCAGTAGACCTCTTTGGCGACAACGCTTATACCGACGGCTACCAGGTCATAACAACGGTAGACAGTCGCCTGCAAGAGTCGGCTCGCAATGCGCTTCAGCACGGTCTGGAAACCTATGATGCGCGCCACGGCTATCGCGGCCCAGAACAGCGTCTTGCACCGGAATTGCTGCAAGATAGCGACCAGCTTATCGATTTACTCAACGAGATTCCGATTCTCGGCGGTCTGGAACCCGGCGTTGTCACTGCGGTAGAACCCAAGAAACTTCAGGTTCAACTGAGAGATCGGCGCGTAATTGAATTGCCTTGGAGCAATGGACTCAGTTCTATCAGGCCCTATATTTCTGAGAGCGCCCGGGGCGCACGCCTTCAGTCCGCTGAAAAAATGTTTGCTCCCGGAGATGTCATTCGATTACGCAAGGTCGTTAAGGAAAAGAAAGAGAGCAACTCCAGTAGCGAGATGATCGCCACCGCTGTAGATGAGCCCCTTCAGGCCGATCCGTTTGCGGATCCCGAGAGCGGTGATACCAAGCCTGCTGAACCCCAGGTGACTGAAGAGTGGGTTCTAGCCCAGGTCCCGGAAGCACAGGGCGCCCTGGTATCTATTGAGCCCGAAGATGGGGCTATCCGCGCCCTTGTCGGTGGTTACGACTTCCGCCAGAGCCACTTCAATCGGGCCACTCAGGCTGCCCGGCAACCCGGCTCCAGTTTCAAGCCCTTTATTTACGCCTCGGCGATCGAGCGCGGATATACAGCGGCCAGCATTATCAATGATGCCCCGATTATCTTTGAGGAAACCAACCTGCAAGATGTATGGCGGCCTGAAAATGACGGGGGGACCTTCCTCGGCCCAACTCGCCTGCGTATGGCTTTGTACAAGTCCCGCAATATGGTCTCAATCCGGTTGCTGCAATCCCTAGGACTGGACTACGCCCTAGGCTTTGTCGAAGGCTTTGGGTTTGAGCGCAGCAAGCTTGCCCGCAACCTGACCATTGCTCTGGGTAGCTCCGCTCTCACGCCCCTGGAGATGGTGCGAGGCTATGCCGCCTTCGCCAATGGTGGCTACCGAGTGGAGCCCTACCTGGTTGAGCGGGTATTGGATGTTAATGGCGAAGTCCTGTATCAGGCACTGCCTCTCACTGTGTGCGATAACTGTCCCGAGCCGGGCACAGGCTCTGAAACCCTGTCCGCTGAACCCGTCGATCTCGCGGAATTACAACTGGAAGGACAAGGGGTCGATCAAGGTGAAGAGCCAGCGGAACTACACGTACTGCCCGTTGGCCCCCTCGACCCGAGCAAGAGCCAAGCGCGCCCTCGCGCTCCGCGAGCCATGTCCGCAGAGACGGCATACATAATGGATTCGATGCTTAAAGATGTTATCAAAAAGGGCACCGGGCGCCGCGCTCTGGCGATGAAGCGCGGTGATATTGCCGGAAAGACCGGTACCACCAATGGTCCACGGGATGCGTGGTTCTCGGGTTATAGCCCCTACCTGGCAACCAGTGCCTGGGTTGGCTTCGATTCCTATGGTGAACTGGGTAAAAATGAATACGGTGGCTCAGCCGCCCTGCCTATCTGGATCGATTTTATGAGCAGTGCCCTCGAAGGTCTTCCCGAGCGCCACCTGGCTCAACCAGATGGCATAGTTACGGTACGCATCAACCCTCAAAATGGCTTGCGCACCTCTTACGGGGGCATGTTTGAGATATTCAGGACCAACCGGGTGCCCGGCCGCGAGGTATATAACCCATATCGCAATCGCTACACCGATGAAGATATGGATATGCCCAGCCAGGATGGCCGGGAGGATTCTTTACCGGAAGAGCTGTTCTAAGCGAACAGCTCAATCAAAAAAGGGGCCTCTGGCCCCTTTTTTGATAATACATTGCAAAACAAGTCAGTCACTGCGATAGCGCAGGCAGGCCCGCTCTAATCCCTGCAGGTCGGGAATAACCGCCTCCTCACCAGAAAGCGCCACATGCATTAACTCTCCAGGGTTTAGTGGCTGCTCTCGCAGCGCCAACTCCTCAGGGGTAACCCGCACCAGGCGCGGAGTGCCGCGCAAGAGCAATGCAAAATACGGCAGCTCGCCATCGGGATTTCCCGTGCTCAGCACCGCAATACGCCCCTCTTCTGCAACTGCTCCCAAGGCACCACCACGCATCACTTCAAAAGATACCACCGGCAGGCGCTGTTCCCGCCAGATCAGATCTCCCAAATACCACTCGGGTACATCTTGAACTGCCATCGGCGTCTGCATTGCAACAACCTCTGAGAGGCTGTCCACCGGCACCAGCAGCTGCCCCTGCTCAAGGGGCAATAACAGGCTGCTCACTTCCTGGGGGACATCTACCGGCAGCGCTTCAACTTCACTCATTGCCTATCTCTATATTATTCCTGATATTTGCCGTCTCAGCTTCCGACAGCTTCGGCATCCGCGTACTCACGAATAGCCGCCAGCAGTACATCTTCCTGGTAAGGCTTACCCAGGTAGTGGTTAACTCCCAGGGACATAGCGTGATCGCGGTGCTTATTACCGGTACGCGAAGTAATCATTACTATAGGAATATCGCGCAGGCGACTACTGGAGCGAATATGGCGGGCAACCTCGAAGCCATCCATACGCGGCATCTCAATATCCAGCAAGATCAGATCCGGGATCTTATCCTGCAGCTGGATAACCGCATCCTGACCATCCTTTGCAGTGCTAACCAGATAGCCCTCTCGCTCCAGAAAGCGCGTAGTTACCTTGCGCACTGTAACCGAGTCATCCACAACCATAACGGTCTGCTGGCGCGCCTCCTGCTCGGACTGCACTTCAGGCTCTTCCTGAATTTGAAGCTGCGGCACTTCCGGCCTTGCCAACTGAGTGGCCTGGCGACGCAGCAGGGCGTGTGCGTCGAGAATCACCACGACGCTACCATCACCAGTTACCGTTGCACCTGATACCCCTTGAACCCCGGAGAACTGCGGGCCGAGGCTTTTCACTACAATCTCGCGGCTGCCCTTAATGGCATCCACCTGTAATGCCATAGCGTGCCCTTCAGAGCGCACCAACAAAACGGGCAGTTGCATATCATCGACACTGAGTTTGGGTTGAGCACCAGACTTCAGCAGAGTACCGAAATAGCTAACCTGGTAGAGTTCTCCGGCGTATTCGAAACGCGCATCATCTGAGCGATAGTAGTGCTCCAACTCAAATGGGCTGAGGCGCACAATACCTTCGATGGTATTCAGCGGCAATGCAAACAGGTCATCGCCAATTCGCACCATCAAAGCGCGGTTAACCGAAACTGTGAACGGAAGACGAACGACAAATTCTGTTCCTGCGCCTGCCTCTGAGTTGATATGGACGCTGCCACCAATCTGCTTCAGCTCGGCGGATACAACGTCCATGCCCACACCCCGGCCAGATATCTGGGTAACTTTTTCTGCAGTGGTAAAACCGGCCTGCAGAATGAACTGAAGAATCTCATTATTCGAGAGCTCAGCATCCGGCCTCATCAGGCCATTTTCCACCGCCTTTTCACGCACCCGGATCAAATTGACACCGGCACCATCATCGCGGATGGTGAGGACTACTTCACTGCCCTCCCTTTTCAGCGCCACATCGATACGCCCACGCTCAGACTTGCCGGCAGCCAAACGCTCCTCTGGCATTTCAATGCCGTGGTCCACAGCGTTGCGCAGCATATGCTCCAGTGGCGCAACCATACGCTCCAACATGGACCGGTCCAGCTCGCCTTCAACGTTGGAGAATCCCAACTCGACCTGCTTGCCCAGCTCAGCACTTACTTGGCGCACGATGCGACGCAGGCGCGGTACCAGACGGGAGAAAGGTACCATGCGGCTGCGCATCAGACCTTCCTGCAATTCGGTATTTACTCGGGACTGCTGGAGCAACAGGGTCTCTGTATCCCGCGCCTTGTTATTCAGAGTGGAGCGCAGCTCCATCAAGTCAGATGTGGACTCCAGCAGGGAACGGGATAACTGCTGAATAGACGAGTAACGGTCCATTTCCAGCGGATCGAAGTCGCCGTCCTGTTCTGCCAACTGCTCCTGGCGGAACAGGATCTGAGCCTCGGTCTCGCGGTCAAGGCGGCGCAGCTGTTCGTTGAGACGAACCAGCGTCACATCCATCTCGTCTAGGGCGAGACCGAACTCACTCATCTGCTCTTCAAGACGACCACGGGAAATTGCAGTCTCACCGGCGAGGTTTACCAACTCCTCCAGAAGTTCAGCAGCTACACGCACCATCTCCTGGGGCTGGTTCCGGGTCGGTGCCGCTACCTCCTGCTCTGCATTACCGGCCTTGCGGATAAACGGCAAAACGTTATCGCTTTCCTGACCTACAGCGATCTCGGGCAGCTGCGTAGCAACTACATCAGCATCCGGCTGAGTACTCTCGGCCGCAATGACTTCATCACCTTGTTCCGCATCCGCTACGAGAACAGTGTCTTGAGGTTGTTCGTCTGAAACTTCAGATTCAATAACTGCTTCTGCAGCTGCCGAGTTAGCCGGCTTCTGATCCGCCCAATCGGTGCTGACCAGCTGTACAAAAGCATCAAGCTGTTCACCAGCCATCCAGGCGCGAACTGTCTCTACTCCATCGGCGAGACGATCGTGGATACCATGGGCATTGGCGAAGAAATCTGCGGAGGGCCGATCGTTGTCGCGCATGCCTTCGATCACCGTTTCAAAACGGTGAGCTACTTCACCCAACCCCATTAGGCCAGCCATACGTGCACCACCTTTAAAGGTGTGCAATACACGCTTCAGGGCCTCACCTTGCTCGCGGCCTTCCGGCTCCTCTTCCCAACTCTGGATCAGTTCCTCCAGCTCATCGGTAAGATCTCCCGCCTCCTCCATAAAGACATCGACAACATCCGGGTCAATGTCTGCCAACAACTTCTGTAAATCGACTGATTGAGCGGAATCCTGTGATGACACCTCGCTACCCGGTTGCTCGATAGCCAGGTCGCCAGCAGGTTCAACATCAGGTGCAGAGAAGGGTTCTTCAAATTGAGAAACGTCCTCAACGGCGGCCTCAACTTCTATGGCCTGCAATTGAGGAATTTCCGAATCCTCAGCTTCACCATCGAGAGATTCCCCATCGTGCGACACCTGTAATACAGGTGGCTCAATCCACTCATCAGGGGATGTTTCTGAAACCAGAAGCTCGGTTACTTCCGTGGGCTCCGGCGCCTGCTCTTCAGGCTCGGCAATAGCCAGTGCTTCGCTATCGATTCCCAGTTCATCGAGGTCGTAGTCATCTTCTGCTGATGAACTGGTTTCCTCACCCTGAGCCAGGTAGCGAAGCGCCTCTTCCACAGCTTCGCTGACTTCAGGGAGGTCTTGTGCTGCTGCTACTGCATCGATTAAATCAAGCAACTCGTTGTGTCCCTGCTCAAGAGAGGCCCATAGTGCGGGCTCCTGCTCAAGGTCACCAGCAAGGACTTTGCGATAAACATTCAGCAACAGCTCAGCGAGCTCGGCCAGGATCGGCAACTGCGCCCGGCTGGCCGCCTCCTGCAGAACATTGAGTTCGTCAGCGACCAATACAACACGACTTTTATCTGCCGGGTCGACGCGCCACTCAGTAAGCATTTGGTCTGCATCAAGTAGCACCCGCATGCCATCAGCCATCAAGACTTCGAGAAGCTGGGGATCGACCGCGCGAGGTTCATTCGCCTCGCGCTCGCGAATCAAGTGGCCTACAGAGCGCTCCTGCAATTCAGCAACGCGAGCAAGGAACTGTTCCGATTTCTCTATTGCGAGAGGCTCGGAAGAGCGAATCTGTTCCAGCACTTCACGCACATAGGTGGCGCTATCATTGATCAGATCAAAAATATCTGCATCGATAGGCACCTGATAAATACGCAGCTCTTTAGCGAAGCGCTCCAGTGGCGCCATAATTTCGGCAACCACTTTGACTTCCGCCATATGTGCGGAGCCTTTTAGTGTGTGGAGTGCCCGGTGCATTGGATCGCTCGGAACACCATACAAAGGCGCGGCAGCCTGCATATCCAGCAGATACTCATCTACGACATTGAGGTGCGTCTCTGCCTCCTGGGCAAAAATTTCCCAGAGTTGAGCCAGGTCTTCTCCGGTGTCCTCAACAACGTCAACTGCCGCGACACCGCCTGCACTTTGGGCTTCCAGATCAGCGGGCATCTCTCCCGCACTCAGCTGCTCAGCCCAAGCTTGTAACTGCAGGGTAAGCTGCTGATCGGGGTCGCTCTGTCCGTGTTTAAACGCCTCAATCATTGAGGGGAACTTCTGATACACCTGCTCAATCAGGTATACATGGGCAGGCCCGGGTTTCACACTGCCATCGATAACCCGGTTGAGCATATTCTCCACAGACCAGGCCAGTTCACCAATATCCAGGGCCTCGACCATACGGCCCGACCCCTTCAGGGTATGGAAGCCCCGACGAAACTCTACCAGGGCATCCTGATTGGCAAAATTGGCAGCCCACTCCGGGAAGTAGCAACTGATATGCGCAAGAACTTCCCCGGCTTCTTCCAGGAAGATCTCGATAATTTCATCGTCAATCAGGCTCTCAGTGTCATCACCGAGTTCCTCCGTCGTATCCGCGACCTCTGCAACTGCAGCAACCGGCTCAACCTCAGCAGACTCTACCATCGGTGCAGCTTCAATGAAGTCAGCAATCTCAGCAGGCGCTTCCTCAGCTTCAGGAGCCTCTATCCCAGTTTCAACTTCAAGTACTGGAGCAGCTTCAACCTGAGGAGCCCCATCAGAGAACCAAGACTCCTCCGGAACAGACTCTCCATCGATTTCCAGCTCGGACTCCACAACAGAATCTGCTTCATCGACAGGCAGCTGCAAAGTTATGGCAGATGACTCTTCCGCTTCTTTTTCAGCTTGAGAGTCCAGAGGTTCGTCAGAAACCACAGCGGCTTCGTCATCGGGGATTAAATCGTAATCAATAAGATCTGGCAGTTCGGGTTCTGATATCGGAGACGCTTCCAGACTGGCGTCGGCCTTACTCTCGTCGGCGATCTTCAGCGAAACGCCCAATGCTTCTACGCTATCTTCAGCCAGTGCCAAAAGCATTTCTGCATCAGCCAGACCTTCCGCACGGCGCTCCAGGTAGTATTCAACACTGGTAATGGCATCTGCCAGAGTATCCAGCATTGTCCATTCGGGCTGTTCTCCAGCCTCAATCAGGGAGTTGCCAATATAGCGATTGCAAGCGGAGATAATTTCACCCGCTCGCTGGTAACCCACCATTTCAAGGCCACCACAGACTTCCTGTAAACGCTGTGGCACACGGCTCAGGTAACTGATATCCCAGTGGCTGGCCACATACTCCATGACCGCTTCTTTTACCGCTTCCAGACCGAGTCTGGCCTCGCGTAATACAGAGTCAGTGGCGTCGCCCATAATGGGCTGCTCATCATCGACTTTTTTATTGCGATCGACGGTGGCGGCAAGCGCTGAATCGAGCTGAACCAATTCCCCGGCGGCACGCATCAGGTACTCTTCAACGTCAGTACCACGGGAAGCATCGCGAAGGTCTTCGTAGACACTGCGAGCGCGAACCCGCTGCGCCTCCAATCCCAAAATACCGAGTGTATCCGCGAGACGCTTGGCCACTGCGGCAGTGTCAGACAGCGAGGGTTGTTCTGTATCAGTTGTACTGGGCTCCAGTGCTTCACGCACCATCTGCAGTTCATCGCGCACTGCAGCAATTGCACTGCCCAGGGCCTCTGGCCCCATCGCCAATACGTCTTCAGTATCCGGGCGAGGCGTACCGGGAACTGCCTTATCTAGTGCGAAGCGCTGGTAAAGTTTTTCGCAGTGCGGCCCATTCGGGCCGGCGAGGTAGACATAAAAAAGTAGGTTGCGAAGAAAGTCCTGATCCAGGCGCGCATCCAATACCTTTGCGCCACGCCCCTGCAACAATCTGAATTCAATATCCACCTTGCGCAGTAAATGGCGCAGTGCGGGCTGTACATTAATACGGTGCTCGCCGAGCGCCTCCAAAATACCGAACAGTACTTCCCACAGGGATTGGCGGCAGCTGCCACTGTAGAGCAGCTGCATTTTTTCAATAATCTTGGTGAGGTAAGCCAGGCTTTCGCCGCTGTTTACATCCCGGATCAGACCCGCAGCCGCAACGTGATACATCTTGCGCAACTTGGTGACCAGGTCATTTAAGCGGGCGCTATCGGCGACGAGGGGCTGGCGCTTTCCAATCACCGTTGCCAATGAAGACAATTCTGGCGAGAAAAGTGCTCCTTCACTGATCAATCGCTCGCGGCGCACTGCGCGCAAGTCATTCATCAGGGGAAGTAAGAGAACGGCATTGTCACGACGCTGAAAAGAAACCTTTTCGAGGTAAAGGGGCAACTCCAGCAATGCGCGCATCAAAAATTCGCGCGTCTCGTCGGTATTTTCAACCGCACCAGTGGCCAGGGCCTGGATAAGTTGCTCCATCTCTTCTGCTAACATCGCGGCACCACTGAGCTGTGCCATATGCAAGCTACCGTGCACCTGGTGCACCAGCGACAAGCTGTTTTGCAGAAGAGAGGCACCCGCATCGGGTTCGACAGCGAACGTCTCAAGAAATTGGCGCGCTTGTGCCAAAGTCTCGTTAATTTCACCGATCAGCCAATCCAAGGCCATAAAGTTCGGGTTGTCGTGACTCACGCCAAGTCCCCAATAATTTATTCAGTACTCAAGCGCTACAGTTTTCTGCGAGAAAAACCCGCGGATTTATCGGAAGCAATTCCGTGCGCCCCTTTTGCACCCGGCCAACTTTCATAATGGCCGGGTATTATTGTGTGGGTTAGGCCAGGGCCCGGTCTTCGCGGGACTCCAATGAATGAGTATCTTCACCTTCAATAGCGAAAGTATCTGTATCCATTTCCGGCAACTCCACGTCATACAGCTCGCTGTTGCTTTCAACACTTTCCTCTTGCGGAAGTTTGAAGCCGGCAACGGATTCGCGCAGTGCACTCGCGGTCTGCGCCAGGTTACCAATGGACTGGGCGGTAGCCTGGGTACCCGCAGAGGTCTGCGAGGTAATTTCCTGAATCACGTTCATCGTGTTGGAAATGTGGCCTGCAGACGAAGCCTGCTGACGTGCAGCGTTAGAAATGTTCTGAATCAACGATGCCAGGTTGTTGGATACATTCTCAATTTCTTCCAGTGCAACACCCGCATCCTGGGCCAGACGAGCTCCACGTACCACCTCACTGGTGGTTTGTTCCATGGAGATTACCGCCTCGTTGGTATCAGACTGAATCGCTTTTACCAGACCTTCAATCTGCTTGGTTGCAGCTGCAGAGCGCTCCGCAAGTCGCTGTACCTCATCCGCTACCACCGCGAAGCCTCGACCGGCATCACCGGCCATGCTCGCCTGGATCGCGGCATTCAATGCAAGAATGTTGGTCTGGTCGGCAATGTCGTTAATCAAACTTACGATATCGCCAATTTCCTGGGAGGATTCACCCAGGCGCTTAATTCGCTTGGAGGTATCCTGAATCTGCTCGCGGATGTTATCCATGCCTTTAATGGTGTTCTGTACCACCTTGGCGCCATTACTTGCGATATGTACCGAGCGCTCGGCTACCTGGGCAGATTCGGAGGCGTTGGCAGATACCTGGTCAATGGTGACCGCCATTTCGTTAACCGCGGCAGAAGCTCCGGCAATTTCCTGTGCCTGGTGCTCAGAGGCCTCGGCCAAGTGCAGTGCAGTCTGCTGGGTTTCCTGGGACAAGCCAGATACTTCCTGTGCAGCACCATTAATCCGCGATACCAGCACACGCAGCTGGTCAATAGTAAAGTTAATGGAGTCGGCAATCGCACCAGTAAAGGCTTCGGTTACCGTTGCAGAGGTGGTCAAGTCACCGTCGGCGAGGTCGGCCAGCTCGTCCAGCAACTGCATAATCGCGTGCTGGTTACGCTCGTTGGTATCTTCCTCTTTTTTCAGGTTTCGGCGGGTACCGGAGAATGCCATCGCCATCATACCGAAGATCAACAAAACGAAGACCAAAGCCAGTGCAGCAATGGTCAAGTTGTTGGGCTGGCGATCATCTGAAAGGTTTACGATTCGGTCATTCAGCGTACTCAATGCTTCGATCAGCTGGGGAGATGACGCGATAATGCCGTCAGAGGCCTGGCGGGTAGCAAACAGGGCTGGAGTTGCTTCGAAGATATCCCGTACGGAGGTGCTTACAAAGCCGAACAGCTCAGTAATTTCATCCAATGAGTGGCGAGCCTCTTCATCGGTGATACGGGAAATCCCCATCACCACATCGCCGCTCTTCATACCGTCAACCACCTTACCGAAAAGACTGGCGTCGGTATTAAACTGGTCAGCGGCGGCTTCAGCATCATCGCCACCTTGGAGCATTTTATCGATATTTCGACCAATACGCTCCGCACGCCAAACCTGCAACTGGGCCTGTTCCACCTGATTTGCCGGGGCGTTGTTAGCCAGCAGAATTTCTACAATATTGTTGTGCTCAGCCTGTAATTCCGGAAGCGAGTCACTCAGCGTTGAAGCGATATCGTTAAGAAATACGATGGTTTCCTGGTTGCCGATAATCGTATCGACCTGCTCGCGCAAGCTGCGCCAAACCTGATCGTAAGCAGACAGCTGAGCACCCAGGGCGCGGCGACTATTGTCATCCATTCGCTGAAGCTGGTTCCAGGCATTAGCCATTTCTTCGGTAACATTTTCCAGCTCGGTAAAGGCCTCACTATCGCCTGCGGTTGCCGCCGGCGCATAGGAAACTACCTGATAGGAAAGGGCCCGCAACTCGGCGACTTGCTGCAGGTACTCTTTATCCTGCTCGTCTCGAGTCTGTACCAAATAAATACTGACAATAAGCCCCGCCAGCGTGGCGAGTACCAGTAGACCTAATACCAGCGCGGCAGGGTTACTGCGCAGCGCGGAAAAGGAACTCTGGGAGCCTGGTTTCATAATTTACTCCTAGCGGGCCATTGCATTAGGCCGGTTTAATACCACTTTAGTTTTAACGCTTTAATGACAAGACCCCTCAGTCAGTGCTGTACATCCCTGCACTAATTGCGGGCCATCCGGTCGACCACCCTCGGCTACCGGAAAGAAAGAACTGGATTAGTCAGCGTAAAGCTGCATCCATAAAACGCGCATCCTTGATCAGTGCCCGCATATCGAGAACGAGCCAACGATGCTGCTGTAAAACAAACTGGCCGTGCACCATTGGCGCAAATGGTTCACTCAAATCTGTCGGTGCCTCACGGGCATACTCAAACGCCAAGTGCTGCATCCCAAACAATTTATCCACGATAAGCCCCACGTAGGTCTTATCCCTCTCGAGCACCAAAACACGACGTTGCTGGCGCGGACCTGAGAGGTAGCCGCCATAAAAAGCTGCGAGATCAATAAGGGGAAGCAGGCGACCACGAACATTAGAGACGCCTTTTACCCAAGGCTGAACGCCCGGAATAAAGGTGTGCTGTGGCACTTCGAGCAATTCCACAACGTCATCCATGGAGGCGACAAAGTGGTTATCCAGAAGAGAGAAACCGATACCGGTCCAGTAGGGTTTGATTTCCCGGCGGCCAGGCAGGCCAGTGGCCTGCGCTTTGGCGCGCCGTGCAATATCAACCAGAGCTAAATAAGGTGTTTGTGACTGCACTTTTCGCAGCTGGCTATTAGGCCAACACCTCCCCGATCGCATCCAGCAATTTGCTCTCATCGACAGGTTTGGTCAGGTAAGCCCTGGCTCCCTGGCGCATACCCCAGACACGGTCTGTATCCTGATCTTTGGTAGTTACCATAATGATCGGAATTTCACCGGTATTGCTGTCTTTGCTCAATTGGCGGGTGGCCTGGAAACCGTTGAGACCCGGCATCACAATATCCATCAGGATCAGGTCGGGGCGTTCGGCGCGGGCTACTTCAACTCCGCTTTCACCGTTTGGAGCGGTGATTACTGCGTGGCCATTTTTTTCAAGAATGGTTGTCAGCTTATGTGTTTCTGTAGGAGAGTCATCAACTATTAGTACTCTTGCCATCATTTCCCCCATGACATCTTTTCGGCAACAACTACTGCGCTCGGCGGTTTTTGTTGTGATTATCCTCGCTAGCATGTGCCGAGATGCACTATGACTACCGATAGTGTGGGTACAAAAATCAACCGGTATGTAACAACCGGAAAATCTGTACTCAAATTAAATTTTGGTACCGAGCTTGTGGGCACAATGCCCACAATGGAGTCCGTTATCTATATTTTCTTTTTCTGTAGGCCACTTATGCGGCATGGTGCGGCTTGGCATGAGCGGAAATAGCACCCAGCAGCTCGCTCTTACTAAAAGGTTTGGTCAGATATTGATCGCAACCAACAACACGCCCTTTTGCCTTATCGAACAAACCGTCCTTACTCGACAACATTACAACAGGGGTGGAGCGGAATTCGCTGTTATTTTTTATTAACGCACATGTTTGATAGCCATCCAGGCGCGGCATCATAATATCGACAAAAATGACATCCGGACGGGAGTCCGCGATTTTTGCTAACGCATCAAAACCGTCTGTCGCGGTGACCACGGTACAGCCCGCCTTTTGCAGCAACGTCTCCGCAGTGCGGCGAATTGTCTTACTGTCGTCGATCACCATGACAGTCAGACTTTCCCAGTTAAGCTCCATAGTCTTTTTTGAATCCCCTGTTTACTTATTTTCGGGCACGCGAAAACTTTAGTTGCGCCCTTTTTTCAAACCGCTTGCGGGGTCCGGGCGCCTAGCCTGGCGAAGGTCGCACGCTGAGACGAACTTTTATCACAGAACCCCAGGCGAATCTAGCTGAGTCGACACACTGCAGGCGACGCAGTTCAAATTATCACCACTTATACATTCATTGGAGGTATTGCGTTAAGAAGGTTGCACCTTCGCAAAGCTGCTCTTACCTTATCTATCCAACAACGCTGGTAGCGGCCACAAATTTGGGAGCAAAACCAGTGATAACTGGGATAGAAATACCCAACGATTTGGAAACCCGTATGAATTATTCCCTCGGTGTGGTGATGGACCCCATCGCCCAGATCAATTTTAAAAAAGATACGACGCTTGCACTGTTACAAGCCGCACAAGATTGTGGTTTCCAGCTATTTTATTTCGAGCAGAGCCATCTTTACCTGGAGAATGGGCGCGCAACTGGGCGCGGCTGCCCTATGCAGGTTTTTGATGATGAGAATCGTTGGTTTTCTCTGGAAGAGTCCAGAGAAATGCCTCTCGGCGAGCTGGATGTAATCCTGATGCGTGTCGACCCCCCTTTGATAATGAATATATTTATTCCACTTATATTCTCGAAGCCGCAGAGCGCGAAGGTGCAACGGTAGTCAACAAGCCCCAGGCGCTACGCGACTGTAATGAGAAAATTTTTGCGACAAGTTTCCCCCAGTGCTGCCCACCGGTTCTAGTCAGTCGCGATATGGCCAAGCTGCGGGAATTTCACCGAACTCATCAAGATGTCATTTTTAAACCTCTAGACGGTATGGGCGGTGCGGGCATCTTTCATTGCAAACCGGACGGCGCCAACTTGGGAGCAATTCTGGAAATGCTTACCGAGCACGGCCGCCAGCAGATTATGGCGCAGCGTTACATCCCCGAAATCAAAGACGGTGACAAGCGTATCCTGGTCGTTAACGGTGAAGCGATTCCCTATTGCTTGGCGCGAATTCCGGAAGCGGGCGAGACTCGCGGCAATCTTGCAGCCGGCGGGCGCGGCGAAGCACGCCCTCTGACCGATAGAGATCGTTGGATCGTTGAGCAAGTCGCTCCCACTTTGAAGGAAAAAGGTCTGTTATTTGTCGGGCTGGACGTTATTGGTGACTACCTAACAGAAATTAACGTTACCAGTCCCACTTGTGTACGGGAAATTGATGCCGCTTACAATACGGACATAGGCGCGCGACTAATGAGCGGCATCACACACCTGCTGGCACAAAAAAGGTAAACTGCGCGTTTGATAACTCTCAGGGCGGTTTACCACTGAGAACAAGGCTGTGTGAAACGCACGCCCGAATAAGTAGTAGTTGATAATAGATAATGAATTCCTCTGCCAACGCGACACAGTTTCATGCAATGCAGCGTGAACGCTTTGTGTTCTCATTATTTCTAGCCGCCGCGTTACATGCGCTAATTGTTTTCGGAGTGGCTTTTGCTGCTCCGAAAGGTGCACAGGCGCCACCGACACTTGAAGTCACACTTTCTTTGCAAAATTCCGCTCAGGCCCCAGAGGATGCTGACTACTTTGCACAGCACAACCAATTAGCCAGTGGTACCGCAGACTCTCGGAAAGAGTTATCCACTAAGCGCCGTGCCGAGTTTGCCGATACGCAAATTCATCGCGTGACGCCTTTGCCACAACAACAATCTGCGCGGCCAGCAGAGCAGCGCCGCCTGTTAATTACCACAGTTGGTGAGAGCCCGGTTCAGGCTCCTGAACTTTCGGCAGAAGATAAGTTATCCGAGGAAAAGCGCGGCGACGCACCCAATGACCTGCCATTGAGCAACCCTAAAATAGCTAGCCTAGAGGCGCGTCTCGATAAAATTCGCCAAACTATTGCCGAGCGCCCCCGAGTACGCAGATTGACATCTGTAGCTACCAGAGCCTCAGCCGATGCCGCTTATTTACATGAATGGCGCCAGAAGATAGAAGCTGTTGGCAGTGATAACTTTCCCGAAGAGGCCTTGGAAAAACAAATTAGTGGCGAGTTACGCATGATGGTGCGGTTGCTTCCCACCGGAGCCGTCGAGAAGGTTGTTATTCTTCAATCCTCCGGGGAGCGCATTCTCGATGATGCGGCCCAACAAATTGTGCGTCTGGCTGCTCCCTTCGCTCCCTTCCCAGTAGAGATCAAGAACGAGGTTGATCGACTAGAAATTATCCGTACCTGGCAATTCGAAAGAACCGGGGGACTTACTACTTCTGCGGGGGATCTGCCCAGCCGAGGCTAAAATGGGCTTTCAACTGGCGGTTTATTACTGATCTATGCCTAATTCGAATATCGATAGCGACCTGACTCACGGAAACCTGCGCGGCCAGTTCCTTCTGGCTATGCCCGGTATGGAGGACCCGCGCTTCAAACACGCTATCGCACTGATTGTTGAGCACAATAGCGACGGTGCCATGGGCATAGTGATCAATATGCCCAGTAAAGTGCACTGGCACGAGGTATTCGAGCAGCTGTCTCTGGAGGATCTCAGCTTGCGCGGTGACGAACCAGTTCTACTGGGCGGCCCTATGTCACCAGAGCAGGGATTTGTACTGCACGGCACCGGCATGCACTTCGACTCTACCACCGAAATCAATTCAGATATCAGCCTGACTGCCTCCAAGGACATTCTCGAATCCCTCGCCGCAGGGCGCGGCCCTGACGATGTACTACTCGCCCTCGGCTACGCGGGCTGGGGGCCCGGTCAGTTGGAGCAGGAGCTGACAGAAAACGCCTGGCTGACACTGCCGGCAGAGCCCGAAACCCTATTCGCCACACCGGTCGAAAAACGCTGGCAAAGCGCCGCCGCCCGCCACGGCATCGATCTTTCCGGCCTCGGCTCCCAAGCTGGCCACGCCTAACAGAAAAATTACTGACCCCTATGAATAAACCCGTCACAGCGCTAGCTTTTGACTTTGGAACCCGTTCTATTGGCGTAGCTTACGGCCAGAGCCTTACCGGTGGAGCACGGGAACTGGCCCCACTGCCCGCCAAAGATGGCAAACCCAATTGGGACTCCGTCGAAGGCCTGATCAAAGAGTGGCAGCCCCACCTTTTACTGGTTGGCCTCCCCCTCAATATGGATGGCAGCGAAAGTGAATTTGGCGTGCGTGCGCGAAAATTCAGTCAGCGCCTGCACGGTCGCTATGGACTACCGGTAGAGCTCATTGACGAGCGTTTAAGCACCCGAGCCGCCAAGGAAGAGGCCAACGAACGCGGACATCGTGGCAACTACGCACAAGACCCAGTGGACTCAATAGCCGCACGGATAATTCTCGAAGACTGGCTGCGCACCAGGGGCTAGCCCCTCGGCTACAGAGAACCTCACGGCATTGCGACTCTGTTAGAATGGCCGCTTCAACCAATAAGTGATTGAGCCGCATGTCTATAGATCGTATTCGCATTGCCACCCGACAGAGTGCTTTGGCTCTGTGGCAGGCCAACTATGTCAAAGACCGCCTGCAACAGGCGCATCCCGAACTTCTTATCGAGTTACTGCCCCTGACCAGCCGGGGTGACCAGGTTTTGGACATCCCACTAACCAAAGTGGGTGGCAAAGGCCTGTTCGTTAAAGAACTGGAAGTGGCGATGCTCGAAGGCCGTGCGGACATCGCAGTTCACTCGATGAAAGATGTCCCCATGGAATTCCCCGAAGGACTTCACCTGCCGATTATTTGCGAGCGTGAAGACCCCCGCGATGCCTTTGTCAGTAATCTTTATGACAGCCTTGATGACCTGCCCCAGGGAGCAGTAGTCGGCACTTCCAGCTTGCGCCGACAGTGCCAATTACTTGCCCGTCGCCCGGACATCAAAGTCACCTTTTTACGGGGCAATGTGAATACCCGACTGACCAAGCTGGATGCCGGCGATTACGACGCAATCATCCTCGCTGCGGCCGGACTGCTGCGACTTGAGATGCCGGAACGCATCCGCAGCTTCCTGGCAACAGACATCCTGCTCCCCGCTGGTGGACAGGGCGCAGTGGGTATCGAGTCGCGCCGCGATAGCGAACTGGAAGCCTTGATCCAACCGCTCCACTGTCCGGAAACCGCAGCCCGACTCAGTGCGGAGCGCGCCCTGGTTAAGCGCCTCAACGGCGGCTGCCAAGTGCCTATCGGCTGCTACGCCGAGCTGGATGGTGACACCCTGTGGTTGCGCGGACTCGTTGGCAGTCCCGATGGCAAAACCATGATACATGCCGACAGTCGCGGCCCTGCCGCTGAGGGAGAGCGACTGGGTACTGAGCTCGCGGAACAGTTACTGGCCGATGGTGCCGATAAAATCCTCGCCGCTATCTGACATGAGCGATCTCACCTCCGACCTGCTGCAGGGCAAACGTATTCTCAGTACGCGGCCAACGCAGCAGGCTGATAACTGGTGTGCGCTACTGCGCAGCCTGGGGGCCCAGGTAGATAACATCCCCATGCTCGGCATAGAGCCAATTGAGGATCAAGCTGCCATACAGGCCTTAAAAAACTCAATTCTCGATTTCGATCAAACGGATGTCGCGATCTTTGTTTCCCAGAACGCCGTGCGCTACGGCATAGACTGGCTTGAAGATTATTGGCCACAGTTTCCCCAGGGTCCTCGCTTTCTGGCGATCGGCGCGGCAACCGCAAGCGCCCTGGAGAAGCGCGGTATACCCTGCGAGCAAAGTGGCAATACGATGAACTCCGAGGAGTTGCTGCGCCTACCCTGGTTACAGCAGTTGGACGGGAAAAGAGTCCTTATTTTTCGTGGCTCCGGTGGCCGCCCTCTTATCGGCGACACCTTGAGTGATAGGGGTGCGCGAGTAACTTATTGCGAACTCTATCGGAGAGTGCTGCCACCGGAGGCTGCAACCTCCCTGGCTGAGTATAAATTCCAACCCGATATTATCAGTGTGCACAGCGGTGAAACACTCGATAACCTGGTTACCTGTATCCGCCAGATAAACCGCAATACACTCTTTGAAACCGCTCTTATCTGCCCGAGTATACGAGTTGCCACTCGGGCAAATGAGCTTGGTTTTGCCCATTGCTATAGCGCGCTAAATGCCGGCGATAACGCTATGCTGGAAACACTGCGTAAAGCCCTCGGCTGATTTGCAATCGAATTCTCGACCGCTTTGCGCTAAAAATCTTAAAACGGCGTTTAGCCCGCTATTAAGGCTCGCGCCACTCGTTATAATCTGACGACATTTTCCACCTGCGCCGCCATACCCATGACCGATAAAAAAGATCAAAATATAGCCGCGACCAATGAGCCCCCGGAAAACACAAAGCCTGTAAAAGGCAAAAGTAATTTCGCCAAAGCCTCAGAGGAAAAAGCCTCTACTGGTAAAGCCAGCGGCGGTGCTGCGGCCAGTAGATCCAATGGGCTGTGGTGGTGGCTACTGTTCATCCTCATTTTGATTGCTGTGGCCTCACTGGCCTGGTTTAACTCTCCTCAGCTGCGCGAACACCTTGGCGCTTACCTCAACTATCTACCCGGAAAAACGGCAGTCCCGGAGAGCACCACCACTATTACCCCTGCAACGGAAGTGCCGGCTGCCGCTGAAAACACCACCCAAGCGCCGACCTCCAATACCACTTCGGAAACCCCTGCTGCTACCCCAGCCCCAACTGAACCCCAAACCCCAGATTATTCCGGGGAGTTCAGTCAGCTGGAGCAGGCCGATACCAATTTACGCAATCAACTGGAGCGACAAAATCGCACTATCGCCCAACTGCAGCAGCAACTGGCTTCCATGCAGCGCAGTGTCACCGCACAGGGAAACCGTTTGGGTCAGCTGGGAAATGTAAGCCGCGACGATTGGCAATTGGCTGAGGCAGATTACCTGTTGCGTCTAGCCAACCAACGCCTGCTTCTCGAAGACGATAGTCGCGCTGCGCTGGGGCTGGTCGTCCGCGTGGACGAGATATTGCGCGATGTGGACTTACCGGATCTATACGGAGTACGCCAACAGCTTGCCCGCGATATCACCTCACTGAAACTGGTCCAAAACATCGATCGCCAGGGTTTATACCTCCGTCTCAGCGCCTTGGAAGAACAGCTAATCCGCACAAATATTCAACCACAATTCGATATGGCTTCGGCAGAACAAACCAGTGAAGAGCAGCCCAGCATTGAGGAGAGTGCCCCCCTGTGGAAGCGGGAGTGGCACAACTTCACCCGCTTTATGCGCGAATCGGTACGCCCCATTGATGGAGACATCAATCCGGTAATGCTGTCCCCTCAGAGTGAAGCTCGCTTTCGCCAGACTCTGCGCCTTTATATGGAGCAGGCCCAACTGGCATTGCTTCGCGGCGATACCACGGTTTACAGGGACGCTCTGGATAGTGCGCGGTCGCTACTACTCAGTTACGGCACTGCCAGTCCGCAGCGCGATGCGCTGGCCCAACAACTAACGGAACTTAGCAAACAGCGTATCCAGGTCGAAATGCCTGACCTCAGCGCCTCCCAGCTTGCCCTGCGCAATTATATTGAGCGCTTACACAAAACATCCGGCACCGCCACACCAACTGCCTCGCAACAGGAGGAGAACCAGTGAAAAAACTGTTCTTCACCGCTCTGGTACTACTGCTGCTCGGCGCTTTTCTACCGGAGGCTATTAACAATTATCCCGGCTACCTGGTAATCGGTATTGGCGGTGAGCTGAATAAAGGCTACGAGATGAACCTCTGGTTCGCAATTTTCTCGCTGGCAGCAGCTCTAATTATCCTCTTCTTTGCCATTTGGCTGGCTCGCAGTATCTTTCGCGGATTCCGAGGTAGTGTCGACCGGCTGAGGTTTGGTCGCCAGCGTGTAGCGCGTCGGCGCTTGACCAGCGGTTTGGTGGAGTTTATGGAGGGCAACTGGTCCCGGGCGCGCCGTCAGCTGCTGAAGAGTGCCCCTCGATCTGAAGCCCCGCTGATCAATTATTTGGCGGCAGCGCGCAGCGCCTTTGAGCTGGGCTTTCGTGAGGAGGCCAATGAGTTACTCGCCAAAGCGGAGGCCTGTGGTGAAGATACCCGCCTGGCTGTAGCCCTAAGCCAAGCTCGTATGCAGCTCCTGGATAAACATTACGAGCAGTGTATTGCCAGCCTGGAGCGCGCCAAGCAGCTCGAGCCGAAACATCCTGCCCTGTTACAACTTCTCAAGCAGGCTTATTACCTTCTGGGTGACTGGAGCCGTCTTCGCGCACTACTGCCCGAATTGGAGAAACATGCGAACATGCCCGAAGCAGAGCTACACCAGCTCGAACTCGAGGTGTATCAACATCAGCTGACCGAAGCAGCTAATCGCAAAGATGTCGATAAATTACACGATACCTGGCAAAGCCTGAGTGGCCGCTGGCAACGCAACGAAGCCCTGCGCAGTCTCTACGCACAGCAACTGCATCGGATTGGCGAAGACACAGAGGCAGAGAAGCATTTGCGCTGGCTACTCAATCGAGCTTGGGACCCCAATCTTGCCGAACTCTACGGCTGCCTGGTGGGGGCCGCCCCTGCGGCACAAATATCAGCAGCTGAAGGTTGGCTGAAAGAGTATGGGGAGAGTGCCGCACTGCTAACCTGTCTCGGACGCCTCTCAATGCGCAATGAACTTTGGGGCAAAGCGCAGCAGTATTTCGAGAAAAGCCTGTTGTTGCGCCAAGATCCCGCTACCTCCGCTGAACTGGCTCGCCTATTTCAATCCCTTGGGGAAAAAGACAAAGCAGCAAAACTCTATGAGGAAGGTTTGCTACAAGCAGTCAAGGACTTGCCCCAGTTGCCTATGCCCAGCCAGGGCACTCCCCTACTAGGCGCACACGCCTGAGTCATCCCCCTGAAAGGCCGACGGGCCTTTCAGCCACTCCCCAATTGCGCCTATAGTGAACTCCCGTTTACCAATAAGGACATGGCTGTGACCCTCTTTGTGCGCTACATAGTTGCCTTACTTTTTACCGCCAGTGTGTTTTTTACCGGCCATGCATCTGCTGAATATTCAGTAACACCTCAAGATAAAGCCTTAACTGATTACGAATATCCCTATCCAGTTCATCACTTTCATTTCGAACAACAGGGGCAACCACTGGCAATGGCCTTTATGGATGTACCGCCTACAGAGGGTAGAGATGCAAGAGGCACGGTACTCCTGTTACACGGTAAGAATTTTTCGGCGGCTTATTGGAAGGAGACTATCTCCCAACTCAGTCAGCTAGGGTACCGGGTTATAGCACCGGACCAGATCGGTTTCGGAAAATCCAGTAAACCGCTTACCCAATATACTTTTCAGGGGCTTAGCAACAATACCAAAGTTTTATTGGATAAATTGAAAATAAGAGAAGTTATGGTAGTTGGGCACTCTATGGGAGGTATGCTGGCTACCCGGTTTACCCTGATGTACCCGGAGCGAGTCAAAAAGTTAGCACTTGTAAACCCTATAGGCCTTGAAGACTGGAAGCGATGGATTCCCTATGAACCTTTGGACAAAGCCATTACTCGCGAGAAAAAACAAACGCCAGAATCTATCAAACGCTACATGAGTAAAGCCTACTTTTCTGAGCAGTGGCGCGAAGAATATAACCCGCTACTGGATATTCAAGCTGGCTGGACCCTGGGACCCGATGCGGCTCATATGGCAACCGTGGATGCCCTAACCTCCGAAATGGTATTCACTCAACCGGTACTTTATGAGTTTGCCAATATCAAGGTGCCCACCCTACTGATTATAGGTACCCGAGATCGAACAGCTATTGGCCGCGCCCGCGCGCCTGAAGCTGTACAAGAAAAATTAGGCTGGTACGATCAATTAGGAAAGCGTACAGCAGCAGAAATCCCCAAAGCCGAATTAGTTGAGATGGAGGGGGTTGGACATTTACCCCAGTTCGAAGCCTTTCCAACTTATATTGATGTTTTAAGTAAATTTCTTGCGGCTCCTATTGGAAAGTAGGACCTACAGCCTGCCCAATAGAAACCCTATCCAGGAAACACATCATTGGCACGGAGACTGATGTGTAGAGCATCCATTTTTCAGAAAGTTATAGCTTGTACGCTAGGAAACTATTAGTAATCAATGATAGTGCAAATGGCGATTTAACATTCAATAAGTCGCCGCTTGCAGACTTTCTACGAGAATTTATTTCGTTCTTAAACAGCCCAGGGCAAGCCCACAAAAAGTAGCATGGCAAAATAAGTAATTACCCCTTGTAAAAGTGCAATTAGAATAGCCTTTAAAAAACCCGTACCAAGTACCAGCATATAGGCAATAGCAGCCAGGGGAATTGTCATTAAAATTCCAGCGCTATCCGTCACACCCGGCAACATGCCGCCAACAATTCTTTGAATAATTAGGGCCAACAGCAAAGCGAAAAGACAATAAAATACACCCGTATTTTTCGCCCCCAACATGGCAGCTGCCAACTTCAGAGGCAGAACAAGAACTGCCACCATAATAATTACAAAAATAATTAATTCCATTTGTTACCTCTCCATTTAATTTTAGTTATTTACTCACTTCCAACTTCTACCGTTTCCCAACCCCAGGAATTAGATATCCACTTGTTTTCAATGCAGCATGTCGTCATACGCAAAAACACAACCCGGACACAGCCTGCATTGTCACCCCATGCCAATATAATGGCAGCAGCATGCAAATTCAGTCGCGAATCATACTTATATAAACCAAAACCACAATAAAGTTCACAAATAAAAAAGCTGGCGCGAATTTCGCTCCAGCTTTGAGAAATAATACATCTAAACTATCAGTTAATAACGATTTGGCAGCTTATTTACGTACCAGGGTCAGGGATGAGGGTAACTGCTCCCCGTTCTTCAAGTAAGTCTCTTCCCGCTGTAACTTGCCGTTACCTAACCAGGTAAAAGAAAGGCTATCCAGACGACTCTTACCGTCCAAAGTAAAATTAGTTACATCCTTGAAAGAGAATGCCAAAATATCTTCAGCACTATTTTTTTGCCAGCTTAACCTGGGCTGATTACCCTGGGGGCAATAGTGCGTCACTATTAAATTATCGTTATCCAAGTGGTAGGCCGTCAGGGAATGTTGGTGCCCGTTATAGAGCCAACTTTCCAGTACCACACTTCCCCCAGCTGTATCAGTAAAACTAATAACAAAATCGTCATTTTCCGTCCCTTCCTCTCTCCATTCTCCAGCTAGCCCTTTGATCTTCTCAAAAATTGCCTCTGCATCATTATCCTGGCTGGCAATCACAGGCTGAAATATTGCTATCCCCAAAAATAGAACTACTAGTTTTGATAAATTTCCTATCATATTCCTGTCCAACCTTAGAAAAATACACAACAAGCCCCCTCAAAATAGAAATTTCGGGAGTGGGCATTCCACAGTTGTTTTTTTATATTTTCATGAGACGAATAGCAATACGCTTCATCGCATTGGCCGAGTTAATATCCATATCTCTGTTTATCAAGAACATTAATTATATTTAATTTCCAATTCAAAAATAAATGGCGACAAATACGCTCGGATTAGCCCCCACACTTTTATTCTGGCAATGGCTATTCAAGGTATGGCTGCATACCAATTAACTACAGATATAAACTCTTCGATATTGTTATTTCCAGTATTTTATTCCTGTTCACTTGGTACTAATACCAAAATACGAAAACAACTATCTCTATCAGGCGTACTAAATAAATTCTCCTCATTAAAGCATTCCTTATAGTTAATTCAGAGCCACGGTCGAACCCATACCTAGCTGCGACGCCAGCAATAAAATTATATATGTAGAGAAAGAGGAAAAATAAAGAGTGACCGCTAAGCGGTCACTGTACTGAGCGCCACCAGAGGCGCTTATTCGGACAGGAGTACTGAGAATATAACACCGTGCTTATTCGAGGCCCAATTTTGACCACATTTCATCAATCTTTTTAACCACATTCGGGTCGCGCTCAATAGGTACACCCCACTCACGACTAGTTTCACCTTCCCATTTATTAGTCGCATCAAAACCTATTTTTGAGCCTAAACCGGAGACCGGTGAAGCAAAATCCAAATAATCAATCGGAGTATTTTCTACCATCACCGTATCCCGCGCCGGGTCCATACGTGTGGTCATCGCCCAGATTACATCTTTCCAATCCCTGGCATTGACGTCTTCGTCAGCGACAATAACAAATTTGGTGTACATAAACTGACGCAGGAAGGACCAAACACCCATCATTACCCGCTTGGCATGACCCGCATACTGCTTCTTCATGGTGACCACGGCGAGACGGTAAGAGCATCCCTCCGGCGGCAAATAGAAGTCGACAATTTCAGGAAATTGCTTTTGTAGGATTGGCACAAAAACCTCGTTTAAAGCCTCTCCTAAAATCGCAGGTTCATCCGGTGGACGCCCGGTATAGGTGCTGTGGTAAATGGGGTTTTTACGGTGCGTAATCTTCTCTACCGTAAATACAGGGAAGCTATCCACTTCGTTGTAGTAACCGGTGTGGTCTCCATAGGGCCCCTCATCAGCCATATCATCGGGATAGATAAAGCCTTCCAGAACATATTCGGCACTGGCAGGCACCTGAAGATCACTGAGTAAGGCATCGGTCACTTCTGTCTTATCCCCCCGCAGCAGGCCGGCAAAGGCATACTCAGACAAAGTATCCGGCACTGGGGTAACGGCCCCCAGAATTGTGGCGGGATCGGCACCCAGGGCAACAGCTACCGGATAGGGTTCACCGGGATGCTTCTTGCACCAGTCCCGATAATCCAGCGCCCCCCCGCGATGACTGAGCCAACGCATAATCAGGCGGTTCTTTCCGATTAATTGCATCCGGTATATGCCCAGGTTTTGCCGTTTCTTCTCAGGCCCTCGGGTAATTACTAAGGGCCAAGTGACCAGCGGAGCGGCATCTCCCGGCCAGCAGGTTTGGATTGGCAGCTGATGCAGATCAACCTGATCCCTCTCAAGGACTACCTGTTGGCAAGCTGCACCCTTTACGACTTTTGGCCCCATATTCAGGACCTGCTTAAAGACCGGCAACTTCTCCCAGGCATCGCGGAGATTTTCCGGTGGCTGCGGCTCCTTGAGAAAAGCCAGCAGTTCTCCCACTTCACGCAGTTCGGCAACACTCTCTCTTCCCATCCCCAGGGCGACTCGCTCTGGTGTTCCGAAAAGATTGGCAAGAACTGGGGTCTCAAAGCCTACCGGGTTCTCAAACAACAATGCAGGCCCCTCAGCTCGCAATACGCGATCGGAAATTTCTGTCATTTCCAAAATGGGGTCAACAGGGTGCTTGATTCGTTTTAGTAGGCCGCGCTTTTCCAGCAACTTAATAAAGTCGCGTAGATCTTTATATTTCATGGGCTAACAAGGCGTGACTATAAACCAGAGCGCAGTGTAAAACAGAAGGCGCAGGATGGGTAACAACACACCAATTGGAATGAAGAGAGAGGCGGGAGGGAGTCGCGGCTCGCAAGCCTAGGCTGCGAGCCGCGGAAATAATAAGCTTTTTACAGCTTAGAAGCGGGGGCGACGCGGACGATCTTCGCGAGGCTTAGCTTCGTTAACGCGGATGTTACGGCCAGACAGCGGTTGGTCGTTCATCTCTTCGATAGCTTTGCGCGCTTCATCGTCGTTAGGCATTTCTACGAAACCGAAGCCTTTAGAGCGGCCAGTCTCACGGTCGGTGATAACAGTAGCCCGAGAGATCTCTCCGAATGCACCAAAAGCTTCGTGCAGGTCGTCAGAGGTTACCGCGTAGGCCAGATTTCCAATATAGATATTCACAAAAGGTTCTCACTAGGTGTGTGGGCTGTCGTGCAGTCACAAATGGATAACCAGCTCCACCAGATTAACCATTTGAGATTGGCCCTTTGCGGAGAAATAAACCCCTGGGCCAATTCAGTAAGGCGCGTTGCCTAAAATCCATATCAAGCGCCACAATGTGGAACTTTATATGCCTAATGGCTCGCCTTTTCAACAGTAATAGACGCAATTAATCGTCTTATTCTGCTCCTAATAAATAAAGAGCGCCTTTTTAGGCGCTACTTTATATACAAAAATTATTTCCGTTTCATGGATAGGAAGAATTCGTCATTTGTCTTGAAATCTTTCAATTTATCCACTAGGAATTCAGTCGATGCAACATCTTCCATATCGTGTAACAGCTTACGCAAAATCCACACTCGCTGCAGCTCGCCCTCAGGCATTAACAGCTCTTCCCGGCGAGTGCCGGATCTGCGCACATTAATGGCTGGATATACGCGTTTTTCAGCAATTTTGCGATCCAGCTGCAATTCCATATTACCGGTACCTTTAAATTCCTCGAAAATCACTTCGTCCATTTTCGAGCCGGTATCGATAAGTGCAGTAGCAATAATAGACAGACTTCCGCCTTCTTCAATATTTCGCGCTGCCCCAAAGAAGCGCTTCGGGCGCTCTAAGGCGTGAGCATCAACACCACCGGTTAATACTTTACCGGAGCTAGGAACTGTTGTGTTGTAAGCGCGAGCCAGGCGGGTGATAGAGTCGAGCAAGATAACCACATCTTTCTTGTGCTCAACCAGGCGCTTGGCTTTTTCAATTACCATTTCCGCAACTTGTACGTGACGTGCCGGCGGCTCATCAAAAGTAGAGGCAACAACTTCACCGCGCACGGAGCGCTGCATTTCTGTCACTTCCTCAGGACGCTCGTCAATCAGCAGTACGATCAAATGGCACTCTGGATTATTGCGCGTAATGGCCTGTGCCATATTTTGCAACATAATCGTTTTACCGGCCTTCGGCGGCGCAACAATCAAGCCGCGCTGGCCTTTCCCGATTGGAGCTACAAGATCAATAATACGACCAATCAGGTCTTCGGAGGAGCCGTTTCCGCACTCGAGGGTGAGGCGATCGTTGGGGAATAGAGGAGTGAGGTTTTCGAAAAGAATTTTGTTACGTGCGTTTTCCGGTTTGTCAAAATTAATTTCGTTAACTTTTAATAAGGCAAAATATCTTTCGCCTTCTTTCGGTGGGCGAATCTTTCCGGAAATTGAGTCACCCGTACGTAAATTAAATCGGCGAATCTGACTTGGAGATACATATATATCATCCGGTCCCGCAAGATAAGAGGAGTCAGCAGAACGCAAAAATCCAAAACCATCTTGAAGGATTTCTAATACGCCGTCGCCATAAATATCTTCACCGCTTTTGGCGTGGCGCTTGAGGATATTGAAAATAATATCCTGCTTGCGCGAACGGGCCAGGTTTTCAAGGCCCATGCCTTTGGCTATTTCAATCAACTCTTCAATGGGTTTGGTTTTTAATTCGGAGAGATTCATACCAATTGCTTATTAATGTTTCTGTTGTCATATGGCGCGGACACGCCTGAAATTTTGAGGAGGGGTTTGATATTAGAGATTAGCTCGTTTATTTACCCGATACACCTAGGTACCTTTTCCTACCAAGACCACAGTACTCAGTAAACTTTTGCTCTCCATAATCAATTTATGGAGCATTATCAGAACAAGTTCAACTCGAGGAGTATACGCGCCGGGGATGGTCAGGGACCCTGTGGAGGGGCGTTTTGTCAGCTCGTCTCATTTAATTCAAGACCGCTGAACTATTTCAGAATTACAGCCAGTATAACGGGTGTTTCCAATCCTGCAAAGAAATTTACCCCCTTTGCAGGATGGAAACGACAGTCTTACAGCTGACCGTCGATAAACTCAGTCAGCTGTGCGCGGGACAGTGCGCCGACTTTAGTGCCTTCGACATTGCCGCCTTTGAACAGCAGCAGCGTGGGGATACCACGGACATTGTATTTGGCCGGGCTCTCTTTATTCGCATCAACGTCTACTTTTACGATCTTCAACTTATCGCCGTAGTGGCCTGCCAGGTCTTCCAGCACTGGAGCGATCATCTTGCACGGACCGCACCACTGTGCCCAAAAATCTACCAACACCGGGCCTTCAGCTTTGAGAACTTCTGCTTCGAATTCAGCGTCAGATACGTTGACGATTGAGTGCTCGCTCATATTGCATTCCTGTTCTTTAGTTACTCGATGCGTGGGCACCGCCAACGCATCTTCTCACGGTCACAGCGGTGGTTATACAGCTGCGATGCACCATTGCCCTCAAAATTGGGGCGCAAAATGGGATTTCAAGTCTTTCCTGCCACAGACTTACGCCTGCTCCAGGAAGCGCTGCAAAATCTCATCGATGTAGTCAAAGCCAAAAGCCGTGGCAGCAATCCGCTTATCCAGACGCTCTACAAGCTCCATTGCCATCAGGGTAGGCCATTGTTTTTGCAGCTCGGACATCGGCAGCCCGGTGTGGCGGGTAAAAGTATCACTGGGAACACCATCCGCCAGGCGAAGGGCATTCATAAGAAACTCCAGTGGCAAATCCTCATTCTCAACCCTGTCAGTATGGGGTTCAGACAAGGCACTATGCAGCAGCTCGGGATCTTGCCTGGCGATAGACAAGTAGTCCCTCGGAGTGCGTGTGCGACGACTGCGCAGAATTTGCCCAGTTTCAGCTAGGGTTACCTTGCCATGAGCACCGGCACCAATCCCCAGATAATCTCCGAATGACCAATAATTAATATTATGGCGGGATTCAAGTTCGGGTTTGCTATAAGCCGACACCTCGTAACGACGATAGCCCTCGGACGCCAGTAGTTCGCGTCCGCTGCCCTGCATACTGGCTATCAGCTGGGAGCCGGGGGTGACTGGTGGCGCACTGTAGAATGCAGTATTTGGCTCAATCGTTAATTGGTACCAGGAAATATGCTCTGGAGCCAAGGAAATTGCTCGGCGCAAATCGCCAAGGGCTTCCACCTCGGTCTGATTGGGCAATCCGTGCATCAGGTCGAGGTTAATATTGTCAAAGCCCGCACGACGCGCCATTGCCAGGGCACCTTCGGCCTCTTCTCCGCTGTGAATACGTCCCAACTGTTGTAGCTGATTGGAATCGAAGCTTTGCACTCCAATAGAAAGACGATTAACTCCAGCAGATCGATAGCCAGTGAACTTGGCTTGTTCAAAAGTGCCGGGGTTGGCCTCCAGGGTTATCTCGACCCCTTCAGCAAAACCCACCACCTGCTCAGCAGCCTCCAGGATCTGCCCAATTGCTTGGGGGGAGAACAGGCTCGGCGTACCACCACCAAAAAAGATGGACTGCAATTTTCGCCCCTGCACCCAGGGCAACTGGCTGATCAGATCCAGGCGCAACTGCGCCACATACTCGGATTCCGGTAGGGCGTAGTCCGAATTAGCCCGGTCTCTATCAGCCTGGTGGGAGTTGAAATCACAGTAGGGACATTTGCGCACACACCAAGGGATATGGATATACAGGCTTAGTGGTGGCAGCTGTAATTCAGCAATCTGATCAGGCAAGGTCGGCACCCTGCATATTTTGCTGCCATAAAAGCTCAAATTGAGACATAGCCTGGGCCCTGTGGCTCAGTCGATTCTTCAAGTCTCTCGGCAGTTCAGCGGAGGTCATTCCCTCAGATTCAACAAAGAACAGCGGGTCATAACCAAAACCCTGCTCTCCCGCCGGCTCCCGCAAAATTGTCCCGCTCCACTTTGCACTAGATACCAAAGGCACCGGGTCATCCCATTGCCGTACAAAAGCCAGCGCGCAGTGGAAACTGGCAGTGCGATGCTTAGATTCAACATCAACCATGGCCTCCAATAACTTCGCATTGTTTTTTTCATCAGTCGCCCCGGCACCTGAGTAGCGTGCAGAGTAAATTCCCGGCGCACCACTCAATGCATCTACCGACAGCCCGGAGTCATCGGCTAATGCCGGCAGGCCACTGATACGGCTGGCGTGGCGGGCCTTAATCAAAGCATTCTCAATAAAGCTCAATCCGGTCTCATCAACGTCACTTACCCCAAAGTCAGACTGAGGAAGAACCTGTATATCCCATGAGGCGAACAGCTGTGAAAATTCGCGAAGTTTGCCGGCATTACCGCTGGCAAGAACAATTTTATTTACCATATTGCTTCAAACAAAAAGCGGGCCTCGGCCCGCGGTGAATCTTAAAGAAGGGGTTTCGACCAGCTCTCAGCCAGCGGAACCTTGGCAGATGTCTATCGGTTCAATCTGCGACGGAAAGTGATCGTCTCACTTTTACCATTGGGCAGCTTGATATCTACGTTAAAGGTAAGGGTCTCCTCATCCTCAAAGCGCAGGGGTGCGAGATAGTAAACAGCATCCCCTTCCCGAATTTCTTTGAACTTAAGTGGTCTTGACTGCTGGATCAGGTTGGTAGCTGTGCCAGACATCTCAGCGCTGAGGCCATGGGTTCCGCCCTCTTTCTTGACGACAGAGACATTTACATACGCCCGATCTTTTGCTCGAGCCAACTGGTACTGACGGGCGATATCCGGCTGGATAAAATCGCTATTGAACACTGAATAGACTACTCGATAGTCGCCAAAATCAGCGTAGTTCTTAATCGTACGCGCTTCTTGCGCGGCAGCGCCGACAGATAAAAATAGCAAGGCCACAGAAGCAGCCAGGGTAAGGATGCGTTTCACGCTCCACCTCCAGTTGTTATAGGCGCCACCTCTCCCGGTAGGTTTGGTGGTCAATTCCAGTCAGGCCCCCTCAGGAGTGCCCCTCTCGATCTATTTATCGCGCCAAAGTCCTCCACAAAAGAGCTGGCGCAAATCTTAGTTTAGCGAGTTAGATGATAGATGGCTGTCTCACCAAACAAATTTGGTAAAAAGTCTTTGAATGCCCGCCCAACCGTGGACTCAGAAACCACTTGCCGATGCAGAATCGCCCAGCCATTTTCTCGGCATAACACCTCAAAGTCTGTAAAAGTACAAAAGTGAATATTGGGAGTGTCATACCATTCGTATGGCAATAAGTCGGATACTGGCATGCGCCCGGAGAATGCGAGGTGCCAGCGGGCCTTCCACTGCCCAAAATTGGGAAACGTAATAATGCAATCCCGCCCAACCCGGAGCATTTCCTCTACCACTAAATGAGGCTGACTCAAGGTTTGCAGTGCCTGGGTCATCACCACAGCATCAAAGCTACCATCAGCAAAATTTCCCAGCCCTGTATTCAGATTTTGCTCGACAACATTGACCCCACGAGCCACACATCGCTCTATTTGCTCGGGATCAATCTCCAGGCCATAGCCTTTCACATTTTTATTTCTCCCCAGCTGATCGAGCAGTGCACCATCGCCACAGCCGAGGTCGAGAACCCGGCTGTTGGGAGCGATCCATTCCTGGATCACATCCAAATCTATCCGCATCAGTACACCTCCTCAGAAATTTCTGCCGCAACTCTCTGCATATAGGCACGAAATACACCTTCATAACGACCATTGGGCAGCAGGAAGGCATCGTGTCCCATTACTGACTCTACTTCGGCATAGCTGACTGGAATATCCGCGTGCATCAGGGCATCGGCGATTTCCCTCGAGCGCTCCGGCGCAAAGCGCCAATCAGAAGTAAATGACACCAATAAAAACCGGCACTTGGCATGGGAGAAGGCCTCTACCGGGTCATCCCCGTATTCCCGAGCTAAGTCGAAGAAATCCAGCGCTCGAGTCATCAGAATGTAAGTATTGGGATCGAAGGTGGTGGAAAAACTGGCTCCCTGGTAGCGCAGATAACTTTGTATCTGAAACTCCACTTCTTCATCCGATCCTTGTTGAAAGCTGCCACTGCGCAATTCTCGACCAAACTTGCGCCCCAATCCATCGTCAGACAGATAAGTGATGTGCCCGATCATACGCGCAACGGCCAGGCCTCTACGGGGTAACTTATCCTGTTGGAGGTAGTGCCCATCACAAAAGTCTGGATCGGATGTTATCGCTTGGCGTGCGGTCTCATTAAACGCGATATTCTGTGCAGATAACTTCATGGCAGAGGCAATCACCACACAATTACGCAGGCGCTCAGGGTATTCCAGTGACCAGCGCATCGCCTGCATTCCACCGAGACTGCCGCCAACAACCGCCGCCCATTGTCGAATACCTAGCATATCCGCCAGGCGCGCTTGACTGTGGACCCAGTCGCGGACACGCAGTGATGGAAAATCCGGCCCCCAGGTAGTGCCGGTATCCGGGTTGATGGATACGGGGCCGGTAGATCCGTGGCAACCGCCGAGATTATTAACGGACACCACATAGAAATGATTAGTATCTATCGGCTTACCCGGACCGATATAGTGGTCCCACCACCCCGGGCGCTTATCATCGATACTGTGTCGCCCCGCAGCGTGATGATGCCCAGACAGAGCATGACAGATCAGAACTGCGTTAGTCTTTTCCCTATTGAGTTCACCGTAAGTCTCATAAACCAGAGTGTAATTTTTCAGCACTCGGCCACAGGCCAATTCCAGCGGTTCACTAAAGTTATGACTTTTAGGCTCAACAAGGCCCACGGAGCCTGGGTCACCGGTAGTTGCAGTTTGGGCTTCCGCAGAAGCGATAGGATTTTCCGTTGACAAGGCACTGTATCTGTCAGGTTGATAGGTGCTGCCTGGCAAATTGCCGAAGCAGTCAGTGAATAAGATCACTGCAACTTATAACAAATGCCAGTCAGAACCAATATCAATTAGCACCCAATTCAGGTGGTATGCGAGGCCTTCAAGGGGGTTACGTTGTGCGCGCGCGGCGCCGGCGCAACCGGCTGTGGTGCAGAGCTGTTGTGCCGCAGTAAATCCTCTAACGCCACCAGCGCCTTATCATTGCGCTGAACCTCATCCTCGAGAGTTCGAAGATCCGTGCGACGACTGCGAGTTTTCTGTTTCAACTCGGTGAGCTTAATCAAATGGCGATTGAGTAATTGTTTCTGATACTGCGCATGCTGTTTAAGAGGCTCAAGAGCCTGCTCTAACCAATTTTCCGCTTTGTTACCCATATCGTCGTAAAGCCGACCCACTTCACTGGCAAGCGTGGTAATAAAGCGCTCGCTGAGACGGCTGCGGCGCGCCAATAACAGCTGCGGGGATCGCCTCAGCTGAGCGGCCTGGCGATGCAGTCCCCGCAACGCGAAGCGAAATTTGCGGATAGTAAAATACTGCTCAGCATCATCGACTTTCTTCAAGCTGGAGCGCTCAAATACAGCGTCGAGCAAGCGATTAGCCTGATCCACTTCCCGCTCGAGGTTAGACATCTGATGGTCTACCCCTTCCATAAAAGTATCGATAGCCCTGGCCATGCCCATGGGCGTCCAACGGCGATTGAGAGTAGCCAGGGTATCGTCAATCAGCGCCTGCAACTGCTGTCTGGATATCGGCGCCAACAGAGAAGTGCTTTGTCGTGTAAGCATTCTCTGGCTGGATTTGAGCGTCAGCAATTCCTGATGACAAATCTTATGCTGCTCGCGCACGGTCGTCTGCAACTGTTCCAACTCTGCCAATTGCTCTGAGGTGTTGCCACTATTGCGCTGCAGGTGAGCCAACGCTGCCCGGCCACTATTCAAACGACGCTTGAGTAGATCGCGGGTATCAGCCATCAGGGTGAGAGCTTGATGCAGTGAGCGGTGCTCGGCCATTTTATGCCGGTGCTCCAACAGGCGCTGAACCAGCATCCTTTCAAACTCACCGAAGCGGCTGCTTCGCACCAAATCCGCATCCCGCTGCTGGCGCCCCAACAGAGCCATTTTTGCAGAGACTCCGGCAACATTTTCCTGAGGCAGAGACAAGAGACCGGCCACTTCGCTGCGCATGCGTCGCAACAGCAGCTCAGCATCCTCCTCCGGATCATCCCAAAGCACATCCATCTTGTTGAGCAGGGCCATCACGGATGTTCCGCGATGCTCTTGCAGTGGCGCCAGGTGAGTCTCCCACATGCTCATATCGGTACCACTTACCCCAGCATCGGCAGCCAGCAGAAAGGCAACCGCCTGGGCCCCGGGCAGTGTACTCAATGTGAGCTCCGGCTCATTGCCGAGGGCGTTCAGTCCCGGGGTATCAATAATACGCAACCCCTGATCCAGCAATGGGTGCGGCAGACAAATCAAAGCAAAACGCCAGGCGGGGATCTCAACTAGATTCCCTTTGCCATCCAAGTGGCGCCGATCGAAGCCATAGCGAGCGGCCTCTTCCGGCATTACTGACTTGGTCGAGGCAACCTTCAATAAAGTCTCTCGGGTCGCCTCGGGATCATTGGCATCAAACTCGTGAGTTACCCACTTTTGCGGAATTCGACGGAAGCTCTCCAGGCTGGTATTCGTCGCCAGGGTCTCAATCGGAAGCAGCCGCAAACTGGCGCGCTCGCCGCCATCACTGAAAATTTCCGTGGGACACATAGTGGTGCGCCCCGGTCTTGAGGGCAGTAGACGCTGTCCGTAAGTTTGCGACAACAGGGCATTGAGCAGTTCAGTTTTCCCCCGTGAAAACTCCCCAACTAAAACCAGGGTGAACTGATCATCTGCAAGTAGGGCGCGGGCCTGCTGTACAACCTGGCAGGCACCAGCAGAATTAGAGAAGTGCTGTTCAAGCCATTGGCTGAAGTGGGCAAACTGGCGATCGAGATTCTTTTTCCAACGGTCGTAGTCAGAAATATGCTGGCGTAAAAGTGCGTCTTCCATTTCACGGTGTTCTTGTTATTGAGACCCGGAACTACCGGCCCCTACTAAGACAAGAGAAAGAGCCGTCAGTCGATAGTATAAGAGTCTAACACCGCGCCAAATACGATCTAGTGCGCACAGGTGAAGAAATGTTCAGCCGGTCACAATTTAAGAAACCTTCGAACAACTGCGCAAGCCCCAGAGGGCGGGGCTTGAAAGGTGCAGGGGATATTTTGGGGTGATCAGAGTCCGGTTAAAAGCCGGGGATATGCCAAAACAGGCTGTACACGAAAGCCGGCATGTTGGCCATTTGGGCAAAACCAATAAGCAGCCTGTTAATCACAGTGAGCAGGATAAAGACAAATATCGGGCTGATATCAATCACCCCCAACGGCGGGATCAAGCGTCGCACAGGTCCGCAAAATGGCTCCAGGAGTTGGTGCAGTAAAATTAGAATTGGATGGCCGCTATTCGGCGCAATCCAACTGGCAACGATGGAGACCAATAAGCCGACAAACACCATCGCTATCACAGTGGAGACACAGCCGATCAACGACCACAGCAGGGCACTGAGGGGGTTAACCAGGCCGTAACCTGCGATCATGGCGCAAGCCATAATCATCGCCCAACCGACTATCAACGCCAGTACTACTGAGGCCATATCGACGCCAAAAAGTCCTGGCACCACTTTGCGCAGCGGCAGCAACAAAGGGTTGGTAACCTTCACAACGCCCTGAGATATGGGGTTGTAAAAATCCGCACGGCCCAACTGCAATAGGAAACGCAATAACACGGCGAAAAGGAACAAAATGCCCAGTATGCCCACGACATAAACGCCGATATCGCTGAAGGTATTGACCATGGATAAACCCTAAACAAAAAGATTTTCAGCAGCCACCGCTGCACCTACCCAATTGGACCGGAACCTGTTACCGATCCAATTCCTTTGCCATTTCCGTCGCCCGCTCCTCGCAATCGCGCATGGCATCGGCCACTAACTGCGGCAACCCACCCTTCTCGAACCGTTGAACAGCACGCTCAGTGGTTCCACCTGGTGACATCACATTGCGCTTCAACTGGGCGACGTCAACATCGCTGGCGACCGCCAGTTTGGCGGCGCCCAGGGCAGTTTGCAACACAAGGCGCTCCGCATCCGCACGGGCAAGGCCACCGGCGGAAGCCGCATCAATCATGGCCTCCATAAACTGGAAAAAGTAAGCCGGTGCCGATCCCGCTACCGCAATCACCTGATCGATGCCGCGCTCTTCCTCAACCCAATATGAGATACCTACCGCATCGACGATGCGCCCGGCAAGTTCCTTCTGTTCGCCCGTAACCTTGCTATCGGCATAAAGACCGGTAACTCCGGTTTGCACCAGGGCCGGGGTATTAGGCATAGCCCTGACAATAGGGAGGTGCATTCCCATCCAACGGTGGTAAGCCGCGAGCGGAATTCCCGCAGCAAAAGTGATAATCAAGGGCGAGCGATCCACCAAATGGGGTTTCAGTCCCTCACAAAGTTCTCGCATAACTTGCGGTTTCACCGACAGTACAATTACATCGGCATCAACAATAGCGGCAACATTATCGTCACTAATAGCTACCCCATGGCTCTCGGCAAAAGCATTAAGTTTGTCCCGATCACGGCCTGTAGCAGTGATCCGGTCCGCCGGATAACCGGAGGCCACCAAACCACCGATCACTGCCCCCGCCATATTGCCGGCGCCACCAATAAAAACCATCTTAGGGATCGCTGTACTCACTCATATCACCTTGGGCGGTTACAAAAATTTTGTTGCTTTTCCCCGTTCGGGGCACTCCGCTAATATGTGGCCGCCAGATTCAAATAACAAGAGAGCCATACCAAGTGGCTCCTAACGGAGGACAGTATGCAAAAAGGATGGCGTTCACTGCTTATAGCGACACTGATCACTGCGACCAGTGCCGCTGGTGCAGTAGAAACTCGTACGCTAAACAACGGCCAATTGGTACTCGAAGATGTGCCAAACATTCCCCAAACTATCATCAATGAGCTCAATCGTTATCAGAACGTACGCTCAGCTAGCTTCCGGGGCTGGGACCTTGACGGTAACGGTATCTATGTCAGTACCCGCTTCGGCGAAGTTTCTCAATTACACAAGGTAGAGAATGCAGGTGGCGCTCGCCGACAGCTAACCTTTTTCGAAGAACCTATAGGTGGCATCTCTACCCGCCCGGAGCACCGCCAACTGGCATTCACCATGGATGCCGGCGGCAATGAATACGCCCAGATTTTCCTGTTTGATACAGAAAATGGCACTAGCGAGATGATTACCGATGGTGAGTCTCGCAATGGCAGTATTCTCTGGAATAAGCAGGGCTCCGCTATCTCTTACCAGAGTACTCGCCGAGATGGCAGGGCCAATGATATATGGCTAACCACTTTCGACGGTGACAAAAAAGAAGACCGCTTGATCCTTAAGTCTGAGGATGGCAGTTGGTGGGGTCCCAGTGATTTCTCACAATCCGGCAGCCAAATTTTGGTCATGCAATATATCTCCTCCACTCGATCTAATGTCCATTTGCTGGATCTCGACAGCGGCGAAGTCTCACTACTCGCCGGTACGGGCGATGAAGAGGCTGATTCCCGCAATTTCCCAGCGGGTTTCAGTTATGACAGTCGCTCGGTTTATATCATCTCTGACAAAGGGCGCGAATTTACCCAACTGATCCGCAAAGACCTGGAGAGTGGCGATGAAAAGATAATTACCTCCGATATCCCCTGGGATATCAGTAGCTTTATCCTCAGTAAAGACGGTCGCCGCGGCGCTTTTGTCGCCAACGAAAATGGTATGTCCTCCCTCTATCTATACGATCCACGCAATGACCGCTACCGCAAGGTCGACTCGCTGCCGATCGGTCTTATCGGTGGAATAGAATTTAACCCCGAAGGTGATAAGCTGGCCCTAACCCTAAACACGCCTAAAACTCCCTCCGATTCCTTTGTAATGGACCTTGGCCGCCGCCCGCTATCCAGTGGTGACCTTACCCGATGGACATTTAGTGAAGTCGGTGGTCTCGACAGCGAAAGCTTTGTCGAACCCGAACTGGTGCACTATCCCACTTTCGACGAGGTGGATGGAAAGCCGCGTGAAATTCCCGCATTCGTCTATAAGCCGCGCAATGCCAAAGGCCCCGTACCTGTGGTTATTTCAATCCACGGTGGCCCTGAAGGACAGTACCGTCCCATGTTTTCCAGCACATACCAGCTGTGGCTAGAAAAACTTGGCGTTGCTGTAATTGCTCCAAATGTACGCGGGTCCGCTGGTTATGGTAAGAGCTACCTAGCCATGGATAACGGCTACAAGCGCGAGGACTCAGTTAGGGATATCGGTGCTCTTCTGGATTGGATTGCTACCCAGCCTGATCTGGATCCGGAACGCGTTGCTGTGTTTGGCGGCAGCTACGGTGGTTATATGGTGCTGGCCAGTAGTGTTTACTACTCAGATCGTTTAAAAGCAGCAGTGGATATCGTCGGCATCTCTAACTTTGTCACCTTCCTCACCAATACCAAGAGCTATCGTCGCGACCTTCGTCGAGTCGAATACGGTGATGAGCGGGATCCGCAGATGCGCGCTTTCCTGGAAAAAATCAGCCCCAACAACAATGTAGACAAGATCCAGGTGCCAATGCTCGTAGTGCAGGGACAAAATGACCCTCGGGTACCTGTCACCGAAGCTGAGCAAATCGTGGCTGCACTTCGCGAGAATGGCAATCGAGTCTGGTATATGAACGCACTCAATGAAGGGCACGGTTACCGCAAGAAAGAGAACAGTGATGCCTTTACCCAGGCAACAGCGCTCTTTTTTGCCCAACACCTGCTGAGTGAAGATCAAAAAAAGCAGCTCAGCTTGAATGAACAATAATTATTTGTTCCCAGAGAAAGAAAACGGCCTTTAGGGCCGTTTTCTTTTTAGAACTTAACTATGTAAGGAGCCCCTGATTAACTAAACAAAAAAGGAAATGTTTCCACAATCGCGATCAAGTTCAGAACAATCGCCAATATCCAAAGCCAGTAGCGGCTTTTATCTCCGAATATCCCAATAACTGCCGAATTCAAAAAACCGGTAACCAATGAGATTTTGGGAGAAACAAATGCAATCAGGCAGATAAAAGCCAACCACTCAAGCGCCACCCAAGTCACCAGTACACTATTTGTTACAGACAGAGATAGCACCGCGCTCACTGACAAAAGCAGCAGCAATACATCTACAGTCCCAGATTTTGTCATCCCGTATCCCAAAAAATCTACTTGCGTACTAATTCTGTCATGCAGAATAGTTTCGTGCCCCAAAAATATCTGTGCCGATACGCACAATAGTGGCGCCGCAGGCAATAGCAGCCTCCATATCTTTAGACATCCCCATGGATAGAGTATCGAAGGTCTGCTCAGGAAATTCTTCACGAAGACTTTGCAGCAACCCTGCCAACTGGATAAATGGTTTTTCCTGCTCAAATACATTGTCACGAGCAGCGGGAATCGCCATCAAGCCACGCAGGCATAGCCCCGGCAATGTCATCACTTCACGCGCCAGAGCCACCAAATCCTGTGGAGCTATGCCAGACTTGCTCTGCTCGCCATCGATATTCACCTGCAAGCAGATATTGAGTGGTGCCATATTACTGGGACGCTGTGCCGACAGACGTTGGGCGATTTTTAAGCGATCCACCGTGTGCATCCATTGGAATCGCTCTGCCACAGCGCGGCTTTTGTTCGATTGAAGCGGTCCAATAAAATGCCAGTGAATATCCAGGTCGGACAGGGCATCCTGTTTTTGCAGGGCTTCCTGTAAATAATTTTCGCCAAAGTGATGCTGGCCAGCAGCAAAAGCAATCCGCAGGTCTTCCGCCGGTCGTGTTTTGGAAACCGCCAACAAGGTAATTTCTGCGGGGTTGCGATCGCAGTTGTTGCAGCATGTCACAATCCGCTCACCTACTGCATTCAGGTTTTCGACGATTGTCTCTTTGCGCATATACTGATGCCCTTACCGATTTGAGCGGCGATTTTACCTGAGCCCAAACAAGAACCATAAGGTAGCAGTATGGATATCACTGAACTCCTCGCCTTTAGCGCCAAGCAAAACGCCTCGGACTTACACCTCTCGGCGGGCCTGCCGCCGATGATCCGTGTCGACGGCGACGTGCGCCGTATCAACCTGCCCTCAATGGAGCACAAGCAGGTACACGGCCTGATCTACGAGATCATGAACGATAAGCAGCGCAAGGATTACGAAGAACTACTGGAAACAGACTTCTCTTTTGAAGTCCCCGGTGTCGCCCGCTTTCGTGTAAACGCCTTTAACCACAACCGGGGTGCCGGCGCCGTATTCCGGACCATTCCCTCCAAGGTTCTCACTATGGAAGACCTGGGAATGGGTCAGGTGTTTAAACAGATCTCAGATACTCCCCGTGGCTTGGTACTGGTGACCGGGCCCACGGGTTCCGGTAAGTCCACCACCCTGGCGGCGATGATGGACTACATCAACGACAATAAATACGAGCATATCCTCACCATCGAGGACCCGATCGAATTTGTGCACGAATCCAAGAAGTGCCTGGTGAACCAGCGTGAGGTGCACCGGGATACCCACGGCTTTGCCGAAGCGCTGCGCTCTGCACTGCGTGAAGACCCGGATATCATTCTCGTGGGTGAGATGCGGGACCTGGAGACCATTCGCCTGGCGCTGACTGCGGCAGAGACCGGTCACTTGGTATTCGGCACCCTGCACACCACTTCCGCCGCCAAAACCATTGACCGTGTGGTGGATGTATTCCCGGCGCAGGAGAAAGCCATGGTGCGTTCAATGCTGTCGGAATCCCTGCAGGCCGTTATCTCCCAGACGCTAATGAAGAAAAACGGCGGTGGCCGGGTCGCTGCCCACGAAATTATGCGCGGTACCCCAGCCATCCGTAACCTGATCCGCGAAGACAAAATCGCGCAGATGTACTCGGCCATCCAGACCGGAGCCAGCGTCGGCATGCAGACCATGGACCAATGCCTGGAAGACCTGGTGGCACGCCGCATCATCAGCCGCGAAGTGGCTCGCGAAAAAGCCAAGATGCCGGAGAACTTCTAAACGGCCAAAACCCGCCCCCAATCTGGGGAAGAAAAGTCGAGATAAAACGCGGTAATCACCATGGATATTGAAAGACTTCTACAACTGGTTGTAGAGAAGGGCGCTTCGGATTTATTTATCACGGCGGGCGTCCCGCCCTCCATCAAACTGCACGGCCGAGTTGTGCCCTGTAGCAGCACCGCGCTCACGCCAGAGAAAGCGCGCGAGCTGGTGGTGGGAACCATGAACGAGAAACAGCGGCGCGAGTTTGCCGAGCAAAAGGAATTGAACTTCGCGATTGCAGTGCGCAACGTGGGGCGTTTCCGGGTATCGGCCTTCTTCCAGCGCAATCTGGTGGGTATGGTGCTGCGTCGCATCGAAACCAAAATCCCCACTATCGATGGACTCGGACTACCCGACGTACTCAAAGACCTGGCCATGACCAAACGCGGGCTGATTATTTTTGTGGGCGCCACCGGTACCGGTAAGTCCACATCCCTCGCCTCCATGATCGGCCACCGCAATGAGAACACCAAGGGCCATATCATCACCATTGAGGACCCGATCGAATTTATCCACCAGCATCGCGGCTGTATTGTGACCCAGCGCGAAGTGGGCCTGGATACCGAGTCTTTTGATGTAGCCCTGAAAAACACTCTGCGTCAGGCACCAGATGTTATTCTGATCGGTGAGGTCCGCTCCCGCGAAACCATGGACCACGCCATCGCTTTCGCCGAGACCGGCCATTTGTGTCTGTGCACCCTCCACGCCAACAATGCTAACCAGGCCCTCGATCGGATCATTCATTTCTTCCCGGCAGACCGCCACAAACAGTTGTTTATGGACCTGTCCCTCAACCTGAAGGCGATGGTGGCCCAGCAGCTGGTACCGACCCCCGATGGCGATGGCCGCCGTGCCTGCCTTGAGATCATGATCAATACCCCGCTGATGTCGGACCTGATCCGCAAAGGCGAAGTGGATAAGATCAAGGAGTTGATGAAGCGCTCTGGTGAGCAGGGAATGCAGACCTTCGACCAGGCACTCTACGAGCTCTACGATGGGGGAGAAATTACCTATGAGGATGCCCTCTCCCACGCCGACTCCGCCAATGATTTGCGCCTGATGATTAAGCTCAAATCCGAATCCGATGCCGAGTACTTAAATAGTGCCGCTGGCGAGTTGAGTCTACAAAATGATTCAGAGTACGGAGACGGTGGTCCTCAGCTCTACTAGCCCCCGATCCAGCCAGATCAAAACCGTTTACAGACATATCAAAGGTCCCCAGCCTGTAAACGGTTTTCCCCCGGTATAATCCGCTGCGGATATTTCCGCGATGCAAAAGCTGATCCCGCCCAATGATTGAATGATCTCGCGGGCTCTTTTCTGCAGCATTTTTATTGGAAGAAAATAGCCTTTCAATAATCCTCTATTCTCCTGCGCAATATCCCGTTAAAAGAGTGACCAATCAATATGAATTAAAAAGTCGCCTTGATCACTGGTGGCAACCGGGGCATTGGTGCCGCGACAGCCAAATTACTTGCCCACAGGGGGTACCAGATTGCCATTAGCTACCGGCAGCGCAAGCAGCAAGCGGAAGAACTGATCGTCGAACTTCGATCTTTTGGTGTTTTAGCAATAGCCGTTCACGCCGATGTCTCCTCAGAGAAAGATATTGTTCAGCTATTCAATACGGTCTACGAGCAACTAGGCCCAATTAGCTGCCTGGTTAACAACGCGGCAATCATTAAACCGCAAATGCGCGTCGAAACGATGGACGCTGAGCGCATCAATGAAATCCTGCGTACCAACATCACCGGCACCCTGCTCTGCTGCCGGGAAGCAATCAAAAGAATGTCTATCAAAAATGGGGGCACTGGAGGAACCATCGTGAATATTTCCTCTGCTGCCAGCCGTTCGGGATCACCTAACGAGTACATCGACTATGCAGCGAGTAAGGGCGCTGTCGATACGCTGACCATCGGGCTCAGCCAGGAAGTTGCCGATGAAGGGATTCGCGTAAATGGTGTTAGGCCTGGCTTTATTTATACAGAAATGCACGCTGATGGTGGCGAAGCAGACAGAATTGAGCGAGTAAAGTCTGCGATTCCACTCAAGCGTGGGGGACGAGCAGAGGAAGTGGCTAAAGCTGTGGCTTGGCTACTCGGTGATGAATCCACCTTTACTACCGGTTCATTTATTGACGTTGCAGGCGGGAAGTAGGACCAAAAAATATGTTAGAAGCACTCTTTTCACTAATTGCAGCAACCGCTCTATTACTCGGCTCCCCTGGCCCGGCACCACTTGCCCTGGCCGCATCGGGAGCGACATTTGGAGTGAGAAAAAGCAGCGGTTTCCTTATCGGCATCCTGCTTGGCCTGAGTGTCGCCATTGTCGGGGCAACCGCCGGCATCGCCGCACTGCTGGCTGCCTGGCCAGAAGCGCGCTTGGCGGTTCAGCTTTGCGGTGCCTTATATATTGGCTATATCGCGATCAAAATTGCCACGGCCCCGGTACTGGAGCAGGGCGAATCGGCGACGGCTCAGCCTCCGTCGCTGCTGGATGGGTTTATTTTTAACTTATTGAACCCCAAGGCCTATGCCGCCTTCCTTGCCATATTCTCCCAATTCTTACTACCGATTGAAGAGAGTGGCCTGAGCTATTTAGCCACAGGGTTGGTCTGTTTACTGGTAGCCGCTGCGGTGGATTTTATCTGGTTGTGCTTAGGAGGAAGCCTGAGGCCGGTTTTTCATAAACCCAGGCAGGCGCGAATAATCAGGGTAAGTTTTGCGGTATTAATGGTGGCAGCCGTACTCGCTGTTTTTATCCGCGGAAGCATTTAAGCTCTAACACATCTCTGCGATCAACCCTTTTACCGAAGGCAGCATGCGCCGGCTCACCAGCGGCGCTGCTGTTACGCCATCCAGCTCTACCCGGTAATTTGTACCGTCCCTGCGCAACCCAACAATATATTGCACAGCCACCAGCGCGCTGCGGTGAATACGCACGAAACGCTGTCCAAACTCACTCTCAAGCTCTTTTAGAGACTCATCCAGAATGGTCTCTCCAGCGGCGTGATGGGCTACAACATACTTGCTGTCCGCAACCAGACAGCGGATAGAATCTACATCCAACAGCTCCACCCCCAGGCGACTTATCGCCTTAATGCGGCTGCGGCCACTGGGCTCCTCCAGATCCTGCTTGGTTAACAACTGCTGCTGCGGCTTACTCAGACGCTGCGCTTTGGAAACTGCCTCGCGCAGCTGTTCGACATTCACAGGTTTTAATAGATAACCAACCGCTGAGGTGGCAAAAGCGGGCAAAGCAAACTCATCGTGAGCAGTGCAGAAAATTATTGCCGGCGGACACACGAAGCTGGATAACTGCTGAGCCAATTCCAGGCCGCTACCACCGGGCATTTCAATATCCAGTAGCACAAGGTCCGGGTCGAGTTCGCGGATCTGTGATAGTCCTGCTTCAATATCTGCCGCTTCTCCTACAGCAATACAATTATCGATCCTCTCCAACTGCCGGTGCAGACGGGCACGAGCCAAAGGCTCATCATCAACAATCAGTACGCGCAATTGGGTCACTCCATCACCTCGATAGTCTTCTTGGAATTTGTGGTGGACTCTATTTCCCGCCGGTCCACTTCCCGGGGAGATAAGGGTAGCTGTAGTATGACCCGGTACCGGCCCTCCTCCCGACGGGCGGTAAATTTGAAGCGATCGCCGTAGTATGCAGTGAGACGCTGGCGAATATTCTCTGTCGCCATGCCATTACCTGTCTTCGCAGGAACTGCACTGTCCTGTGGCAATGGGTTTTCAATAACAACTTTGAACATGCCCCCTCTTGCGAGAGTTGTACTCTGATCTCTCCGCCTGCCCGCAACTGTGCCACACCGTGCAACACCGCATTCTCCAATAGGGGTTGAAGCAACATACTGGGCAGCTGAACCTTATCCAGGCCCGCGTCTAGCTGCCAACTCTGGCGTAAACGCTCCCCCAGACGCAGGGCTTCAATCTCCAAATAGCGTTGGGCTAGAGTAATCTCTTGCGCTAAAGGCACCAGCTTTGGATCGGCGAGGCTTGCACGAAATAATGCACATAAATCCTCTACCAATCGCTCCGCGCGATCAGGATCAACAGCGATCAAACTAGCCAGGCTGTTCATACTGTTAAAGAGGAAATGGGGGCGAATCCGCGATTGAAGTGCCTCAATTCGGGCACCGAGCTCCGCCTGCTGCTGGTTGTAGAGTTGCTGCTGAAGATAGGCGTAGCGCAATACCACCCCCGCACAAATAGCCCCAAGCAGGCAGTCGCCCGCAAACCCCCAGCTGTCAAAGCTGGTCTGCAACAACACCGCGCGCAGGGAGCGCTGCACTGCCATCACCAATATGAGCACCGACAGCACTGCAATAAAACTCAAGCCGCCAGCGAGTTTGTGGGGCATTTTCGCCAGGCTCGGCCGAAGCCGGCAAAGTAGCGCGGCCGAGGGCAATATCACCCATTGGATCACCAGAGAGATCAGCCCCAGGCGCTGCCAACTGAATTCCGGTAAACCATCCAGGGCCAGGACCAGCACCAATGCCAGCAATTCCCCCATCAACACCAGCACCGCCAGAGAGGTGACACTGCAGAGGTCTGGCAGAAACGGAAGCTGCCCAGATAGCGCAGAATCCTTATTTCCTGTGCGATATTTTCGAATTTTCTGCGTTATAATGCCCGACGGCCAGGGGAATGACATGCAGTTGTTATTCTTGATTGTCCCAAAGTTCCAAGCGCAAGATATCACCAAGCTCCCCAGCCTTTCATCTCACTGCAGCCAGGAAAACCATGAGTAACGAAAAATCCCCCTCCGAGTCCGCCAACAATCCTGCCGCCAAACTCTGGGGCGGCCGCTTTAGTGAAGCCACCGATGCCTTTGTCGAGCGATTTACCGCCTCGGTGACTTTTGACCAGCGCATGGCCATGGAAGACATCCAGGGATCACTTGCCCACGCGCAGATGTTGTCAGAAGTGGGGGTATTAAGTGCTGATGAATATCACAAGATAGCCGACGGCCTGAAGGGCATCGCCGAAGAGATAAAAGCGGGAGAATTTCCCTGGTCTGTGCAGCTCGAAGATGTCCATATGAATATCGAAGCGCGCCTGACCCAACGCATTGGTGCCACTGGCAAGAAACTGCATACCGGCCGCTCGCGCAACGATCAGGTGGCAACCGACATCCGCCTGTGGCTGCGTGGGCGCATCGATCTGATTGCTGCCGAACTGACCCGCCTGCAAAATGGCTTGGTCGATTTGGCGGAGCGCGAAGCCGATACCATTATGCCCGGCTTTACTCACTTACAGAGCGCGCAACCGGTGACCTTTGGCCACCACTTACTGGCCTGGAATGCCATGCTGAGCCGGGATTTCGAGCGCCTGATGGATTGCCGCAAACGGGTTAACCGCTCACCGTTGGGAGCCGCAGCACTGGCCGGCACCAGCTATCCGATCAATCGCGCACGCACAGCGGAGTTGCTGGGCTTCGATGCCCCCACAGAAAACTCCCTCGACTCAGTCAGCGACCGGGACTTCGCTATCGAGTTCTGTGCTTTCGCCGCGCTGCTGCTCACCCATCTGTCCCGGGCCAGTGAAGAGCTGGTGCTGTGGACTTCCAGCCAGTTCGACTTTATTGACCTTCCCGATCGCTTCTGCACCGGCTCCTCAATTATGCCGCAGAAGAAAAACCCCGATGTTCCGGAGCTGGTGCGCGGAAAAACGGGCCGGGTTAACGGCCACCTGATTGCGCTGCTGACACTGATGAAGAGCCAACCGCTGGCCTACAACAAGGACAACCAGGAAGATAAAGAGCCACTATTCGATGCCGCCGATACCGCACTGGATTGCCTGCGCGCGTTTGCCGATATGGCGCCGGCACTGAAGGCAAAAAAAGAAAATATGCTGGAAGCTGCGGCCAAGGGCTTCTCCACCGCGACGGATCTGGCCGATTATCTGGTACGCAAAGGGGTGGCCTTCCGCGATGCTCACGAAATTGTCGGGCAGTCCGTATCCTTTGCTATTGAACAGGATAAAGACTTATCCGAACTCAGCCTGGCCCAACTACAACAGTTCTCAACAGAAATTGGCGAAGATGTATTTGAGGTGCTGACTTTAGAGGGCTCGGTTGCGGCTCGCGATCATATTGGCGGTACCGCACCGAACCAAGTGCGCGCGGCCTGTAAACGCGCACGGGAAGAGATTTCGCAGCGCACTTAAGCGCTGTTTAAGCGGATAATCCGAGGGAAACCTGTTCGCCTTGCTGCTCGCTCAATACGCGGTCGAGCAAAGTCGGCAGGTCCTCACCGGTCGTGGTGCACTTCCAACCGGGGTTTTCAAAAGAAAGATGGTAGCCACCGGATTTGGCGGCGACCCACAACTCCCGGTTGGCAGACTGGCGCGAGAGAATTACCTGGCTGCCATTGTCTTCCAGGGTCAGGGTCAGCACCGCATCACTGCGTTCGTAGTCAATATCCCAATCACAGTGATCGAGTGCATCCTCAATACCGATTAGAGTCTGCTCCACAGCCGCATCATATTCCGCTTGGCTCATCTTTGGTTACTTCTGTTACCGTGTAATGTGTTGAATCAGGTGGGCCGCTATACTATCAGGCTTTTGCCGGTTGCCGCTGCGAATCTCCGACTCTCAGGATGTTATCGATGCTCAAAAAACGACTCTCTCTATTAACCATCACCATCGGTGCCACCGCACTGTTACTGGGCTGTGGCCAAAAAGGTCCTCTCTATCTTCCACAGGACCCCGCCATGCCCGCCTCCAATATTCCAGGTGGCCCGCCGGAGACAGTACCCACCAGTGGTGCAGCACAACCCGGCGAGCCCGGCTCTGCAGCAGAGCAAGCGGTGGAAACCGTTGATGAAATTGAATCTGAAGACGGCTACGGGCCCGATTTTGATATCGATGACACCATTGAGACCGGCCCGACTATCGAAGTCGACGACGAATCGGGCACAGCGGATGACTCCAATGTCGAGGAAGATTTAGAAGAGTAAGAACCGGTCATATGAGAGAGTTTAGTTATCGCGACGGTAGCCTGTGGGCTGAGCAGGTTTCACTGGAACAAATAGCTGAGAATTTCGGCACCCCCACTTATGTCTACAGCCGCGCACACTTTGAACGGCAATATCGGGATTACGCCGAGGCCCTCGGCAATCGCCCCGGATTAATCTGCTACGCAGTAAAAGCCAACAGTAACCTGGGCATTCTGTCACTGCTGGCACAGCTGGGGGCGGGCTTTGATATTGTTTCCGGCGGGGAACTTGAGCGAGTGCTGCTCGCCGGCGGCGACCCATCGCGAATCGTATTTTCCGGAGTGGGTAAAACCTCAGAGGAAATGCGGCGCGCTCTGGACGTTGGAGTGCACTGCTTCAATATTGAATCAGAAGCGGAAATTGACCGCCTTGAGCGCGTGGCCGCAGAGTGTGGCAAGACCGCCCCGATTTCCATCAGGGTCAATCCCGATGTGGATGCCCAAACCCACCCCTATATTTCCACTGGTCTCAAAGAAAATAAATTTGGCATCGCCATAGACAAGGCGATCGAGGTTTATCAGCACGCGGCGGATTCCGAGCACCTGAAAATTACCGGTGTGGACTGCCATATCGGCTCCCAGCTCACCGAAGTCGCCCCCTTCCTGGATGCACTCGATCGCCTGCTGGTCCTTATCGATCAGCTCGCCGAGCTGGGAATTACCCTGGAACACCTGGATCTGGGCGGAGGCCTCGGTGTGCGCTATCGGGGTGAGGAACCACCCCCTGTCGGGGATTACCTGACGGAGGTCCACAAGCGTATCGGCGAACGCAATTTATCCCTGATTCTCGAACCCGGCCGCTCCATTGCCGCCAACGGCGGCGCCCTGCTGACCCGGGTCGAATACCTGAAGCGTACCGAAGAGCACAACTTCGCTATCGTCGATGCCGCCATGAATGACAACCTGCGTCCGGCCCTTTACCAAGCATGGCAGGATATTGTGCCAGTGACACCGGACGAGAGTGAAAGTACCCTGTGGGATATTGTCGGTCCGGTATGCGAAACGGGCGACTTCCTGGGTAAAAACCGCTCCCAATCTCTGCGAGAGGGGCAGCTGTTAGCCATGTTGTCGACCGGTGCCTACGGTTTCACCATGAGTTCCAATTACAACAGCCGCTGTCGCGCTGCTGAAGTACTTGTGGATGGCGACAAAACTTACCTGGTGCGTGAGCGGGAGACTTTTGCCGACTTGGTTCGCGGTGAGACCACTGTCCCCAAAAAGCCTGATCAGCTACTTGCATCGCAGTGGGGTCCATTTTTCAGCCCGGGCCCCAAACCGCAGCTAACGCCGCGGAAAATCAGTACGAACAGAGAAATGGAATGCGCGTTAAATTCAGCAAGATGCATGGGCTCGGCAACGATTTCGTGATGCTCGACGGCGTCAGCCAAAAAATTAAACTGACCCCGGAAAAAACTCGTCGCCTGGCAGACCGCTGCCTCGGCGTGGGCTGCGACCAGGTACTGCTGGTGGAGCCGCCCCGCACACCCGAGGCGGATTTTCGCTATCGCATATTTAACGCCGATGGCAGCGAAGTGGAAAATTGCGGCAATGGCGCCCGCTGTTTTGCCCGCTTTGTACGTGAACGCCGCCTTACCGGTAAGAAAAATATCCAAGTAGAAACTGCCGCCGGTTTACTGCACCTGAGAGTGCTGGACGGGGATCAGGTTAGTGTCGATATGGGAGCACCGGTCCTCGAGCCCCAAAAAGTACCTTTTTCCGCCGATCGCCGTGCAGAGTCCTATCCCCTGGAAGTGGACGGGGAGACCTTCACCATTGGTGCTATATCCATGGGCAACCCCCACGCGGTTCTGCTGGTGGAAGATATCGCTTCCGCACCGGTAGAAAGACTCGGGCCCCTAATTGAACGCCACCCGCGGTTCCCACAAAAGGTCAACGCTGGCTTTTTGCAAGTGGATACACGCACCGAAGCCCAGCTCAGGGTATTTGAGCGCGGGGTTGGCGAAACTCGTGCCTGTGGCACAGGCGCCTGTGCTGCCATGGTATACGCTCGCCTGCGAAACCTGGTGGATGACAAAGTCCAAATTCAGCTCCCCGGCGGCACACTGACAATTCACTGGAGCGGACCCGGCCAGCCAGTTACTATGACCGGGCCCGCAACCACGGTTTTTCACGGGCAGATTATTCTCTAAACAATTGTCCGGGTATTTGGCAGTAAACCCGCCACAAGCGGGTACGGGATAACTCAGAGAGCAGAACGCTTCGCCACATCAGTTGTCCGATGCCCCATCCCCGTGCCAGAAAAAGCAAACACAATGGAACACACAGACGCCAATCAGCCCCCCGAAGAGATTGCCGGCGACACTCACAAGGAAACCCAGCGTGACGATAAACTGCTGGCACGGCAGGTAGCTCGCTACCTGATTCAAAACCCGGAGTTCTTTGAAGAGCGCATGGAACTGCTAGAAACCATCAAGTTGCCGCGGGAAAATGGCAAGACCGTGTCGCTGATGACCCACCAAACGAATTTGCTGCGTGAGCGCAATATCGAAATGCGACAGCGCCTCGACCAGCTCTTGCACAACGCCCGGGACAACGACCAGTTATTTTTCAATAGCCGCCGACTTATCCTTGCACTGCTGGAAGCTGAAAATATCGGTGAAGTCACAGAAGCTCTCTACGCCAGTTTCGCCGCTGACTTCAATGTTGAGTTCACCAGCCTGACTCTGTTCGAGCCAATATCTGCTTCCCGCCAAAGCCTGGGACAAGTTCAGACCAGCACATTTTCCGATGCCGAGACGGCAATTGGCGGAATAATTCGTAACGGCCGTCCCATCTGCGGTGTTTTGCGCCAACGGGAAAAAGAATTCCTGTTTGCGGAAAAAGCGCAATATATCGCTTCAGCTGCCGTCGTTCCTTTGGGCAATCAACTTGGCACCCTAGCGGTAGGCTCTGCTGATCCCCAGTACTACCGGTCTAGCCTGGGCACTTTATTCCTATCCTATATCGGCGAAGTCCTGGAGCGCCTGCTACCGAAACTGCTCAATCGGTAAAAGCTCTGAGAGGCTGAGAGGGGTTTGGCCAACTGTCACTCCTCCTGCTGGAGGAGCAACAGCGACCAGAGAGATTAGATAGGGCGGCTGCCGTATTTTGGCTGCGGTTTGCGCGGGGGTCGGCGGTAACTTCTGGATCAACTTCACTAATCGCGCCGCCACCGGCGAGAAACTCCTCTACATCGGAACTTAACTGGCTTCTGGCGCGCTGGCGAGAGGTGATACTGCGTTCTTCTGCAAATTCCTCGGAGTCCTTGCTGCGAGAGTTCTTACCCTGATCTTCATAACCATCTTTCATAGCTAAAACCCTGTAACCTTTACTCCTGTTACAGAGGGAGTACCTCTGTGCCGCCCCTTTCCCGCGGCATCTACAAAACTGACAACCACTTTTCAGTGGCGATCCCCTACCGCGTCAATAGCGGCGATTAATTTATAGGCAGTTCCCCACCCCCGTGCCAGTAACACAAGGAGGAGGCTGTAGAGTTTTTTGTTGGGAAATGAAATGGGAATATTTCAGTTAGTTATGCAGATTTTTGCGCCTGCCCCCGTAGCAGGTATTTCAAGCAAAATAGATAACAAAGATCGAAGGCGAGATAGCGGGACTTATCAGAAGTGCGTATAAAGCCCCTTGCGGGGCTTATGATACTCAATCGCTACGTTATGAAAGAGTTATCAAACAGGTTACACAGCTTCGCTACCGGTTTCACCGGTACGGATACGAATGACTTCTTCGAGAGCCGTGATAAAGATTTTGCCGTCACCGATTTTGCCGGTTTGCGCCGCCTTGGTGATTGCCTCAACAGCGGAGTCCACCATCTCATCATCAACAGCGAGTTCCAATTTTACTTTCGGTAGGAAGTCCACCACATATTCGGCGCCACGATAAAGTTCTGTATGGCCTTTTTGACGCCCAAAACCTTTTACCTCGGTGACGGTCATTCCCTGCACGCCCACTTCAGACAGGGCAGTGCGTACATCATCCAATTTGAAGGGCTTTACTACAGCCGTAATCAATTTCATCTTGAGTATTTCCCCTGATTCGTCCTCGTCGAGAGAACCTTACCCAGGCCACTGCCCCGCCTATGGGGCAGCACCGACACTGTTAACTTACTTGTTCATAAATTCCGGGTAAGCTTCCATTCCGCATTCGGTCAAGTCAACACCCTCTTGCTCCTCATCTTCGCTCACACGGATACCAGTGACGAGCTTGAGGAGGTACCACACTGCAAATGAACTGACGAATACCCAGCCAAAGATGGTCAGTGCACCAATCAATTGCCCGCTGAAACTGGAATCATTGTTAGTCACAGGTACCAATAGCAAACCGAGCAAGCCGACAACGCCGTGTACAGAGATAGCGCCCACCGGATCATCAATTTTCAGCTTATCCAGGGTGATGATAGAGAAGACCACCAACACACCGGCGATCATACCGAAGAGGGTTGCCTGCAATGCAGTCGGGGTCGAAGGCTCCGCTGTAATTGCCACCAGACCGGCCAGGGCACCATTTAGCAACATGGTCAGATCCGCTTTACCGAACAGGATACGGGCGGTGATCAGTGCAGCAATAGCACCACCGGCAGCAGCGGTATTGGTATTCACAAAGACCATGGCTACGGAGTGTGCACTGGCAGCATCTCCCAGTTTCAGCACCGAGCCGCCGTTGAAGCCAAACCAGCCCATCCACAGGATAAAGGTACCCAAGGTTGCCAACGGCAAGTTAGCACCGGGAATAGCATACACCTGACCGTTGGGGCCGTATTTGCCTTTACGCGCGCCCAGCAGCAAGACACCAGCAAGCGCAGCCGCTGCACCCGCCATATGCACGATACCGGAACCGGCAAAATCAGAGAAACCGAGATTGCCCAAATTGTACAGGCCGAAAACCTCTTTGCCGCCCCAGGTCCAGGCACCTTCCAGTGGATAGATGAAACCGGTCAAAACTACTGCAAAGGCCAGGAAGCTCCACAGCTTCATACGCTCGGCAACCGCACCAGAAACAATAGACATGGCGGTAGCTACAAAGACCACCTGGAAGAAAAAGTCTGAAGCTCCGGAATAAACGGAGTCACCCTCAAAACCATTTTCTGCAGAATCACTGAGAACGCCTTCCAGACTAAACGCCTCAATACCGGACAATGCCCAGCCACCATCGTACATAATGGCGTAGCCAGTCAGCAGATACATAATGCAGGCAATCGCAAACAGGGCCACATTCTTGGTGAGAATTTCCGTGGTGTTTTTGGAGCGCACCAAGCCGGCTTCCAGCATGGAAAAGCCGGCGGCCATCCACATTACCAAGGCGCCGCACATCAGAAAGTAAAAAGTATCAATTGCATACTGCAATTGAAAAATTTGGTTCTCCATATTCCTCTCCGTTCAAATCTGGATATTTATTAAAATTATGTTTTCGGTTTTTAATTAAATTGCTGCATTACCGGTTTCTCCGGTACGTATACGCACAACCTGCTCAAGCTCTGCGACAAATATTTTTCCGTCACCGATCTTGCCACTCTGCGCGCTGGAACCAATTGCTTCGATAACCGCATCCAGTTGCGAATCTGCCACCGCTATTTGCAGCATGGTTTTCGGAAGAAAATCCACCACATACTCTGCACCGCGATACAATTCCGTATGCCCTTTTTGGCGACCAAAGCCCTTCACTTCAGTGACCGTTACACCATTAACCCCCGACTCCCGCAGGGCATCTCTCACAGCATCCAGCTTGAAGGGTTTAATGATTGCAGTGATTAATTTCATGGTATTCCCCTAAAGAAAACGAGCCCTCGCATTAACGAAGGCCCTTTTGTATTACCAGGTATAAGTCGCGCCGGCGAGCAATGTAGGTTCGCACCAGTCAGTCTCGTAACATTCGCTATCGCTAACATCGGTGCCCACGAAAGAAGCGCTCAGGCTCAAGCCACCAAATTCTTTACTGAGGGAAACGGAGTAATCGATATAGGAATCAGATCCATCGAGAAAACCTTCTTCTTCAAAGAGGTTTAATCCCAGATGTAGATCGAGAGAAAGATCTGAGGGAAGAGCGAAACTATATTCCGCATAAGGGTAATAAAATTCACCGGTATCCGCCCAATAATCATCGGAATAGGCAAACCCCAACGTTAAATCTGAAAAACTCAGGCTGCCGTATATTTCCTGATAATCTTCATCGGCATTACCGCCGTGATAGGCGTAATAGATGTAGCCAACATCAAAGCTGACACTGTCATTGATATCTCCGCTATAACCGCCGTAAAAATCCTGTTCATAATCGGTTTCATCGGAGCCGTAATCAAAATCCACTTGGGATGCCCAGGTGCCAATATAAATGCCGTTTCCAAAATCAACATCGACACCACCCTGTACTGCGGGGCCTCCATCAGTCTGGCTAATTCCACGGAATCGATAGTCAGAAACAAGACCCACATTGGCACTAATGCTGGGACCGCCCTCGGCAGCCATCGATAAATTTGCAGCGCCCAGTGCAAGAACGGCACCGGTGACGAGAGTGGCAACTTTATACATTTTATTTTCCACTTTGATCCTCCAAGGCTTTTGAAGCTGTTTTTTCGAGTGCTTTTATGGCGCCGCCTGCAATCAGTCCTTCACTGTCGGGTGTGACAGAGGGTCGCTTGCGTCTCGTGAACTGCTACTTTCCCAGACTCCCAATGATCGTTAATGGGACACCTGCACAGATTGTTTGCAGACTTGATGCCAACACTGCAACCACAAGCAAAATCAATAAGTTAGGAGTAACTGAATTATTAAAATTCGTACGAATAGAAACTCGAAGGCAAAGTGTTGCACCAACATGGAACTGCCTTTCTTCCTTTGCACTGAAGTGGGGAGGTAAAGATTAAGGTGCGCTCAGAACGGTGCGCTGTTAGGCTGCTTTTTCCAAAAAATGCACTGGGTTACAATCCCGTGCTATTCATATCCATCTTATTTAGCGAGGAAATGCCCGTGGCAGCAGATAAACTGCAACAGCTGCTGAAAGAGCTACAACAACAGGGCGCCGTGGTGACCAGTGACTTGCGCAGTGCTCTGGAAGTATCACTGGATAAATTGCCATTGGTCTCCCAGCGAGAGTTCGACACTCAGGTGGAGATACTGCGCCGGACCCGGGAAAAGCTGGCACGACTCGAGGATAAGGTCGAAATGCTGGAGCAAGCCCTGGCGCAGAGAGACAGCGCCGCCAAGGACTAAGCCCAGGGAGCCACTTCAAGGATGAAATCGTGAGCCTCTCAGTCACCTACTCCCGAGCTCAGCTCGGGGTCTCTGCACCTCTGGTTACCGTAGAAACCCACCTGGCAAATGGCCTCCCTGCTTTTCATATTGTGGGTTTACCGGAAGCGGCGGTGCGGGAGAGCCGCGACCGTGTCCGCAGCGCCCTAATCAATAGTCATTTCGACTTCCCCCAGCGCCGTATTACCGTCAACCTCGCCCCCGCCGACTTACCCAAGGAAGGTGGCCGCTACGATCTGGCCATCGCCATCGGCATTCTCAGCGCCTCGGGACAGGTTCCCACCGAAACTCTGGAACGTTATGAATTTATTGGCGAGCTAGCACTCACTGGCGCCTTGCGGGAAGTAAGTGGTAGCTTACCGGCAGCCGTAGCCTGCACCAATGAAGACCGTAAACTCGTTGTGCCTACCGAGAACGGTGCGGAAGCCGCGCTGGCAACCGGCGAAGTCAGCATTGCCAACTCCCTGCTGCAGGTTTGCGCCGAACTTCATGGACGTGAATCTATGCCTAAAGCTGTTGTAGAGCCTATTGCCGAAGAGCACCTTTGCGCAGACTTGGCCGATGTGCGCGGCCAACTAAAAGCCCGCCGCGCTCTCGAAGTGGCAGCAGCCGGGAGCCACAATCTGCTTTTTTACGGTCCTCCCGGCACCGGCAAAACCATGTTGGCCAGCCGCCTGCCGGGTATATTGCCCCCGCTGACAACTGAAGAGTCACTAGAGGTAGCGAGCGTTTACTCCAGCGCAGGCCTACCTCACCAGAGCCTGCGCCCTTTCAGGGCCCCGCACCACAGCGCCTCACCAACAGCGCTGGTCGGTGGTGGCAGCACCCCAAGGCCCGGTGAGATATCCCTCGCGCACCGGGGAGTCCTTTTTCTCGATGAAATGCCCGAATTTCCCAGGCACGCTCTGGAGATACTGCGGGAACCCCTGGAGAATGGTGAAGTGCGAATCTCCCGCGCCCGAGCCCAAGTCACCTACCCCGCCCACTTTCAGCTGGTTGGGGCTATGAACCCCTGCCCTTGTGGGTATTTAGGCGAGCCCCGCTGTCGCTGTACCCCAGACCAGATAGATCGATACCGCAACAAGCTTTCAGGCCCGTTGCTAGATCGTATCGACATGCAGGTAGAGGTGGGCGCTATGAATGCTGTGCAATTACAGGATTCAGCTCCCGGAGAAACTTCCGATACCGTGAGAGAGAGAGTTTGTGCCGCACGCCAGCAACAAATACAGCGGCAAGGTAAGACAAATAACCTGTTAAAAGGCGCAGAGCTGGAAAAGCACTGTGCCTTGGGGGAAAAGGAAAAGCACCTCTTACGACAGTCGGTGGAAAAACTGGGGCTATCCGCGCGTAGTTACCATCGGGTCCTTAAAGTAGCCCGAACCTTGGCAGACCTTGCTAATTCTGAACGTATAAGCACAACTCAAATTGCTGAAGCTTTGGCGTATCGCAATCTGGACAGGCGCCAAACGGCTACGGCATAACTTGCCTATATGAACACTTACACATCCCGAGGAATCTATACCGGTCTCGATACCTTTATTCGTAAACTGAGGTGGATACTCAATATCAGCTCATGAAGTAATTTAAATTAGGATCCCGACTATAAGACCCCATTTCCAAAACATGGAGCACTTTACGCCCCAAATATTGTGCACCTTGTTCACGTCCCCCAACCCCATAAGGAAAGATCACATCGCTTAAAAAATTCCTCAGGTGCGCCAGATAATTAAATTGGAAAGTCCCAATATTTGGATCAAAAAATATCAAACTTTCAAGATCCAAGGCCATAGTATGCGAATGAAAACTTCGAGTGGAAATTATTCGAAATTGATTTATATCTGGCCCCTGACAGCAGTAATCACCAACCCAATTTCTAAGTCTATTGACATATTCTTTACGGGGCATATTTCCTACGAAACCGTGAGTATTCATCCACAAATGGGCATCCTTCATCTGAGTATTCGCAGCTTTTGTGGCATTAAATAATTCTATTGCCGGCGAAAGAGCATCAGCAATAACTCTCTTATTCTGCCCGACCATAGGGTCTAGATAGCCCCTGTTTTTAATTTGCCCCTCAAGCCAATAAAGTGCTAGTGCTATACATATACCATCTCCAACTCCCCTTTTAGTGAGTACAGTGTGAATTTTACTTCCAGGGGATTGTGAAAACTCAACAACTCTAATACAACCCCGAGCTCTTGCTGCTAAGATAACTCTTTCTATAATTCTGCGAGTATCTCTTGCAGTTCGATTCATCCATAAAGGCATATTTATCCTCACCCAGTAAAAGCTTCGATCATTATTCGACAAATTGTTGCAACTCAACTTGTCGACAACTTTTCGTCCGATTGCATGTACATGAACAATTAACCTTCATCCTACAGTGAGGCTTTACTGTATTTTTGATTTTTCTTGCTATTTCTCCCCCTAGTGATTTCAGTATTTTATAAACCCAGCCCACTTAAAATAGGCCTGTATTCATTCCCATTAATCATTGCAATTATTGACATGGCGATCAGTTGACATAACCACCCATGTAGTTATCATGATAACCATCGCTATATAAAGGCACTATGTATGAACAAGCATCTATTCATTATTGCCAAGATTTCCCCCAAGGCTGAATTCTTCATGCAAGCCAAACAGGCCATCCTGTCCATAGTGGCTAATACATTGGAGGAAGAGGGCTGCCTGCAGTTTTCTGTGCACGAGGATAGGGAAAACCTGTTTTTATACGAGGAGTGGCGCAGTCAGGAAGACTTAGACAAGCATTACGCTATGCCCTATATCGCTCCGATATTCGAAGCCTATAAAGAGTGGCTAAAAGAGCCTGTGGAGATCAATAAGCTGGAGAGGTTAGCTTAATACCCTTATGTTTTTTCTCAAAGAACTTCCCTCACAACAGATGGTTGAGGGATATTCCAAACGATTTTCTGTAAAAGATCCCGCTGCCGTTCAGGGCGCCCTTACCATGATGCGGGATGCGAGTCTGCTATTGCGGGAGCTGGAGGGATATTTTTCTGAACACGGAACCTCCCAGCTGCGCTTCCTGGTAATGATCGTTATCGACCGGGAGCCTCAAAGAGATAGTTTGCTGGCTTCAGAAATCGCAGAGCGTATCGATGTTTCTCGCCCGGTAATGACACGAACCCTGAAAAGCATGGTGGAAGATGAGCTCATCGTTATGGAAGCAGACTCCAGCGATGGCAGGGCAAAATGTGTAGCACTTACTGAGAATGGAAAAAAATTTCTACAGAAAATCTTGCCCGGATATTTTAAGACAATTTCTAAATTTATGGAGGAATTGAACAAATGAAGAAACCGATACTACATGCTCTGTGCATCTGGGCATTGGTTTACCCTATTGTTACTCTATTACTTCTAGGGATGCAGGCACTGGAATTGCAAATTGCAATTGGTTTAAAAGCGCTAATAATGACCGTTATTCTGGTCCCACTAATGTATTTCTATCTTGTGCCAAAGGTGCATCAATTTTTGGCCCGGCATTAATATGCCGAGCCATGTTTTGTAGCGCAAATATCTAGTCAGCTGGATCTTTCTCAGCTTCCAGCTTTTCACTTAATTTTTCTTTCGCTTTCTCTGCATATTGATGACAGCTTACTGATTTTTTCTGTATAGCTTTGTTTTTAAACTCCCAACCGCTGGCAGGTGCATGAGGGGTAAGTAGTAAATCACAAGGTAAATCCCGCACACGGGCAAAGCTTGTGCGGAAGTCCTCTAAGATATTGGGATAGCGGCGGTTATCAATCAGTTGATAACCGGGCGCTGTAAGGCTATCCACATAAGCTATATCTTTAGTTTTACCATCAACTTTGTCTTCCCAGGTCCAGGCCATACTGCCTGGTGTATGGCCTGGGATAAAATGTACGCGTAGACGCAAATCCCCTAGAACCACTTGCTCGCCATCGTGCAGGATACGATCCGCCTTTATTGGCGGATATAAAAGTTCGTCGGCAAAATGAATATCATTGGCACCACCGCGAGCCATTAACACCGCTGACTCGGCATTGGTTACTACCTGTGCACCAGTTACGCGTTTTAGCTCGGCTAAGGAACCTACATGGTCTGCATGGGCCTGACTGTGCAAAATTAACTTGAGATCCGAGGGGGCGACTCCCAACCTGCGCATATTCTCCAATAAATGCTCAGCCGTCTGCTCCATGCCACCATCAATTAGAATCGATCCCTCTTTGCCTTTTAATAACAGTGAGGTAATTCCCTCGGTACCTATTTGCCACGTGTTACCTGCAATCTTTAGAGGCGCTACCGGCTGACGCCAGGATTCTGGTACCTTGTAGGTTTCCAGTTGTGGTAAGACAGCATAGTTTTCCGCTGCCGAAAAACTGGAATAAGCGGCCATCACTATTGCGGCTAATTGGATTCTTATATTCATTGATCAGTCTCAACTTTTACCGGCATCAGAGATACACCCGGGAGCTCCATTTAGTGCAGTCTTTTTGATCCATCCAGAAATTCTTTCAAAAACTTCTCCCCGGTGATTTACACCATCCTTATCCGTCATATAGTGATCGTAACCGGGGTACTCCCAATAAGTCAGCTCACAACGTCCGGCTGATGCATAGGCATCTTGTGCTGCTCGGCCGGAACTGACCGGGGCAGATTTATCTTCTGTACCCTGGATCAATAATACGGGGGCATGGCTGTTCAATAAATCGTTAACTGGTACCCGATCGACGACATCGGCCCACCAACGCATAGAGTTTCCACCCCAGACTTCCGCGCTTTCTGGGTTAGCTCGGGCATAGGCGAGTTTGGCATCTACCTCTTTAGCTACGTGGGGCGGAACCAAACTCTTTAGCACTTGAGCAAAGGATTCCCCCAATCCACTTGAAAAGACCACTGCCGCATCGGGATTTAGCCTCGGCGCCAGTCGTGCAACAAGATCACCACCCTCGGAACCGCCGAACAAGACCAGCTTGCCATTCCACCAATCAGCCCCGCGCAGTTCGTCGACAATCTGCTCTACATCTACCGCACGCTGCTCAACGGTATGGTTAGCTACATACTCTTTTGAACAATCTTTAAATTGCTCTTCCGGGCTGTCAGAGTGAGTTACACTATATTTTTCTACCAATAAAACAGCATATCCTGCCACTAACTCTTTAGCCTGTTGGATAGTAGTATTTTTAACAGCTGGCAGGCAGCCAGATCCCTGGGCTATCAGAAACAAGCCATATTTCCCGTTAGCCGATGGTTGCTCTAAAGACCAGTAAAGCGTTGATCCATCAGGGCGTTTACTAACTTTAAGTAAAGGTTCGGCGGACACGCCGGTATGCAAAGTCGCTAGCAGAAAACCAGTTGCCGTTATAAAGGCCGATTTAAGACAACCCATAGCGAGAACTCCCTGCCCTCACCTGAAATTAATGGTGGGGCTATATTTGCTTGGTTATTGTTGAAGAGGGGGTGAACCTCATATTCACCCCCTCTCCGAACCCAAGAAAAAGTAATGGTTCCCGAGCTAACTGAAGCTAATCACATCAAGATTTTTTCCAATCATCAGCACTTAAGCGATAAAGGCAGTGCCGCTGCAGATGGCTTTCGCTGGGGACCAGTGGATGTTCAAAGACGAGAGAATCCCGCCGCATACCCAGCCGCTCCATCACCCGCTGGGAACGAAGGTTTTGCAGTGCAGTAAAGGAAACGACTTCGCTGAGATTCAGGACATTAAAAGCTACATCCAAAGAGGCTTGTGCGGCTTCCGTGGCATAGCCTTTTCCCCAGTAGGGAAAGGCCAAGCGCCAGCCAATCTCTACCGCTGGAGTGAAGGGCAAATCTTCGGTCACATTTTTCATGCCGACAAATCCAAGAAGCTCTTTAGTCTCTCTCAGCTCCAAGGCCCAAAAGCCCCAGCCGTATTTCTCAATATGCGCAATACTGCGATCCACACCGGCGTCGCTCTGCTGTCGCGTCAGCAATGCGGGGAAGAACTCCATCACCCTGGGGTCGGCATTCATTTCCGCAAGTACAGGCTTATCTTCCGCTCGCCACTGGCGCAGCTGTAAGCGCTCTGTCATAGGTTGTATTAATTCAGGCATGGAATATTCGCGCTATTCAATATTTTGTTTCTGCTGAAAATCTACAGACGG